>CALDCK010000092.1 GCA_937937315.1 uncultured bacterium
GGTCCGAAGAACCTGAAGCCACGTGTCTTCATGTCCTTCGCCATCGCCTCAGAGACGGGGGTCTTGGCCGGAATGTCGGACATGGTCTTGAACCGGTTGATGACGGGGGTGTCGTCGACGAAGCTCCAGAAGTAGGAGACCTTGCCGTAGCCGAGCGGGTGCTCGCGATCCGCGGCGCGACGGGATCGGTGCAGCCCGTACATGAGCAGCAGCTGATTGGCCGTGTCGGCATAGGAGTGGATCGCCTCGGCGAGCATGCTGCTCGATCCGGTCGCAACCGCTGTTGCGGTTTTCGTGATTGCGATCAACAGGTTCGCTGTGAATGCATAGACGATCGCTCGAAGGGGCGATCCCCCACCTGTGCTCAAAGGCTCTCCTCCTGGGACCGCCCGCTCGGGGCCCGGGCATCCCTCCGGAACGGGCTCTGGGTAGCGCCCTCCCGGCCGGTTCGGCTACCGGCGCCGCGAGCCGGGGCGACTGGGGAGAGGCGCCGGGGGATCAGTCGGCGGCGCGGGTCGTGCGGGCGATCGAGGCCAGCTGCACCCCCACCGCCTCTACATCGATCCAGGACGTCACGAGCGCCCCGGCTGCGAGCGCGATCAGCAATGCCCAGGCAAAGCCGGGGCGCAGGCGCCTCGGCCGCCTGGCCGTCGCCTCCTCGGGCTCGGGGTCCGGCTTCGCCGCCCGGGTTCGCGCGGTTCTCCGCCGCGGAGCGGGCAGCGCGCCGCTCGCGCCGAGCCAGCCCGCGATCGCGCACCGGCAATCGGCAGGGGACGGATGTCCGAGGCGCTGTTCGAGGGTGCGTCGCAGAGCCGACGTCGACACGAAGCGCCGCTTCGGCTTACCGCGCAGGCACACGCGCACCACGGCTCCGAGGTAGCGCGGTGCACCCGGGGCTCGCCTTCGCAGGGTCGGATAGCGCTCCGCCTCGATCCGTCGCACCAGGGCCTCGTCCTCGGGGTCGGCGCTCTCGAAGGGCCGGACACCGCAGAGCATCTCGTAGAGGAGCACGCCGAAGGCGAAGAGATCACTGCGGAAGTCGAGTCGGGCGCCGAGCAGCTGCTCGGGCGACATATAGGGCGGCGTTCCCACGGAGAAGCCGGTGCGGGTGAGCGCGCGGCCCTTCGGATCCAGTGCGATCCCGAAGTCGGCGATCTTGACCTCACCCCCGCGACCCAGGAGCACGTTCGACGGCTTCAAGTCGCGATGGATGAGCCCCCGGGCGTGGATCTCCTCGAGCCCCCGGGCGATCTCGAGCGCCAGGAGCGCAGAGATCCGGGGGTCGATCCGGCCCACCTTCTCGAGCAGGGTCGCCAGATCGACGCCGTCCACGAACTCCTGCGCAATGGTCCGCCCCCCGCGCCAGGTGAAGCAGTCGTACACGCCCACCACGTTCGGGTGGTGGAGCGACGCGGCGGCCCGGGCCTCGCGCAGAAAGCGCTCTTCGGCGGCCGGGTCGTTCAGGTCGCGGCGCAGGGTCTTCAGGACCACCCGCCGATCGAGCTCCGGCTGGCGCGCCAGGCGGACCACGCCCATCCCGCCCTCGGCGAGGTCTCCCTCGAGCTCGTAGCCGGCGACCTTGCGGATGCCCGAGGCGCTCACGCGGTCGGTCCTCCGAAGAGCAGGCAGAGCGAGGGCACGGTGACGGGAGGGCCCTGCGACACCCGGCTAGCTCTCGGAGAGTACGTACACGCGCGGCATCGCGTCCCGCTTCTCGATGAGAACGCGAAACACGTGCATCCCGAGCACGATCCGATCGCCGTGCTCCAGCTCGCGCTCCTCGACCCGCTCCCCGTTCACGCAGACGCCGTTCGTGCTGCCCAGATCCACCACGCGAAAGACGCCGTGCTCGAACTCGATGGCGGCGTGCTGCTGGGACATCTCCGGATCGCTGAAGGCGAGGTCCACACCGGGGCCGCGGCCGACGACGACCCGCCGACGCGCCAGCTCGTGTTCGCTTCCCTCCGCACCGCCGCGAACCACGACGAGGGTCGCGGCCCAGTGTGCGAAGTCCTCCAGACCGGAACCGTTCCTTCGGCGCTCGATGGTTCGACCGTCCTGCATGGGCCTCGATCCTCCCACGGGAGCCGCGATGGCGGCTACCCAGGGTTCCTAACGACCCCCCGACCCGGGAGGGAATGTGATCCCCGTCGCGGAAACGAACCGGCGAGAAGCTCGCAGCTCGACCCATAGCGCCCCGCCAAAGGTTGGGATTCCGACCTACACTACCCACCCCTACCCGAGAGACGGAAATGAGCCTGATCGAAGATCTCCTCGCCGAGCGCGAATACCTGCTAGCCGACGGCGCCACCGGGACCAACATGATGGCGATGGGCCTGCCGCCGGGTCAGGCGCCGGATCTCTGGAACCTGGACGCGCCGGAGAAGGTCACCCGGCTCCACGACAGCTTCCTCGAGGTGGGCTCGGACATCATCCTGACCAACACATTCGGCGCGAACCGCCGCCGCCTCGCCCTCGACCAGGCCTCGGAACGCACGAGCGAGATCAACGAGGCGGCCGCCCGCCTCGCACGGAGCGCTGCGGATCGCTCGGGACGCCCGGTCGTAGTGGCGGGCTCGATGGGGCCGACCGGCGAGCTCATGAAGCCCTACGGCTCCCAGTCGCCAGAGGAGGCCGAGGCGGTGTTCAGCGAGCAGGCCCAGGCCCTCGCCACCGGGGGCGTGGACGTGCTCTGGATCGAGACGATCTTCGCCTTCGACGAGCTGGCGGCCGCCGTGAAGGCAGCCGCTGGAACCGGCCTACCCGTGGCTTCGACCATGACCTTCGACACGGCCGGCCGCACCATGATGGGCGATACGCCCGAGCGGGCGAGCGCCTTCGTGCATGCCCTCCCGACTCCGGTCGTGGCCTACGGCGCCAACTGCGGCGCCGGCCCGGCGATGCTGCTCGGCACGCTCTGCGGCTTTGCGCGAAACGCGAGCCCGGGCGACGTGATCATCGCGAAGGGCAACTGCGGGGTGCCCCAGACCGTGGGCGGTGAGATCGTCTACAGCGGCACCGAGGAGATCATGGGGCGCTATGCCCGACTCGCGCGGGACGCGGGGGCACGCATCATCGGGGGGTGCTGCGGAACGACGCCGCTCCATCTCGCCGCCATCGCCCGCGCCCTGGAGGGCTACGACCCGGGAGAGGTGCCCGACGAGGCCGCGATCGAGGCCGCCCTCGGACCCATTCCCAAGCCGAAGCCCGAGAGAACGCGGCGCCGACGATCCCGCTGAGCATGGCGAGTTTCCCCCGCGTCGTGCATCTTGAATCGGTGATGTTCCTCGAATCGGCTCCGAACGATCCCGCTATGCGCCGTAGCGAGCGAGGGTTCCGCGCGTGGCGACTGGCTCACGGGGCCTTGGCCCTCGCACTCACCGTCACGCTCGCCGGCTGCGAGCCGGCCCAGGAGGAGCAGTCGGCGCCCTCTCCCGCGCCGCCGACTGCGGAGGATGCGCGCAGCGACCAGTGGAACGAGATGTCTCGCGTCGAGCAACTGATCCAGGAGCTCGACCAGAGCCTGGGCGAGCTGGCCTACTCGGTCCGCAACCTGGAGCTGCCCGACCGCCGGAGCCGGGTCCTCTTCATGCCCGCGGGTGTCGTCGTGGAGGACCTCGCAGCGACACCGGCCGACCCGACCCGAGAGATCGCCAGCATCTCC
>CALDCK010000093.1 GCA_937937315.1 uncultured bacterium
GACGTGGGCAACACCCTCGAGACCGGCTCGCTACGCCATGGTGACGAGATCGTGGTGCGCGTGTGGGCCAACGACGGTGCGAACCGCAGCCTGCCCCTCGTGAGCGCCCCGGTACGCGTGGGCAGCGCCCATCCCGAGATCGTCTCCGCACCACCGGGATTCCGTGACGACGGCGTGTTCCGCTACACCGTCAAGGCCAAGGACCCCGATGGCGATCGCATGCTCCGCTACCACCTCGGCGCCGGGCCCGAGGGAATGACGATCGACGAGATTCTGGGGGACCTGGCCTGGAGACCCACGGATGTGCAGACCGGCGTCCACCCCGTCTCGATCGTGGTACGCGACTCGACGGGCCTGGAGACCACCCAGTCCTTCGAGGTCACCGTCAATCGCGCCGACGCGCCGCCCGCGGCGGCGGAGTAGCTCGAAGGCGAGCCCGAGCCTCAGTCGTCCAGGAGCTCCATGAAGAGATCGTCGACCTCGTCGTCGTCCTTCGGCAGGGGATCCAGGGCGTCACCGGGCTCCAGCTGGATCTCGGTGGCTGCGGCCATGGCCGAAGGCGGCAGCGGCCGATGGGTCATCTCCAGGTCGGCGCCCGCCTCGAAGTCCATCAGCACCGTCTGACTCGCCTCGTCTCCGTTCATGGACCCGACCCCGGGCTCCGGCTCGAAGACCGCCTCCAGCTCGGTATCGAGGTCGGCCAGCTGCGTCCCGGCGTCCGGCGCCGTCACCTCCGCTGCCGCGGGCCGGCTTCGGAACTCGCGATCGGCTGCCGGCGCGACGGCGCTCGAGGAGAAGCTGCTCTCCGCCTCGAGGTCGCCCGCGGCCGCCAGCTCGTCGCTCTCCTCGGAGGGTACCGCTCGGGCCGCCTGGGGCGTCGGCGGCGCGTACGCGCCGACCTCCCCCCAGCCCAGCTCGGCGTAGGCGCGCTCCACGTCGGAGCGTGTCAGCTGAGCGTGGCCCGCGACGTACGCCTCGAAGAGGGCGTTGTCCGCCAGCGTATTGATCCGACCCGGATGGCCGTCCGAGAGCTCGTGAAGGGCCACCGAGGCCCCCGGCAGGACCAGGCTCGGGTTCCCGCCCGCGACGTGGATTCGCGCTGCGAGATAGTCATCGACCTCGTCGCGCTCGAAGGGGCGCAGCGTCACCCTGACGTCCACGTGATGCGCGAGCAGCGGATCGGCGGCGAGCGCCTCCAGGAGAGGCGGGGCCCCGGCCAGAACGACGCTGAGAAGTCGCCGATCCTCGTACTCGAGCTTCACCAGTCCGCACAGCTCCAGAAGCGTGCGGCGTGTTGCGAGCGCATGGGCATCGTCCACGATGAGTACGGCGTGACGCCCATCCTCGCGGATGATGGCGAGGCGCTCGTAGATCTGTGCGATCAGCGCATCGCGCTCCCCTGCGACCTGCTCGACGCCAAGCTGGCTGGCGAAGCGGGCGAGTAGCCAGTCCGCATCGACCGCATCGCGCAGCACGACCATCATTCCAGCCTCGAAGACCTCCTCCTCGAGCTCCTCGTAGAGCCTGCGCGCCACCTGGGTCTTCCCCGACCCCACCGCGCCGATCAGCACCGTGAGTCCGCGACCCTGGCGCACGGCGCGGTCCAGGCGACGCAGGGCATCCGACTGCGACGCGGAGTCCACGTTGAACTTCTCGTGGTGATCGTTGCGGAAGGGATCTTCGGAGAGACCGAGCTGCCGGAGATGCTTCATGTCATGTCCTCACACGAAGGAGATCTTCTTCTTGCGTCGTCGTGTTGCACGTGCCGGGGGATCGGGATGTGCGGGCGCCGCCGGTGGGAGCGGCGGCCCGGGTCGGGCGTCGCCGTCGGCATCTGGCGTCGCCTCGTGCGCGGATTCCGAGAGCGGCGCCGGTGTCGGATCGCCCTCCCGGACCATCGCCGGCCCGACCGACGGGTCGTCGACATCGGGCTCGTAGCATTCCTCGGCCACGGCGTGCGGATCGGCCCGCTGCAGCGCAGGCTCGGCCTGACCGTCGTCGCCCGGATCGTCCTCGTCGAGGAGCATATCCTCGAACGATTCGAAGTCCTTCTCGGGCGGGGCTTCCACCGGGCCCGGTGAGCCGTCCTCCAACGCAGCGAGCCGGGCGCCCACGTCGCGGAAGGTGGCATCGACCTGCGCCACGGCGTCGAACGCGTCTCGTGCGCGACCCCGGTCGTCGAGTGCCTCCCAGGCACAACCCAGGTCGAATCGGCCGGCCAGTATCTGGGAGTCGGTCGCTTCGGGGGCGGCCATGAGCTCTTCGAGATGATCTATGGCGACCCGCGGTTGTCCCCCTTCCAGGGCGCAGACGCCGATCAGGTGGAGGCACCCGAGGCGGTGCGACGCGCTGGCCATCGCCGCGCGAAACTCGCCGATCGCGTCGTCGAACAGCCCCATCTCCTTGTACGCGATACCCAGGTCGTAGTGGGCGTCGTGGTCGCCCTCGGATAGCGCCTCGCTCACGCCCTTCTTGAATGCGTCGAAGACCGCGGTGAATCCGTCGTCGCCGGGCGCCGTGCCGCTCTGCGAGGCGCTGGCCCAGTCTGCGTCGAACTCACCACTGAGCTCTGCGGCGAGATCGAAGCCCTCCCCGTCCGCTTCCCCCTCCGCCTCGTCGCCAACGCTGTCGACGGCAGTCTCGTCGAGCTCGTCGAACTCGCCGATCTCGCTGATGAGATCGATGCCGCCCGCCTCGCCCTCTGCGTCATCGGCCGCGGCCGGCGGCACGTCATCGAACATCGGTTCGGGCGTGGCTGACGTCGGCTCGGGTGCCGTCGGCGCAGGCTCGGGTGCGGTGAGCACGGGCTCGGGCGCGGCGGGCGTCGGCTCGGGTGCGGTGAGCACGGGCTCGGGCGCGGCGGGTGTCGGCTCGGGTGCGGTGAGCACGGGCTCTAGCATGTCGAGCTCCGGCTCCGGGTCTCGCAGCGACTCGGCGGCAGCATCGAGGTCGAGGTCGATGTCCGAGACGTCGAAGTCCTCGGTGTCCAGCTCGTCGGAGGCCTCGATCTCGTCGGGATCCGCCGGTCGGCCCTGGGGCTCCTCCACCGGGGTGGCGACGGCTCCCGGGTCTCCGCCTTGCGCTGCCACCACTTCACCGAGGCGCACGAGCGCTCGCGGGTGGTTGGGCGCGATCGAGAGCACCCGCTTGTAGATCTCCTCTGCCTCGGTGAGCAGCCCCTGCTGGACGTAGAAGTCGGCTTCCTCGAGGTCCTCGCGCAGCTGCTGCGTCGTCGCCGTACTGAGACTCGCGCTCTCGATTCCGCTGCTTCTCGGCGGCTCGATGGCGACCGCCGGCTGCGCATCGTCCAGCTCGGCATCGTCGAGGTCGATCTCCTCGTCCAGCTCCACGTCGATGCCGAAGTCGGAGTCCTGATCGGCGTCCAGTGCATCCGGCGGCCCGGGATCCGGCGCCGTCGGCTCGAGCGCGTTGGCCGCCTCTTCATCGAGGGCGCGGATGCGCGAGCGCAGCACGCCGACCGCATCCGTGTCTGCGTCCTGCTGCGCCAGCTTGACGGCGCGCACCCAGACATCCACGGCACGCGACTCGTCCCCGGCATCGGCGTGGGCCTCGCCGAGCTTCTCGAGGGCGAGCCGGTGCTCCGGCTCGACGGCGAGGATCCGCTCCAGATGCGCGATGGCGTTGTCGCGCTTTCCGTAGCGCAGGTACACGCTGGCCTCGGCGAGCAGCTGATCCGGGTCGCAATCCGGCTCGGCAGGAGACGCCTGCGCCGAGGGTCCGAGACCGTGCGATGCGACGTGCCCTGCAGCGGCCGACTCGACGGGTTCGTCGAGCACGATCGGATCGTCGTTGGCGCTGGGGGTGTCCAACGTCACCGCCGGGGCGCCCTCCCCCGGGATCAGCTCCTCCCCCAGGAGCTCGTCACCAGCACCGAGCTCTTCTTCGCCGAGGAACGCCTCGTCGTCGAGAGCGTCTCCGCCAAGGGACTCGATCTCCTCCCCTTCCACCGCGAAGGCCGAGGGGGGCACGTGGCGCTGGAGGATGGCGCGCGCCTCGTCATCGTCGCCGCGCCGCCGAAACAGTTCGGCGAGCGAGCGATACACGTCTGCGAGGGCATCCTCCCGCTCCAGGGAGCGGTAGACGTCGGCGAGCAGCTCGTAGTGGGTGGGCTCCTCGGGTGCCAGGTCGACTGCGCGACGCGCCAACGCCTCGGCGGCGGGAGCCTTGCCAGCACGCAGGAGACCCTGCCCGAGGCGCGCGAGCGCCTCGACGTGGTCGGGATCGAGCTCGAGAAGGCGCCGGTAGATCTTGCAGGCCACCTCCACGTCACCCTGCCGGTCGAGCTCCTGGCCGACCTGCGCGTACTCCGCAACGGCCTCCTGGTTGAGCCCCTCCTGTCGAAGCAGCTCGGCGACCTTGAGCCGACTCGTCGTATTGGTCGGGTCCATGGTCGCCATCTTGCGCAGCAGCTCGAGCGCTTCGCGCTTCCTGCCCTGCCGGTGATGGCTGTCCGCCGCCGTCTGCAGCGCGCTGACCGCTTCGGCGGCGAGTCCCATCCGCTCGTAGAGATCCGCCAGGGGCTCGTAGGAGGCCGTGCGGTCCGGATCGAGGTTGACGATCTGCTTGTAGACCGCGACGGCGCGGGCGTCGAAGCCCTCCCGCGTGTACTGATCGGCCACCTTGACGTAGGTGTCGATCGCCTCGTCGACCTGCCCCCAGCGCCGGTAGGCGTCCCCGATCTCGAGGCGCAGCTTCGCGTCCCTCGGGTCGAGCTTGACGAGCTTCTCGTACTCCTTGAGAGCCTTGGCCTGGGCACCCTTCTGGGCCAGCTTCCGCGCGTTCTCGAGGATCTTTCGCTTGTTGACCGCCAAAACGAGCCGACCGACCCCGCCCCTGCCCGCCGCGCCGGGCTAGACGCACGCTACCCGCAGCACCGCAGTCGATTCGCGTGCGGCACCGGGGAAGGTGCAGTGCTCGTCTACCTATCGGTTGCCGGCGTCCGCCCTTGAGATCCCCCAAGGGGGAACCCATCGCAGGCCATGGGGCGTCTCAGCGCGCCAGGTGACCGAGGAGAGCCTCCAGGCCGAGCCTGTAGCTGTCAGCACCGAAGCCCGAGACGACACCGACCGCCACGGCAGAAACGAGCGAGCGGTGACGGAACTCCTCTCGGGCCCAGACGTTGGAGAGGTGCACCTCGACGACCGGGAGATCCGTGGCCGCGAGCGCATCCCGCAGGGATACACTCGTGTGGGTAAGTCCCCCCGGATTAATGAGGATGCCATGGGCGGAGGCGCGCGCGTCCTGGATCCGATCGATCAGCGCGCCCTCGTGGTTCGACTGGAAGAACTCGACTTCGGCGGCCTGCTCCTTTGCGAGCGCAGCCAGCTCCGCGTCGATCTCGGCCAGGGTGGTGGTGCCGTAGACCGCAGGCTCGCGGCTTCCGAGCGCGTTGAGATTCGGCCCGTGGACGACGAGAATGCGCAGCGGCGCGGCCATCGGTC
>CALDCK010000094.1 GCA_937937315.1 uncultured bacterium
GTGGCGTGGAACGGGGAGGCACGAGCCTATCCCGTGGCGCTGCTCGTCTGGCACGAGCTCGTGAACGACACGCTCGGAGGGCGCCCGATCCTCGTCTCCTTCTGCCCGCTCTGCGGCACCGGGATCGTCTTCGACCGCCGCCTCGAAGACGCCGCGCCGGCGCGGCGCTTCGGCGTCTCGGGGCTGCTCTATCGCTCGGATCTACTCATGTACGACCGCGAGACCGAGAGCCTGTGGTCGCAGATCGGCGCCGAGGCCGTGACCGGCGCGTCCCTCGGTGCGAGGCTTCGCCTCCTGCGGGCCCGCACCGAGAGTTGGGGCGCATGGCGGCGACGGCACCCCGGCACGACCGTTCTCACCCGCGACACGGGGCATCGACGCGACTACGGCGAATCGCCCTACGGGGACTACGCCGAGTCGTCCCGGCTGCTCTTTCCTGTGCCGCGCGTGGCTGGTGCGGATCGTTACCACCCGAAGATGCCCACCGTGGGGCTCCGGCTCCGAGCCGGGGCCGCCCGGGCCTACCCGGCCAGCGAGCTGCTGGCTGCCGGGGGCGAGATCTCCGAGCGCTTCGGCGATCACGCAGTGCGGGTGGTGTACGACGAGGTCTCCCGGACCTTCCGGGTCGACGCTCCGGATCCGGTCGAGGTGATCGAGGGCTACTGGTTCGCCTGGATCGCCTTCCACCCCGATACCAGCGTGGCGAGGGCGGAGCCTCCGGGCTGAGCCGGACCGGGATCAGCTCGCGTCGAGTCCCATCTGGCGTCGTCCCCGCTCGCGGGCGGTGCGCGACAGGCGGGCCAGCAGGCCCGGGACCCAGCGCTTCAGGTAGTAGAAGACCCAGGCTTCGAGGGTGATGGGTGCGACGCCGCGGTTGTGATCGACGGCCGAGAGGATGCGCTCTGCCACCCGATCGGGACCGTAGTTGCGGCGCTGATAGACCGAGATCATCGCGTCGCGGGCCTCCGGCGTCGCGTCGGGCCCGACCAGCTTCGCGGCCCGGGTGATGGGCGTGTTGATGATCCCGGGACAGATGGTGGTGACGCCGATGTCGTGGGAGGAGAGCTCGTCTCGCAGGGCCTCGGACAGGCCCAGGACGCCGAACTTCGTGGTGCAGTAGGCGGCGAGCTGCCCGCTGGCGAAGTAGCCGGCCGCGGAGGATACGTTCACCACGTGGCCCCCGGCTCCGCGCTCGACCATGGGCGGAACGAAGTAGTGGCAGCCGTGGATCACGCCGCGCAGGTTGACGCCGAGGATCCACTCCCAGTCGGGGAGGGAGGTGTCGAGGAAGCCCCCGCCGATGGCGACGCCGGCGTTGTTGACGAGGACGTCGACGGCGGGAATCCGCGCGTGGACCGCGTCGGCGAAGGCCTGGACCTCGTCTGCGCTCGCCACGTCGACCCGGTGAGCGTGGACCTGACCGGGGCCGAGCTGGCGGAGACCCGAGGCGGTGGCCTCGAGGCCCTTCTCGTCGATGTCGCAGATCACGAGGTCTGCGCCCCGCCGCGCGAAGGCGAGGGCCGTCTCCCGTCCGATTCCGCTTCCGCCGCCCGTGACGAGCACCGTCTTTCCCACGAGCTGTCGCAGGTTCATGGCTCAGGCTCCTGCGCCGGAGGCGGCGCGCTGCCGGCTGGCGTCCGTGAGGAGCACGCGCATCCCCTCGAACACCACCCAGAGATCGAGGAGCAGGATGAGGCTGCCCATGATGGCCAGCAGCCACTGCTCCGAGAAGGCTCCGAAGTATCCCCGCACCTCGCCGAGCATCGACACGACGGTGGCGAGCCCGACGAAGACCATCGGCACCATCGTGTAGATGTAGGCGCGACCCTGCTGGCGCAGCCAGACCGAGATGACGAGCAGGCTGACGCCGGCGACGAGCTGGTTCGTCGTGCCGAAGAGCGGCCACAGGATGAGCCCGCCCTTGCCGTCGGCCTGGGTCACCGCGAGCAGGAGGGCGGCACCGATGCCCAGGGCGCCGGCGGCGTAGCGGTTGGTCAGGGACTTCACGCCGTAGCTCTCCGCCAGCTCGGCGATGACGAGGCGTTGGATGCGCGCTCCGGTGTCGAGGGACGTCGCCGCGAAGGCGATCACCATCACGGCGATGAAGGTCTTGGCGGTAGCGTGGGGGATTCCGAGAGCCGCCACGAAGGTGGCGCCCCCCGAGACGAAGGCGTCCAGCTTCGCCGAGAGGCCCGAGGCGGCGCCCCAGCTGGCGTAGTGACTGTGCCACTCGGCGCTGCTCGCAAAGCCGGCGGTGGCGGCGAGCACCGCCAGCATGCCGAGGGCTCCCTCGCCGAGCATGCCGCCGTAGCCGATCGCTCGCGCGTCGGTCATGCAGCCCACCTGCTTCGACGTCGTTCCCGAGGAGACGAGGCCGTGGAAGCCGGAGATCGCGCCGCAGGCGATCGTGATGAAGAGGAAGGGAATCATCGGAGGGGCGCCCTCGGGCGCGAAGTTGATCGCGGGCGCCTGCACCGTGGGCTGCAGGACGACCAGTCCGAGGAAGAGCAGGGAGAGGCCCGTCAGCAGCTGGTGGGCATTGAGGTAGTCGCGGGGCTGGAGCAGGACCCAGACCGGCAGCACCGACGCGACGAAGGAGTAGATCATCAAGATCCACACCCAGGTACCCACCGGGATCTCGCCCAGGGCCGGGTAGGCCTCGGCGAAGGCGTTGCCGTAGAAGATCGCGGCCAGGAGCAGGGCGTAGGCCACGAGGGAAGGGGCCAGGATCGCGATGCCCCGGCGGTAGACGAGCCAGCCGAGCACGGTGGCCGCCACGATCTGGATCCAGATGGGGAAGATCGCTCCCGGGTTCGACTGGAAGAGCGTGCCGATGATGAAGGCGAAGACCGCGAGCACGATCCAGATCAGAAACGAGATGATGATCAGGAAGAGCGTGCGCGCTCGCGGGCCGATCACGTGGCCGGTGATCTCGCCGATGGAGCGGCCCCGGTGCCGCAGGCTGATCACCAGCGCCGAGAAGTCGTGGACGGCGCCCATGAACACCGTGCCCACGACCACCCATACGAGCGCCGGCAGCCAGCCCCAGATCACCGCGATTGCCGGCCCCACGATCGGCGCCGCGCCGGCGATCGACGTGTAGTGGTGCCCCCAGAGCACGTGCTTGTCCGTCGGGACGTAGTCGACGCCGTCCTCGAGCTCCCGCGCCGGGACGGGCTCGTCCTCGGAGAGGCGGAAGACCCGCTCGGACAGGAAGCGCGAGTAGTAGCGGTAGCCGAGGGCGAAGAGCGCGAAGGTGAGAGCGGCCAGGAGCGCGGCGTTCACGGGGCGGCCCTGCTCACCCGAGGTCCTTCGTGTCGAAGGGCACCGCGCCCTTGCCCCGCAGGGCGTTCTTCAGGAGCTTCCCGGCGGCGTTGCGCGGCAGCGGGTCGTCCACGAACTCGACGAACTCCGGCACCTTGAAGCTCGCCATATGGGCCGCGACGTGGGTCCGAACGGCGTTCTCCCCGAGGCTCGAGCCCGCGACGCGCCGGACGATGGCCTTCACCCGCTCGCCGAGCTCCGCATCCGGCACGCCCACTACTGCGGCCTCGTCGATCTCCGGGTGGTCGGCGAGGGTGTTCTCGATCTCGGTGCAGTAGACGTTCTCGCCCCCGCGCAGGATCATGTCCTTCGCACGATCGACCACGAAGTAGAAGCCCTCGGCGTCGCAGTAGCCGAGGTCGCCCGAGTGGAGCCAGCCGTCGCGCACGGTTTCGGCGGTGGCGTCTGGGCGGTTCCAGTAGCCGGGAGTGATCGTGGCCCCGCGCATCAGCAGCTCGCCGAGCTGACCCTGGGGCACCTCCTCCCCCTCCTCGTCGGCGATCTTGATGTCCAGGATGGGCAGGGGGCGTCCGACCGAGGTCTTGCGCCCGAGCAGGTCCTTGCCCCCGTTGACCGTCGCGACGCCGTGGGTCTCGGTGAGGCCGTAGGCGTTGGCGAAGGAGGGCTCGATCGGCAGCACCTCCCGGGCCTTTTCGATCGTCTCCGGCGCCGTGGGTGCGCCGCCGAAGGAGACGCCCCGCAAGGTCGAGAGGTCGTAGTCGCGGACCTTCGGGTGGTTCACCAGGCGGTGGAGCATGGTGGGAATCGCGCCCCAGGTAGTGATCTTCTCGCTCTCGATGAGCTGCATCACCTGCTCGGGGTCGAAGCGTCCCTCGTTGAAGACGAGCTTCGAGCCGATCGTCATCTGGGTGCAGACGTTCGAGTGCAGGCCTCCGACGTGGAAGAGGGGCGAGGTCAGCAGCGCGGCGATCTGACGCGGTCCGTCGCTCGGGATCGGCGACTTCCCGGAGATCGCTCCACCGGCGATGTTCGCGAAGAGGATGCCCGTCACCTGGGCGATCGTGCCGCGGTGGGTGGTGATGCAGCCCTTCGAGCGTCCGGTCGTTCCCGACGTGTAGAGGATGACGAAGGGGTCGTCCTCCTCGATCGGGGTGGTTGGGGGTGCGTCGTGGGGCGCCAGGATCTCGTCGATGGGAATCGTTCCCGGCGGCGGACTCTCGCCGATGAAGAAGACCTTCTCGAGACTCGAGAGCTTTCCGAGGAGCGGCTCGACCCGGGGGTAGAGGCGCTCGTCCACGACGAGGTAGCGGCTGCCCGAGTCCTCGAGGCCGTACTCGATCTCTTCCGTGGCCCACCAGCCGTTGAGACCGACGCCGATCGCACCCGCCGAGGTGGCCCCGAAGAGCGCGATGATCCAGTCGGGACAGTTGTAGGAGAGGATCGCCAGCCGATCCCCCTTGGCGAGGCCATGGTGGGTCTCGAGAGCGTGGGCGGCGCCCCAGACTCCCCGGCCGAAGTCGCCGTAGGAGATACGGCGCTCGCCCTGGACGAGGAAGTCGACATCGCCCCGGGCGGCCGCGTTGGTCACCTTCTCGCGCATCGAACGCTCGCGCTTGGCGAAGGTCTTCGCGGGGCGACCGAGGATCGTCTCGGTCGCGATCTCGAAGGGGGCGCCGGGTGCAGTGAGCCCGGCGACGACGTCTTCGTAGCGCGGGGCGGGCGGCGTCGACATGGAGTGGGGACCTCGTGGTTTCGGGGCCATACCCTAACACGCAGAGCCGCACCGACTCGGCGTCGTGCGCAGGGTTTTCAGGGCGCTCCGGCCGGGACGTAGACGAGGGGTCCTTCCGGGCCCAGGGGCAGGCCGAGGCTCATCCACACCACGAGCAGAGCCGTCCAGAACAGGCCGAAGGCAAGGGCGTAGGGGAGCATGAGGGCGACCAGGGTGCCGATGCCCGCCTTCGGCGCGTAGCGCTGCATGAAGACGAGGATGATCACGATGTAGGGGTTGAGCGGCGTGATCACGTTGGTCACCGAGTCGCCGACCCGGTACGCCGCCTGGGTGAGCTCCGGACTGACGCCCACCTGCATGAACATCGGCACGAAGACCGGGGCGAAGAACGCGTACTTCGCCGACATCGAGCCGATGAAGAGGTTGCCCACTCCCACGACGCCGATGAAGGCCACCATCAGCAGGGTCGGACCGACGGCGGCGCTGGCCAGGGCGCGCCCCCCTTCGAGGGCGAGCATCTCTCCCAGGCCCGAGTGGGCGAACCACGCGATGAACTGTCCCGCGAAGAAGGCGAGCACCACGTAGGAGCCCATCGCGGACATCGTCTCGCTCATCATCCGCGCCACGTCTCGGTCGCTGCGTAGCGAGCCGGTGAGGAAGCCGTAGACCGCTCCGGGCAGCAGGAACCCCAGGAAGAGGACCGGCACGATCACCCGCACCCAGCGCGGGAAGGGACCGTCCTCTCCGTGGAGGGGCGCGCCGGGGACGACGGTCGCCAGGCCGAAGAGCCCGAGGGCGAGGACGGCTGCGACGACGGCCCAGAGCAGGCCGCGGCGTTCGGCGGGGGAGAGTCCTTCACCGGCATCGGCTTCGGTCCCGACCGGGCGATCGCTCTTCTCGGGCTCGTCCACGGCCTCACCCGGCTCGGGCTCGACCGCGGCATCGCGGGCGTTCATGCGCGGCTCGACCCACCAGGCGGTCACGCCCCAGCCGACCCCTGTGATGAGCAGCGTCGAGGCGACCATGAAGCCCCAGTTGGCGGTGGCGGCCACGGCGTAGTCCGGGTCGATCAGGCGTGCCGCCGACGTGGAGAGCTCCCCCAGCAGGGGGTCGAGGCTGGTGGGAAGCAGGTTGGCGCTGAAGCCCGCCGCCACTCCGGCGAAGACCGCCGCCAGGCCCACCAGGGGAGAGCGCCCGACGGCGTGGTAGAGGGCGGCGGCCACGGGAGGCAACACGACGTAGCCGGCGTCGAGGCCCATCGAGGACATCACCCCCACGAAGAAGACGGTCGGGGTGAGCAGGGCGCCGGGCACGGCGAGCAGGGTGGCCTTGAGGGCGGCGCCGATGAATCCCGTTCGCTCCGCCACGCCGATCCCGAGCATGCCCACCAGGACCACGCCCAGCGGCGGGAACTCGGTGAAGTTCTTTACCAGGCTCCGGAAGATCCAGTAGAGCCCATCGGAAGAGAGCAGGCTCTGGGCCCGCACCTCCTCTCGGACCCGTTCGCGCAGGACGCGGCCCTGGTCGTCCCGCAGTGCCCGCTCGAAGGGGACGCCGGAGTCCGGGTCGAGGATGGGCGCGCCGGACCCGTCGACCACCACCTCGGTCACCACCCGCGTGACCGTCTTCTCGACCCGCCAGTCGAGGCGCGAGGCCGTCTCCGAGCCGAAGAGCACCAGCACGGCGCCCAGTGCGAAGAGCGTCGTGGGGTCGGGCAGGGCGTTGCCGGCGCGCTCGATGCGATCGAGCAGGCCGGGACGCGCCCCCTCGCTCACGACGGGGCGTCCTCGGTGGGTGGGCGGCGCAAGAGGCGTCGGATCAGGAGAGCGAGAGCGATGGCGGTGATGGCCCCTGCCGTGTCGAGCATCACGTCACCGAAGGAGCCGGTCCGCTCCGGAAGGAACGCCTGTCGGGTCTCGTCGGCAGATGCGACCAGGACGGCCAGGGCGAGGGCGATGGCGACGATGCGCGCGGTGGCGGTGTGAAAGGTGAGGAACGCCGCGCGCAGGGCCAGGAGTGCGAGCACCCCGTACTCGACGGCGTGGGCGATCTTCCGAACCTTGACGTGGAGCAGGTAGCGCTCCGAGTGGCTGAGGTCGGGAAACAGGAAGCGCAGGATCGGTGAGAGGATCCCCTCGGTTTCTTCCGCGTCGAAACGGGCGCTTCCGAGCCAGAGCACGAGAGCGCTGAAGGCGCCCACCAGGAGCCAGGCGAGGATCACGCGCTGCCGTCGACTCGCGTCGTCCCCGGCCACCCGCTGTCGCCGGGTCGCGTCGTCCCCGGTCACCCGGTGTCTCCCCTGGCGCGAGCGGGCTCCCGGTGCGCTGCACGGCCCCGGCAGCGCGCTGAATCGCTCGGCTCCCTCACGCCCCGAGCATCGCCCGTTCCGCCGGAGCGCGCGAGCTTCGCGGCGCGTGGAGCACCAGCCGCACGCGGCGAGGGCTCGGGCAGGGGAGGGTATGCTTGCGGCGATGTCCCTCGCGATCGGACTCGTCTACGACCTGCTCGGCAGCCATCCGCGCCGTCCCGGCGATCCGCCGGACGTCGATGCGGAGTACGAGCCCGAGGAGACGATCGTCGCCCTCGAGGACGCCCTGGGGCGTCTCGGCCACCGGCCGGTGCGGCTCGGCAATCCCCATGCGCTGCTGGCCCGTCTGGGAAAGGGAGAGCTGCCCGCCCTCGACGCGGCGCTCAACGTTGCCGAGGGCTTCGGCGGCCGCAATCGCGAGGCCTGGGCGCCGGTGCTCCTCGAGATGGCGGGGGTGCCCGTGCTGGGATCCGACGCCCTCACGCTCTCGGCAACCCTGGACAAGCTCTGGGCCCGGACCCTGGTGGAGGCGGCTGGGGTGCCGGTGGCGCCCGGGCGATCGGTCTCGGTCTCCGAGGTAGAAGGCGTAGAAATTCCGGGGAGTTTCCCCGTATTCGTGAAACCGAGATGGGAGGGAACGGCGAAAGGCATCGCGCCGACGTCCAAGGTGGGGGACCGCGCGGCCCTGGCCCGCGAGGTGGCGCGGATCGAGGCGGACTACGGGCAGCCGGCGCTGGTCGAGGCCTTCCTGCCCGGACCCGAGTTCACGGTGACCGTCGTCGGCCACGCTCCGCCCCGGGCGCTGCCGGTTCTGCAGCGCGCCCTCGAGGCACGCACGGGCATCGGCGTCCACGCCCTCGAGCGCCATCCCGCGCCCGAGGGAGGCTGGCAGGCCAGCGCACCCGGCCTGCTCACGCCCGACCTCGAGAGCCGCCTCGCGGCCCTCGCGCTTCGCGCCTTCGACGCTCTCGATTGCCGGGACTTCGCACGCGCCGATTTCCGCCTCTCCGCCGCGGGTGAGCCGTGCTTCCTCGAGCTGAACCCGCTGCCGACCTTCGCACCGGACGGCTCCTTCGGGATCATCGCGGAGCTCGCCGGTCGACCGCTCGACGCACTGCTCGGGGAGGTGCTCGAAGCTGCACTGACGCGTCTGGGACTCGCGTGAGCGCCTCGGCGGTGACTGCGGTGCGCGAGCAGGCTGGAGATGCCTGGGAGGACTGGACCTGGCAGATGCGCCACCGGGTCCGTGACGTCGCGTCGCTGCGGGCCTGGCTCGAGCCGACGGCGGAGGAGGCGGCGGGGATCGAGCGTCTGGCCGAGCGCTTCCACTTCGTGATCACGCCCTACTACGCCGCCCTGATGGACCCGGCGAACCCCGCCTGCCCGATCCGGCGCCAGGTCGTGCCCAACGTCCTCGAGCTCGAGGATTCCCAGGGTCTGGCGGATCCCCTGGGCGAGGTGGCGCACTCGCCGGTGAAGAACGTGATCCGCGTCTACCGCGATCGCATCGCCTTCTGCGTGAACAACGAGTGTGCGCTCTACTGCCGCTACTGCCTGCGCAAGCGCATGGTGGGGGAGCCCGAGTGGGCGATGAAACGCCGCGAGCTGGAGGCGGCAATCGCGTGGATCCGCGCGACGCCCGAGATCCGCGACGTCCTGCTCACCGGAGGAGACCCCCTCGTCTACTCCGACGATCGCCTCGACTGGCTGCTGGGCGAGCTGTGCGCGATCCGCCACGTGGAGATCGTGCGTCTGGGCACGCGGCTGCCGGTGACCCTCCCGTACCGGGTGACCGAGGCCTTGTGCGAGATGCTCGCGCGCCATCATCCGGTCTGGGTGAACACCCACTTCAACCACCCGAAGGAGCTCACCCCCGAGGCGGCGGCGGCCTGTGACCGGCTCACGCGCGCCGGCATCCCGGTCGGCAACCAGAGCGTTCTGCTGCGGGGCATCAACGACGACGTCGAGACGATGAAGGCGCTCTGCGAGGGCCTCGTGCGGATGCGGGTGCGTCCCTACTACTGCTACCAGGCCCAGCTGCTGGAGGGCACGGCCCACTTCCGGGTGCCGATCGAGCGGGGGGTCGAGATCTTCCGGGCGCTGCGGGGGCGCACCAGCGGCTTCGCGATCCCCCAATACGTGCTGGACACGCCCCACGGCAAGGTTCCGCTGGCCCATCCCTACCTGAGGGGTCGGGACGGGGACGAGGTCGTGGTGGAGAGCTTCGATGGCACGCTCTGGCGGGAGCTCAATCCGACGAAATAGCCGGGCTCTGGGGAGCCGGCATACTTGCGGATCGTGGGGGGCGGATTGGCGGAGAAACCGGAGGGGTCGGAGCGCCCGGGGCGAGGCGCCCGGGTGGGCGCGGTCGCGCTGCTGCTGGCAGCGAGCGTCGGCCTCTCCCGGGTACTGGGCGTGCTGCGCGACACGTTGCTCGCGGCGCAGGTGGGGGCGGGTTCCGAGGTCGACGCCTACCGGGCCGCCTTCCAGATCCCCGATCTGCTGAACCACTTCCTAGCCGGCGGCGCGCTCTCGATCGCGTTCATTCCCTTCTACTCGCGCGTGCTGACCCGGGAGGGGCGGGCGTCGGCGGACGCGCTCTTCGGCGTCGTGCTCGGGACGCTGGCCGCCGCAGTGCTCCTCGCGACCGGTGCACTCTGGTGGCAGGCCGAGGCGCTGGTGCGCATCCAGTTCGGCTTCGATGCGGAGACCACGGCGCTTACCGTGCGGCTCACACGCATCCTGCTGCCTGCCCAGGTCTTCTTCGTGACGGGTGGCGTGATCCGTGCCGTGCTGATGGCGAACGACCGCTTCGTCAGTCAGGCACTGGCGCCCCTCGTCTACAACGCCGGCATCATCGTGGGTGGGGCCGTGGCCGGTGCGAGCCACGGGCCCGAGGGCTTTGCCTGGGGCGCTCTGGCCGGCGCCTTCGTCGGGCCCTTTGCGATCCCGCTGGTCGAGCTCGCCCGCTCGGGACTCGTGCGCTTCCAGCTGCGCGTGGCGCCCCTCGATCGCCGTTTCGTCGCCTACCTGGGGCTCGCCCTGCCGCTCATGCTCGGTGTGTCGCTCCTCACCCTCGACGAGTGGTACGAGCGCTGGTTCGGATCGCGGCTCGGCGAGGGCGTCGTGGCGCAGCTGGGCTACGCGCGGATGATCGCGCTCGTGCCGGTGGGGCTGATCGGTCAGGCGATCGCCACGGCCGGGCTGCCGACCCTCTCGCGGCTGGTGTCGGAAGGCCAGCGCGAGACCCTCGATTCGCTGGTGACGGCGATGCTGCGATCCGGGCTCGCCCTCGCAATCCTGGCGGCGGGCGGACTCTGGCTGGTGGCCGAGCCCGCCGTTCAGCTGCTCTTCGAGCGGGGTCGCTTCGGCGCCGCGGACACGGCTGCCGTCGCCGCCCTGCTGCGCATCTTCGCCTTCGCAGTGCCCGCCTGGATCCTCCAGCAGATCGCGGTGCGTCCCTTCTACGCGAGAGGCGACATGTGGCGTCCGATGCTGCTGGGGACTGGCGTGGCTCTGGCGGCGGCGCCGCTCTACCTGTGGCTCGGCGCGCGGTCCGGCGCGACGGGCCTCGCCCTCGCCGGGGTGCTGGGCATGGGGGCGAGCGCGCTCGCCACCCTCGCGCTAGCGCGCCGCATGCACGGCGCGCCGGATCTCGCCGCGCTCGCGAGCTCCGGCGCGCGCGCGGTTCTCGTGGCCGGGGTCGCGGTGGCCGCCGCCTCCTGGGTGCCGGCGCCGGCGGCGACGGGCATCTTCGGGGTCTTGTCCGTACTCGTGATTCACGGGGGGGCCTTTGGCCTGATCGCGATCCTCGGCATCTCGATCTTCGGGGACGACGCCACCCGGGGCGCGGTCCAGCGCCTGCTCGTGCGCCTGCATCTGCGCCGCGCCCCATGAGCTGGGAGTTCTGGATCGACCGGGGCGGAACCTTCACAGACTGCATCGGTTTCGCGCCCAACGGCACGTTTCATGTCGCGAAAGTGCTCTCTTCGGAGACCGCCCCCGTTGCGGCGATCCGGGCGGTGCTGGACCGCGCAGAGGGGCTGCCCGAGGGCGCGCCCCTGCCGCCCTGTCGCGTGAAGCTCGGCACGACCGTCGCCACCAATGCCCTGCTCGAGCGCCGGGGCGTGCCGACCCTGCTCGTGGCCAATCGCGGGCTGGGCGACGTGGTCGAGATCGGCACCCAGGAGCGCCCGGACCTGTTCGACCTCGACATTCGCAAGCCGCCGCCGGTGTACCGGCAGGTAATCGAGGTCGCAGGTCGTGTGGGCGTCGACGGAGCGCGGCTCGAGGCCCTCGACCTGGAGGCGGCCCGCGAGGCTCTGGAGGCCGCTCGGCGCGCCGGCATCGCGTCGGTCGCGATCGTCTCGATCCACGCCTACGCCCATCCCGAAGACGAGGAGAGCTTGCTCGCCCTGGCTCGTGAGTGCGGCTTCGAGCACGCGGTGGCGTCCCATCAGGTCGCCCGAGAGCTGGGACTCCTGGCCCGGGCCGAGACGACCTGCGTCGACGCCTACCTGACGCCGCTGCTGCGCCGTCACGTCGCGGCCCTCGAGGCGGCGCTGCCGGGCTCGCAGCTGCGCTTCATGCAATCGTCCGGTGGGCTCACACCGGGGGAGCGCTTTCGCGGACCCACGGCCTTGCTCTCGGGCCCGGCCGGGGGCGTCGTCGGCGCCGCCCGGGTCGCCGCTTCGGCCGGCTTCGAGCGCGCCGTCGGCTTCGACATGGGGGGCACCTCCACCGACGTCTCGCTGATCGAGGGCGGCGATCTCCAGCGCAGCTTCGAGACCCTGGTGGGCGGGGTGCGGGTGCGTGCGCCGATGCTGCGCATCCACACCGTCGCCGCCGGTGGGGGCTCCCTGTGTCGCTTCGACGGGATCCGCTTCTGCGTCGGACCCGAGAGCGCTGGCGCCGAGCCCGGGCCCCTCTGCTACGGAGACCGCCGCGCTCGCGAGCTCGCCCTTACCGACGTGAACTTCTTCCTCGGCCGGGTCCAGCCCGATCGCTTCCCGTTCCCCCTGGAGATGGCTCCCGTGGAGCGCGCCCTCGCGGCCCAGGCGCGGGAGCTGCACGCCGCGGGCCACCCGCGCGATCCCGAGGCCATCGCCGCCGGCTATGTGGAGGTCGCGAACGCCAGCATGGCCGAGGCCATCCGCCAGGTGTCCGTCGCCCGGGGCGTCGACCCCCGGGACTGCGCCCTGGTGGGCTTCGGCGGCGCGGGAGGCCAGCACGTCTGCGCCATCGCGCGGGGCCTCGGCATGGGCGACGTCCTGCTCCACCGTTTCGCAGGGATCCTGTCGGCCTACGGGATCGGGGTGGCCGACACGAGCTGGGACGGACAGCGCGACGCCGGACGGGTCGCCCTGCCCGAGGGGGCGTCGCCCCTGCCCGAGGCAGTGGGTCTGGCTCTCGACGAGCTCGAGCGCGAGGGGCGCGTCGCCCTGGAGCAGGAGGGTGCGGGCGAGGCCCGGACGGAGCACCGCCTCGACCTGCGCTACGTCGGGACCGAAACGCCCCTTGCGGTGCGCGCGCCCGAAGACGGCGACTTCGCCGCGGCCTTCGCTCGAGATCATGAGGCCCGCTTCGGCTACACGCGCCCCGGGCGCCCGATCGAGATCGTTACGGCGCGTGTCCGCGTCTTCGCGCGCTCTTCGGCGCCGCCGTTGCCGGCGGCGGCTGGACGCAGTGCTCCGACGCCCCTCCGGGAGGCCCGGGTGTGGTTTCCCGGGCTCGGCCGTCAGGTC
>CALDCK010000095.1 GCA_937937315.1 uncultured bacterium
CTGCGCTGGCGGCGCGGGCGGGTCCACACCGTCGCTCGGCGGGTCGATCGCCTGGCGACGATCTTTCCCCACGAGCCGGCCTTCTACGCGGGGACGTCGCTGCAGGTGGACTACGTCGGACATCCCCTGGTGACACCGCTCCGTCGCTTCGCGGAGGGCCGTGACCAGAGCGACGCCCGCGGCGCGTTGGGGCTCGACCCGACCTCCACGATGGTCGCTCTGGCGCCCGGCAGCCGCGAGAACGAGCTGCGCCACATGCTGCCCCTCCATCTCGCGACGGCGCAGCGGCTGTCGGCGGAACGCCCTGGGCTCCGGTTCCTGCTCTGCGTCGCCCCGACGATGCGGCGAGAGGCCATCGAAGCCGCCCTGGGCAACCACCCTCCCCTCCCGATCGACCTCGTCGAGGGACGGACCCTCGAGGCCCTGGTCGCCGCCGATGCGGTGCTCGCGAAGCCCGGCACGATCACCCTCGAGGCGGCCCTGCTCGGCCGCCCCCTGGTCGTCGCCGGTCGCGCCCACCCGCTGACGGCCGCCCTGCTGCGACGCATGGTGCACGAGCCCTCCTTTGCGCTGCCCAACGTGATCGCCGGCGCACCGATCGTCCCCGAGTTCCTGCAGGAGGCGGCCCGACCCGAAGCGCTGGCCGAGGCGATCGGCTCCCTGCTGAGTGGACCCGCGCGGGAGCGCCAGATCGCGGACCTCGCGAAGCTGCGGGAGCGGCTCGGTGATGGCGTCGCGGCCGAGCGCACCGCCTCGATCGCCGAGGAGATGCTGGGGGACGGCGCAGTCGGCGACGCATCCCTGAGCGCCTGAACCGACTCGCTACTGGACGTAGCCGAGCGCCTCCAGCTCGCGCCGCTCCTCGTCGCTCATCCGAAAGCGATCGATCGGCCTCCCCTTCCGCGGGAGGTGTTGGTGGCGCGCCATCTCGTCCCGAAACACCCGAAGCAGCTCCGGGGAAGCCGGAGCGAGGGGAAGCCTTTCGTCCGGATCCACCGAGAGATCGAACAGCTGCTGTTTCCCGCCGGGCTCGTCGATTCGCAGTTTGATGGCGCCTCGCCGGAGCATGCGCTGATCTCGGAACTGGGCGAGGACGAACCGATCGGCGACGGGCTCGAGCAGATCGATCCCGTCCTGGTTCTCCGGATCCGGTGGGAGGCCGAGGAGTGCTCTCGCCGTCGGCGCGATGTCGAGATTCGAGGTCGGCGTGCGACGCTTGCCGCCGCGACCCCCGGGATGGACGATGACCAGGGGCGTCCGAAGCTGGTCCTCCGTCGCATAGTTGGCGTGGGAGAAGAAGAAGCCGTGGTCTCCGAGGAGGGCTTCGCCGTGATCCGAGGCGACGACCGTCAGAGAGGTCTCGAGCAGTCCGCGCGTCTCGAGCGCTGCCAGAAAGCTTCCCAGCACCCGGTCCAGAGCCATGACCTCGGCGGCGTAGCGACGAACATACTCGCGCCCGTCATCGCCGCCGGGGTGGGCGTCCGAGTTCCACTGATAGTGGGGAACGCCCCCGCGCCCGACCTGATCTCCCACGACGAGTCGGGCGACCGGAATCGGCGAGACGCCGAAGTCGGTGAGGGGCAACGCATCCAGCAGGTCCGGGGGTGGCTCGTAGGGGCCGTGTGGCTCCATGAAGTGGAGCCACAGGAAGAGACGCTCGGCGGGGCCGCGCTCGTCGAGCCAGCGGAGTGCGCGGGCCACGACCGCCGCTCCCCGCGCTTTTCGATCGGGCGGCTCGGCCGGAAGCAGCTCGTAGGTCTCGAATCCGCGCTCGAACCCGTAGCCCGGGCGAAGGACGGGGTTCGCGACGAACGCGGCGGTCCGGAAGCCATGTGCTCCCAGCAGCTCGGAGAGAGTGGGAACGGTCGTCGGGAGCACGTGGACGTTCTCCATGACCCCGCTCCGCAGCGGCATCAGCCCCGAGAGGATCCCCGCCACCCCCGGCGAGGTCATGGCGGCCACGGAGGTATTGTCCTCGAAGACGATGCCGCCACGAGCCGCGACGAAGGCATCGAGCTGCGGGGTGAGGGGGGTCCCCGCGATCTCCCGCCCGAGGAAGTCGGCACGCCAGGTGTCGGCCGTCAGCAGGAAGAAGTGCTCCGCGCGCAACGATCCGCGACCCTCGGCGGCCGCAGCCGGCTCTTCGTCTCCGGACGAGCACGCGCCAAGCACCGCGACCTCGAGACCCAGAACCAAGATCGCGAAAGCGAGGACCTGGACGCGCCGGAGCCCGAAGTCCGGAGCGGACGCGCTATCCCGCCGCGACGGCTGCACCGGCTTGCTGGGAGGCGTACTGGAGCCTGTATAGGGTGTGGTAGATGCCGCGGGCCGCGAGCAGCTCCGCGTGGCGACCGGACTCGACCAGACGTCCCCTCTGCAGGACGTGGATCCGATCCACATCCTGGATCGTCGACAGCCGATGCGCGATCACGAGGGCTGTCTTCTCTTCCATCAGCGCGTGGATCCCCTGCTGGACCAGGGTCTCGGTCTCGGTATCGATCGAGCTCGTGGCCTCGTCGAGCACGAGGATGTCGGCGCCGTGGGCGAGCGCCCGCGCGAAGGAGAGGAGCTGGCGCTGGCCCGCCGAGAAGTTGACACCACGCTCGCGCACCGGCGTGTCGTAGCCCTCGGGGAGCGCGTCGATGAATCGATCGGCGTGGACCGCCCGGGCGACCTGCTCGATGCGCTCGCGGGGGACGTCCTCCCGACCCAGCGAGATGTTCTCGGCGATGGTGCCGCTGAACAGGAAGACGTCCTGGAGCACCATCGCAACCCGCCCACGGAGCGCCTCCTGGGGCCAGGCACGGAGCGGAATCCCATCGATGAGGATGCGCCCGTGGGTCACATCGTAGAGCCGCGTCAGCAGCTTGATGATCGTGGTCTTGCCGGCACCGGTGGCGCCAACGAAGGCGGCGCGATCGCCGGGAGCCACCCGGAAGGAGACGTCGCGCAGCACCCAATCCGTTTGTGGATCGCCGGGCGGAGCCCCCTCGCGGGGAGCGTAGGAGAACCACACGTTCTCGAACTCGACCTCTCCGAGAGTCGCGCCGGCAGGCGCGACGACGCCCTCGGCATCCTGGACCGAGGGCTCCGCATCCAGCAACTGGAAGATCCGTTCGCAGCTCGCCATCGACGATTGCATCACCGAGTACTTCGCAGAGAGGTCGCGCAGGGGCATGAAGAAGCGCCGCATCCAATCGAAGAACACGTAGACGACGCCCAGCCCGGCGAGTCCCACGCTCTGCCAGATCACGATCGCGATGGTGAGGTTCGAGGCGAGCTCCACCACCGCGAACAACGCGGCGTCATAGCGGATCGACTGGAGCCATGCGTCGCGGTGGTCGGCGTTCATGGCCTCGAAGTCCCGGAAGCTCCGCTGCTCTCGCGTGAACAGCTGCACCACCTTCATCCCGGTGACGTTCTCCTGGAGATAGGCGTTGATCCGGGCGATACGGACTCGCACCGCCCGGAACGCCTGGCGCACCTTGAAGCGGAACACCACTGCCGCAACGGCGAGGACGGGGACGATGAGGAAGGTGATGGCGGCGAGGCGGGCGTCCATGACGAAGAGCGCGACGGCGATCCCCACCATCTTCAGGACGTCTCGCACCAGGGCGACGATTCCGGCGGAGAACATCTCCGCCACGTTCTCGACGTCGTTGGTCGCCCGCGTGACGAGCCGGCCGACGGGCATCGTGTCGAAGAACCCGAGATGGAGCTTCTGGATGTGGGCGAAGACGACCCGACGAAGATCACGCATCGCCGCCTGGCCCGTGCGCGACATGATCCAGACGTCGGCGTACTGGAGAGCCGAGCTCGCGACACTGAGAAGGAGATAGACGAGGGCCAGCCAGAGGAGCGGGTCGATGGCGCCGGGGGCATCGAGCCACCCGCCCAGGGGGGAATCCCCCTGGGCCGCGACCGGCTCGGTGGCCCCCTCGAGCGCCGGCACCAGATGTTGCTCGAGTCCTACCTTCACGACCAGCGCCGGGGCCAGGTCGAGCAGCAGCAGCGGGACGAGGAAGAGGATCGTCGCCGTGATCTGGTAGCGGTAGGGCCATACGTAGGGCCAGAGCCGTGTCAGCAGCCGAGCGTCGTAGGCCTTGCCGAGGGCCTCCTCCTCGAAGAGCGCCTCCCGGGTCGCCTCGCTCTGCCCCCGCGCAGCGGGCGGAGCGCTCACGACCCGTCCTCGGCCCGGTCCCGAACGAGCTCCGCCGACTCTTCCTGCTCCCGCGCGAGTCGGCTGTAGAGCCCGCCGGCGGCGACCAGCTCCTCATGGGTGCCGCGCTCGACCACGCGTCCCTCATCGAGCACGACGATCTGCTCGGCGCTGCGGACGGCGCTCACCCGGGACGAGATCACGATCACGGTCCGGCCCGAAAAGACTGCGTCGAGCTCACGCTGGATCGCAGCCTCGGTCTCGGCGTCTACCGCGGAGAGCGTGTCGTCGAGGATCAGGATCGCCGGATCCAGCATCAGCGCCCGCGCCAGGGCCGTGCGCTGGCGCTGGCCGCCCGAGAGCATCACTCCCCGCTCGCCCACGAGGGTCTCGTACCCGGCGGGGAGCTCGTCGACATCGTTCTCGAGCTGGGCGCGGCGCGCGGCCTCCACGATCTCTTCCATGGGCGCGTCCGGTGCTCCGAAGGCAATGTTCTCCGCCAGCGTCGCGGAGAAGAGGAAGGACTCCTGGGGTACGACCGCGATGTGGCGCCGCAACGTGGCGAGGGGAATCCGGTTCACGTCCACGCCGTCGATGAAGAGCTGGTCGTCCTCCACCTCGAGGAGCCGCGGTACGAGGGAAGCGAGGGTGGTCTTTCCCGAGCCCACCGGCCCGACGACGCCGAGCGTCGTGCCTGCCGGAACCCGCAGGTCGACGCCCCGCAGCGCCTGCGCACGCCCGCTCTCGCCGGCGTAGCCGAAGGAGAGCCCTCGCAGCTCGATCTCCCCGCGAATCTCCGCCACGGGAGCGGGGTTCTCGGGCTCGCGGATCGACGGAACCTCGCACAGCAGCTCGTCGATCCGCTGCATCGAGGCGGCGCCGCGCTGAACCAGGGCCACCACCCAGCCCATGATGAAGGTCGGAAAGGTGAGCTGGAAGACGTACAGCGAGAAGGTGAAGAAGTCGGCGACCCGCATCCTTCCCGCCTGGACGTCGGCACCACCCACCCCGATGATCAGGCACATCGCCAGCGCCGGGAGCATGCCGATGATGGCGGGCATTGCCGCGTTCGCCCGCACCAGCCCGAGCTGGCGGTGATAGAGCTGATCGTTCGCTTCCTCGAAGCGCGCGGCCGTCACGGGCTCCATCGCATATGCCTTCACGACGGCGATGCCGGAGATGGTCTCCTGAAGCTGATTCGAGGTCTCCGCCAGACCTTCCTGGGTGAGCAGACTCCAGTGATGGATCGAGCGGCCGAGCGACCGGGCTACGAGGACGAAGAGCGGATACGGGACGAGGACGAGCAGCGCGAGCTTCGCGTTCAAGGTGACCATCGCGCCGATCGCCGCGACGTAGAGGACCGGGGTCTGAACGATGTTGAGCAGCCCGACTCCCATGAGCAGACGAACGGCGTTGATGTCGTTCACGCAGCGGCTCATGACGTCGCCGGTCCGCCAGCGCCCATAGAACGAGGGGGGGAGCCGTTGCAGGTGCGCATAGATGTCGTTGCGCAGCTCGTACTCGATCTCGCGAGCCGCGTTGAAGACGAGGGTTCGCGAGAAGAAGCGAAGCGCTCCGGTAAGGACCGTCGCGCCGACGAGCCAGCCGACCCGCTCCAGGACCTCTGTCTCGGACAGGCCCGTCGCCACGGCTTCGACTCCCCAGCCCACCAGGCGGGGAATCGCGACGAATCCAGCCACGTAGACGAGGGTCGTCGCGAGCCAGACGCCGTAGAACACGGGGTGGCGGCCGACGTAGCCCGCCAGGCGTCGCAGCGCCGAGCGGACTCCGGAAGGTGCGGCCGGGACGGCGCTCATCCCCCGTACCAGGCTGCGATGCGCGCGCGATCGACCCCCAGCGCCCAGGCCCCCGCCGCGATCCCGTGGCGAAGTGCGGTGCGAGCGGGCCCGAGCGCCAGGTAGCGCCGGGCGGAGGTCACCGCCTCCTGGGGCAACCGCGCGAGGGCGCCTCGGGTCTTCATCGCCTTCACGAGATCGAGATCCTCCATGATCGGCACCTGGGGCACCCCCCCGATCGCCTCCAGGACGGAGCGCCGAACGAACACGGCCTGGTCGCCGTAGGGCAGCCGGAAGAGCAGTCCTCGCAGTCGCGCCCCCCACTCGATGATCCGAAGCCCCGGCGTGCTCCGGTCGAAGCGGAGGCGGAAGGCGCCACCCACCGTGCGCGGGTCGACGAGAGCCGACGCGACGGCCCGCTCGTAGCCCCGTGGGAGCTGGGTGTCGGCGTGAAGGAAGAGCACGACGTCGCCGCAGGTCGCTCGGACTCCTACGCCGAGCTGGCGCGCTCGCCCGCGGTCCGATGCCACGACGCGAGCCCCGGCCGCGGCAGCCCGCTCCGGGGTCCCATCCTCGCTCCCGCCGTCGACCACGACGACCTCGACGACCGCGCCGTCCTGCTGCCCCGGGGCGGACGCCGGAATCGCGCTCCGCACCGTCTCCTCGATCCGACCCGCCTCGTTCAGCGCCGGGATCACCACCGCGATCTTCACCGGAGGACCATAGCACGGGGCCCTGGTCGCCCTCGCGGGGACGAACGCCGCGTTGCGCTCTCAAGGCGCCTCGCCTATCTCTCGCCCGTGGCCCCCCCGCAGAGCGACGATCCGAGTGCCCCCAGCTACGCGCAGGCTGGCGTAGACCTCGACCACGACGAGGGCTTCGTCGACGAAATCCGGGAGATCACCCGCAGCACGATGCGCCCGGAGGTCCTGTCCTCGATCGGCGGCTTCGCCGGCCTCTTCAAGGCGCCCGAGCGCTACGAAAACCCGGTCTTCGTGGCGGGAGCCGATGGCGTCGGGACGAAGCTGAAGCTCGCCGCCGAGCTCGGACGCTTCGACACGATCGGAATCGACTGCGTGGCGATGGTCGTGAACGACCTTGTCGTGCAGGGCGCCGAGCCCCTCGTCTTCCTCGACTACGTCGCCATGGCGAAGCTCGACGCAGAGCGCGCGAAGGAGGCGCTGCGCGGCATAGCCGAGGGCTGCCGGCGCGCGGGCTGCGCGCTGCTCGGCGGCGAGACGGCGACGATGCCCGGCGTGTACGCAGAGGGCGAGATCGAGCTGGTGGGATTCGGCGTCGGTGTCGCCGAGCGGGACCGGCTGATCGACGGCTCGAGCATCAGCCAGGGCGACGCCATCATCGGGCTCGCCTCGAGCGGCTGCCACAGCAACGGATACAGCCTGGTGAGGAGCATCATCGACCAGGGCGTACGCGCCGGAAGCGTCGACCTTCGCGCCGAGAACACCGATCTGAACACCTCGCTGGCCGCGGCGCTGCTCGCACCGACCCGCATCTACGTGAAGCCCATCCTCAACGTGATGCGCGACTTCACGATCGAGGCGATGGCCCACATCACCGGCGGGGGGTTCACGGGAAACGTCCCGCGCGTCCTCCCCAAGGGTGTGCGCGCGCGCATCGATCCCGACGCCTGGCCCCGGCCGCCGCTCTTCGGCTGGCTGCAGCGGCAGGGAGAGGTCGAAGACGCGGAGATGCTCCGCGTCTTCAACTGCGGCATCGGCATGGTGCTGGTCGTGCCCGCCGAGCAGGCGAACGACATCCTGGACCGCTTCCGGGCGCTCGGCGAGCGCGGCTACCGCATCGGAGAGATCGAGGTATGCGCGCCCGACGAAGAGGCGCTGCTGCTGGGGCCGCTTCCCGAATCCACGCGCTGATGCGCGGCCTCGCCGCGATCCGACCCGCCGAGGCGCCGCGCCTGCGGCGCTGGGATGCAGTGGTCCTCGGCGGGGCGCTCCCGGGGCTGGTCGCGGCGGTGCGACTCGCGCAGCGGGGTTCGCGTGTCCTCGTAATCGAGGAGACATCGACGGCGAATGGATTCTTCGGCCTGCGGGAGCCCTTCGTGCTGCCGGACCCGGGCCCCGACGGAGTGCTCGGTGCCTGCCTGCGCGAGCTCAGCGTCCCGCTGATCGACCGGCGTCGCCTGACGCCTTCGGACGTCGCCCTCCAGATCACCACTCCCCAGGCCCGGATCGATTTCGGTCACCCCGCCATCACCCTGGCGGAGCTGACCGCCTGGGGGCTCGTCAAGCCCGAAGCCGGTCGCGCTCTGCTGACCGCCCTCGACGAGGGCGCTCGGGCGGAGCGCGAGGCCCTGCTGGCTTCCCCGATCGTGAGGAGCCTGCGCCGACGCTGGCGGGGCGAGATCCCCGGCCGCGGCGATCGCCGTGGGGCGGGAGGTCTGGCGGAGGTCCCGCAGGCGCAGCTCG
>CALDCK010000096.1 GCA_937937315.1 uncultured bacterium
TCTACGTGGCGCCGCCGCTCAAGCTCAAGCACCGCGGCATGGGCGAGCCGAGCGTCGTCGTCGTCTGGGGCCCGCTGATGATCGGCGGGACCTACTACGTCACCGCGGGTGTGCTGGAGCCCTGGGTCCTGGTGGCGAGTCTCCCGTACTCGATCCTGGTCACGACCGTGCTGATGGGAAAGCACGTGGACAAGTTCGACGCGGACTCGGCGAAGGGCATCCACACCCTGCCGGTCCTTCTGGGCAAGGAGCGCTCGCTCTTCCTCACCCAGGAGCTCTTCGTCTTCTTCTTCGTGCTCGTGCTCTGCCTCGTGCTGGTGGGCACCCTCGGTGTCTGGACGCTGCTCTGCTTCCTGGCGCTGCCGCGGGTCTGGAAGGTGCTCAAGGTCTTCAACCAGCCCCGTCCGGAGTCCGCGCCTCCGAACTTCCCGATCTGGCCGCTCTGGTACGTCGCGTGGGCGTTCACGGTCACGCGCCTGGCCGGCGGCCTCTTCGTCCTCGGTCTCATCCTCGACGCCATCGTGCCCATCCGCATCGGCTCCTGAGTCGGTCGGGTCCCGTGGTGCTCGAGGTCGCGGTGCTCGACGTGGTGCCGGGCCGGGCCGAGGCCTTCGAGGCGGCGTTTCGCGAGGCGGAGGCGATCCTGTGCGCGGCCAGGGGCTACCGCTCCCACGAGCTGCTCTCCTGCCTGGAGCGGGACTCCCGCTACCTGCTCCTGGTGCGCTGGGACACCCTGGAGGATCACACCGAGGGCTTCCGCGGCTCGGCGGACTACGGGCGCTGGAAGGAGCTCCTGCACCACTTCTACGACCCCTTCCCCGAGGTCGAGCACTACGTCGCGCCCGGTGCCGGAGCGTAGGAGGAGCGTCGTCCAGGTGCGGGTGCGGCTTCAGCCGGCGAGCTCGCTCATGCGCTGGGCGAGCTCCAGGTCCGAGGCCGTGATGCCGTTGGCGTCGTGGGTGGTGAGGTCCACCGTGACCCGCCCGTAGACGTTCGACCACTCCGGGTGGTGGTTCATCGTCTCGGCAACGAGGGCGGCCTTCGTCATGAAGCCGAAGGCCGTAACGAAGTCGGCGAAGCGAAACTCGCGATGGAGCTTCCCCTCCAGGAGGTCCCAGCCTTCGAGGTCGGCGACGGCCTCGCGGAGCGCATCCGGCGACAGCTTCTTCCTGGCGCTCATTCCGTCCTCCTTTCGGGCTCCGGTCCCTTCCCGGGACCGATCGCTCCTCGCTCGCGCAGCCCCGCGAGCTCTGCCGGCTCGAGGCCGAGGATCTCCTGCAGGATCTCGTCCGTGTGCTCTCCGAGGCTCGGAAAGCTGGCGACCGGACCCTCGGCCATGTCCGAGAGCTTCACGGGGTTTCCGATCAGCAGCATCGGACGATCCGCGTCGGGCCGCGGCACCTCGATCAGCATGTCCCGCGCGCGAACGTGGGGATCCGCGGCGATGTCGGGAGCGAGGTGACTCGGACCCGCCGGGATGCCTTCCGCGGCCAGACGTCGGCAGGCCTCCAGCTTGCTCTGGGACGCGGCCCAGGCCTCGACGGCGGGACGGATCACGTCCTCGCGATGCGCCGCCCATCCCTCGCGGGTGGAGAACCGCGCGTCTTCGCACCACTCCGGGTGCCCGATGAGCCGCGCGAGCCTTTCGAACTGCGGGTCGCGAAAGATCGCTACGACGAAGTGCCCGTCGCGCGCCGCGAAGGCCGCCACCATGCCGGTGCGTCCCGCCGTCGCCGCGCTGGGCGGCTCGCCCATCGACCACATGAAGGGGACCATGTCGGTCATGGCGATCATGGCATCGTACATGGCGAGGTCGACGTACTGGCCGCGCCCGGTGCGGTCGCGCTGCCTCAGGGCGGCCAGGGTGCCGATGATGGCGTAGAGGGCACTGGCGTTGTCGCCGAGAGCCCCGGCGACGACGACGGGAGGCGGCTGACCCGGTGCCCGGTTCGGCTCGTAGAGCCCGGACATCGCCTCGACCACCGGGGCGTAGGCGGGCCAGCTCGCGTAGGGGGAGTCGGCGCGGTTCCCGAAGCCGGAGATCGACACGTAGACGAGGGGCGGGTGGAGCGCGGCGAGCGCCTCGTAGCCCAATCCGAGCCGTTCCATCGTGCCGGCTTTGAAGTTCTCGGCGACCACGTCGAAGTGGGGGACGAGGCGTTCGAAGATCGCGCGCCCTTCCGGATTCTTCAGGTCGAGCGCCAGGCTCTTCTTCGACAGGTTGTTGCGCAGATAGGTGGCGCCCACCGCGCGACCGTCGCGATCCGTGATCTGGGGCCGCGATCCCCGGCCGGATTCGCCGTTCACCGGGTGCTCCACCTTCACCACATCGGCGCCGAGGTGGGCCAGCAGCTGGGTGGCGAAGGGCAGGGCCTGCATCTGCTCGACGGCGAGCACGCGGACCCCGTCGAGGGGCTTTCCGTACCGGCTCCGCTCGGCGTGGCGAATCTCTCCGATCTTCATGGCCGGGAGCATACCGAGCCCCCCTGCGCGGGGTCGTCGCGTGGCCCGGAGCGCAGCCGACGGGATGCAAGTCGTCGGGGCCCGGGCTATCTACTGTGCCCGAACGAATTTCCACCCGCAGGGTCGCCGCCGATGAGCCGCGCCCGGAGGAGCCCCCATGACGATCTCGGTCGGAGCGAAGATCCCGAATGCATCCCTCAAGACCATGGCCGACGGCAAGATGAAGGACGTCACCACCGAGGAGCTCTTCGCGGGCAAGAAGGTGGTCCTGTTCGCAGTGCCGGGTGCGTTCACGCCCACCTGCTCGATGCAGCACCTGCCCGGCTACATCGCGAAGGCCGGAGACATCAAGGCGAAGGGCGTCGACACCATCGCCTGCCTGTCCGTGAACGACGCCTTCGTCATGGACGCCTGGGGGAAGGACCGGGGAGCCGGCAACGACGTGCTCATGCTCGCCGACGGCAACGGCGATTTCTCGAAGGCCGTGGGGCTCGACTTCGACGGATCCGGGATCGGCTTCGGCACCCGCTCGCAGCGCTACGCCATGGTCGTCGAGGACGGCGTGGTGAAGGCGCTGCACGTCGATCAGCCGATGAAGTTCGAGGTGAGCAGCGCCGAGGCGATCCTCGCCGAGCTCTGAGCCCCTCGGGCTCAGTTCGGGTGGGACGGCATCCAGTCGCCGCGTCCGTTCGGTAGCAGGTCGAAGAGGTGCCAGACCGGGCTCAGCAGGTCGACGCCGCGGAACTCGCCCCGATTCATGGCTTCGACCGTGTAGGCGTGCCGCACGGCTCCATCGCTGCCCCGGACGAAGACCGATGCGCCGGGATGTTGTCCGGATCGGTCGTCCTCCATGCCGAAGTCCGCGATGAAGGAGCTGTCGTGGGCAGAGAGCAGGCGCAGGTTCTTCCAGCCCCGGCGCCGGGCGTGGGCTCGCAGCTTGCCGATCTCCTGCTTTGCCACGACGGCGAAGCTCGTCCGCTGCCTGACGTGCTTCGCGACTGCATCGTAACCGTCGGCCCACATCGAACACATGGGGCAGCCGAGCTCCCAGCCCGGATCGAACATGAAGTGGATGAGGATGAGCGTCTGGGTTCCGTCCTCGAAGAGCTCGGCGAGGCGGGTCTCGCGGATTGGGTCGTCCTTCTCGATGCCCACCGGTCCCTCGCGGAACACGTAGTCGCGGTCGACGGGGTTCGTGGGAAGGTCGCGACGCAGGGCCGCGACCCGCTCGCGCTGATCGCGCAGGGCGCTCTCGGCGTCGAGCAGCTCCTCGCGCAGCCGACGGTACTCGTCGCTCTCTCCGACGAACTGTGCACACATGAGGACTCCTCGGGGCGGAAGCGCAGATGGTGCGTGAAATCGAGGTCAGCATGACACAGGGACTCGAAGGGGTGGGGCCAGGGGCGGGCGGCCGGGAATTTGATTGGACTCGAGTCTAGAATTATTTAGACTCTCGTCTAAATGACGACTCCCCAGACTCAGCGCCGCGCCGATCAACGCGCCCGGATCCTCGAGGTTGCGCGCCTGCTCTTCGCCGAGCGGGGCCCTGAGGAGGTCACCATGGCCGAGGTCGCCGCGGCGGCGGGGGTGGCCCGCGCGACGGTGTTCAACACCTTCGGCTCGAAGCATGGGCTGATCGAGGGCATCACCGAGGGCGTGCTGGGCGGGTATCAGACCCTGCTGCAGCGGGTCCTGGCCGAGCGGGACACCCCGGTCCCGGCCCTGGTCCGGGAGCTCTTCCACCTCATGGGGGAGGGGATCGAGGAGGATCGCCGCTTCCACCGCGCCGCCTTTCGCGAGATCGCGAAGCTCTCGCTCGGGCTCGACGAAGGGGGCCCCGGGCAGCGCGCTCGCGAGGCGAATCTCGAGCAGCTCCTGCACCTGATGACGCGCGGACAGGCGCAGGGCGAGCTGGGCCGAGATCATCGCCCGGAAGACCTGGCGTCGGCCTTCGACGCTCTCGTCTTCGGGACGATCACCCACTGGCTCTACGACGATGCGTCGGAGCCTCTTCCCCTACGCATGGCCCACGCCGCGGAGGTCTTTCTGTCCGGCGCCATCGGCGGAGCGTCGCGCGCCGTGCGGGGGAGCGGACCTTCGCGCGCCGGAGCTTCTCCGAAGCGCCGGCGATCCCCCCGGAAGAAGACCCGGAGCGGGACGTCGTGACGGCTCTCGCGCGGCCGACCCGCCGTCTCCGCGAGCCCCACCCCCGCCACCGCGCGGCGCCGCTCCTCGTGCCGGCCAGCGAGGCGTTGCGGTCGCTTCCCCTCGACGAGGTGCGACTCGCCGTGGGGCCGGAGCCGCCGGAGGTCGCGCATCCCGACCGGGGGGTCGCCATCGAGCCGGCGGGGGGGATCGCTTGAGGTCCGCCGCGCGCGTTCGTTGGCTCCTGGCGTTGGCGCTCCTCGGCGGCGGCCTCGCTCTGGCGTGGGCGCTCGATCGCCACGGGATCTCCCTGGCCGATCCGGAGGTCCTGGCCGACCAGGTGCGCGCGACCGGGGCTCTCGCTCCCGTCCTGCTGGTGGCGCTGCTGCTGCTTCAATCCGTCGTGGCGCCGCTGCCCTCCCAGCCGGTGCTCATGGCAGCGGGCTTCGTCTACGGCCCCTGGGTCGGCTTCGTCATCGGCTGGATCGGGGTGCTCTTCGGCGCCTGCGCCTGCTTTGCCATCGCCCGCATCCTGGGTCGACCGGTGGCGCTGCGCTTCGTTCGGGAGGAACGCATCGCGGCGGTCGACGCCTACGTGAGCGAGCGCGGTCTGCGCAGTGCCTTCGTCGCGATCCTCTCCCTGCGGCTCTTCGCCCACTTCTCCTTCGACGTGACCAGCTATGCCTGCGGCGTGGTGCGGTTCCCCTTCGGCTGGTTCGTCCTGGCCACGGCGCTGGGCGAGATCCCGAAGGTGCTGCTCTTCACCACCCTGGGCGCCGGTCTGGGGGAGGTGCCTGGCTGGCTGGGCCTCGGCATCGCCCTGGGCGCCATCGCGAGCATCGGAGCCATCATCCTGCTCACGCGGAAGGCCTCGGCGACGGTCTGACCGTCTTCACGGGCTCCCTTTCGCGGCGCGTCTGCCCGGATCCTCAACGCGAGAGCAGCGGGCGGACCTCGGCAGAGAAGCGTTCGAGCTGCTCGTCGCGGTCGTCGCCCGGCCCCACCATGTCGAGGATGAGGTGGCGGACGCCGGCGGCGCGGAAGGCCTCGACCCGCTCCGCGACGTCGGCGGGGGAGCCAAAGGCCGCGTAGCGCTTTGCCGGCTCGCGGAAGTCCATGGCGTAACGCTGGGAGAGGTGTGCGGCGGCGGCGTCGAGGGCCGCCTCCCGGTCGTCGTCGATGCGCGTGAAGAGCAGGTGGGAGCTGCCGAAGCGCTCGAGGGGACGGCGCGCCGCCTCGGCGGCACGGGCGATCTGCTCGAGTCCCGTCCTGAACCGCTCCGGCGTCACGACGTAGGAGATCCAGCCGTCGCCCATCTGCCCCACTCGCTCCAACGCAGCCGGCGCGCGGCCCCCGCACCAGATCGGCGGGCCGCCCGAGCGTCGCGCCGCCGGGGCGAGGGTCGTCTCGGGGAAGGGGTAGAAGCGCCCCGTGCTCTCGGTGGCGTCGCCGCCCGCGAGGGAACGCACCAGGGGGATCGCCTCGGACAGCCGGGCGCCGCGCTCCCGCACCGGGACGCCGCAGGCGGCGTACTCCCCCGGAAACTCCCCGCCGATCCCCACCCCGAAGACGAAGCGCCCCTCGCACAGCTGATCGAGGCTCACGATCTGCTTCGCCACGAGGACCGGGTGACGCAGGGGCAGGAGGTAGACCGATGTGCCGAGCTCCAGATCGTCGGTGTGGGCGGCGAGCTGAGCGAGCTGGATCAGGGGATCGAGGATCGGGAGTGGAAACGCCACGTGGTCGCCGACCCAGATCGAGTCGTAGCCGAGGCGTTGCGCGAGTCCGGCCAGGGCGCGTCCGGCGTCACGGGTGCCGAAGCCGGTGATGAAGCCGATCCGAAGATCGTCGTCGAGGGGGAGATCCACGGTCGTCAGGGTAGCCCCCCGGGCCCGGGGTGGGGGGAGCGCACGCGGCCTATGCTGGGCTCCTCATCGAAGGGAGGCGGACATGGGTCGACTGGACGGGCGAGTGGCGTTGGTGACGGGAGCGGCATCCGGGATCGGTCTGGCCAGCGCGCTGCGCTTCGCCCGCGAGGGCGCGTGGGTGGTGGGTCTCGATCTGGAGGAGAGCCCGGAGTGGAAGGAGGTCGCCCTCGCCGCGCCGGAGTCGACCTTCCACGTCGCCGACGTTCGCGACGAGTCGGCCCAGGCCGCGGCCGCGGCAGAGACCGTGAAGGCCTTCGGTCGCATCGACGTGCTGGTCGCCGCCGCCGGCGTCGCGGGCGGCGGGCCCGTGCACCTGCTCGATGCAGACGAGTGGCAGCGGGTCCAGGACGTGAATCTGCGGGGCACCTTCCTCTCGGCGAAGGCGGTGCTGCCGCAGATGCTCGAGCAGCGCTCCGGGAGCATCATCACGATCGCAAGCGTCGAGGGGATCGAAGGCGCCGAAGGGGGCAGCACCTACAACGCCTCGAAGGGCGGCGTGATCCTGCTGACGAAGAACCTGGCGATGGACTACGGGCGCATGGGCATCCGCGCCAACAGCATCTGTCCGGGCTTCATCGATACGCCGCTCTTCCGCGCCGTCGTCGGCGGCGACGCCTTCCCGGCGGTCTACCGGGATCGGATTCGCGAGCAGCACGAGCTGGGGCGCTTCGGACGGCCCGAGGAGGTGGCGAGTGCCGTCCTCTTCCTCGCGTCCGACGACGCGTCCTTCGTGAGTGGTGTGGCCCTGCCGGTGGACGGCGGCTTCACCGCCGGCCACCACGTGGGCGTGGTCGATCTGATGGGGCTCGGGGGCGACTAGCCCTCGTCCGTGGGCGGGAGCGGCGGGGGGAAGAGTCCGGCGAGCTCCGACACCTGTCCGGCGGCGAGCCAGTCCGCCATGCCAACGGTCCAGACCAGGCTCTGCGGGCCCAGACGCCCGGCCGCAGCGGCCTCGGCCAACTGCTGCGGGGTGTAGGGTCCGGTGGTGCGTCCCCCCTCGGCCAGATGCCAGGACGGTGAGGGCGGCGGAGGCGGCGGGCCCGCGCTGGGCGCGCTCCCGGCCTGGGGCATCTGGCTCGCCATCGCCATGCCCATTCCGAGACCGACGCCGGCGCCAGCCAGGCCTCCGGCGGGATTGGCCGCTGCGATCGGGATCGCCTGGCCCATCTGGTAGGCCTGGTAGGCGGCGACGTCTCCGATCACACCCATGCTGGTGCGCGTGTCCAGCGCCTCCTCCACCTCTGCGGGAACCGAGACGTTCACCAGGTAGAGCTGGGGGATCTCGAGGCCGAACTCGTCGTCGACACGCTGGAGGACCAGCCCCCGGACCTGTTCGGCGAGCTCGGCGTAGTTCGAGGCCAGATCGAGCAGCGGGATCTCCGACTTCGCCACGACGTCGGCAAAGGCCTGATTGATGATGGAGCGCAGTAGCTCGGAGATCTCCTCCGAGTCGAAGACCGAGTCCGTGCCCACGAGCTCCTTCAGCAGGATGCCCGGGTCCCGCGCCCGCAGCGTGTAGGTGCCGAAGGCGCGGACTCGGATCGGCCCGAAGTCGGGGTCGCGCATCAGCACCGGGTTGGGCGTCCCCCACTTCAGATCGGTGATCTGGCGCGTGCTGACGAAGTAGACCTCGGCCTTGAAGGGGCTGTCGAATCCATAGGGCCAGCCGGCGAGGGTGCTGAGCAGCGGAAGGTTCTTCGTGCGAAGCGTGGTCTGGCCCGGGCCGAAGACGTCGGCCACGCGGCCCCGGTGGACGAAGACCGCCGCCTGCCCGGGGCGCACGATGAGCTGGGCTCCGTACTTGATCTGGTTGTGGTAGCGCGGGAAGCGCCAGACCAGGGTGTGTCGACTGTCGTCGACCCACTCGATGATGTCTACGAACTCGGCGCGCAGCTTCTCCAACAGTCCCATGTGGGTCTCCTATGAAAATATCTTCGAGAGAACGCCCACCAGACCATCGACGAGGTCGATCTCGGAACGGTGGGTGGATCCGATGCCGGGTCCCATGTGCTGGGAGAGGCGGGTCCGGGCCCGAGCGGCGGCCGCCGCCTCGGTGCACTTGCGGTCTTCGTCGGCAAAGGTCTTGGATGTCTCGCCGCCGCTCAGGATGAAGCCGGCGATCTGCTCGAGCTCGTCGGGGTCGAGCCAGGTTCCGTGCTCGCGGCACTCGTCGACGATCACGCCCGAGGACTTCCGGTAGTTGCGTCGGTGCATGAAGGCGTCGCACTCGGGGCACTTCCGGTAGCGAACGCTCTGGCGGATCGGGTTGGCTCCGCGCACCCGTGGGTCGGGAGCCGCTCCTTCGCTCTTCGCGCGCTGATCGGCCGCCCGGGTCACGAGCAGGTCGAAGTGGTCGCCGGGCACCCAGAGTCCGCGGCAGCCCCGGCACTCGTTCAGGGCCACGCCGGCGACCTGGGTGGGCGGCATCAGCGCGCCACAGTCGGGGCAGGGGCACTCCCTTCCCTCCACCGGAAGCGGCTCGGGCTGGAAGGCCACGCCGCAGCCCGCGCAGAAGCGGGTCGTGTCGGCGTTGCGCGAGTAGCACTCGGGGCAGATCAGCGAGAGGGCGCCCGGATCCCGCACGATCTCGGATCCGCAGTACTCGCAGGACGCCGCCTCGCCGCCCACCTGGGCCCCGCAGGATCCGCAGCGGTGGATCTCCGCGTCGGCGGGCTTCGGGGGCTCGTTCTCGAGGGAGGCGCCACATCGGCAGTCGAAGCGATCCACGATCACGAGGCTCACGTCGTACTGAGCGTGGCAGGTGGGGCAGGCGATGAGTTGCATGCGCGCTCCGGAGGGCTCCCGCCGTCGGAGATCGACGGGACGGCGCCGCGGCTTGAACGGCGACAGGGTGGGAGGGGATAATGACCCATTGGGTCATTGACTGACTCGCCCGGTCATGTATTCTCCTCTCCATGCCCCGCCCCATCCCGCCGGATCGCTTTCAGGAGCTCGTGGAGGTCGCCACCCATGTCTTCCTCGAGCAGGGTTACCGCCGCACCCAGATGGCGGACGTCGCGGCCCGTATGGGCGTCGCAAAGGGCACCGTCTACCTCTACGTCGAGAGCAAGGAGGCCCTCTTCGACGCAGTGGTCCGCCACGCGGATCGTCGCGACAGCCTCGAGCTTCCGCCCCGTCTGCCGGTCCCGACGCCGCCTGCCGGCTCCACCCTGGAGGCCGTCCGCAAGCGAGTGGCCGAGAGTGCGAGCCTTCCCCGGCTCATGGAGGCTCTGAGCCGGCGGCGCGTCGCGGACGTGAGGAGCGAGCTCGAGGGGGTCGTGCGTGAGCTCTATGGGCTACTCGCCGACCACCGCATCGGCATCAAGCTGCTCGATCGCTGTGCCCCCGACCATCCCGAGCTCGCGGAAGCCTGGTACGGCGCCGGTCGGGTGGGCACGATGGCGCTGTTGCAGCGGTACCTCGAAGACCGTATCCGTCGTCGACGGCTACGCCCGGTCGAGGACGTCGCCGTGACGGCGAGAATCGTCCTGGAGACCGCCGTCTTCTGGGCCGTTCATCGTCACTGGGACCCGTCGCCCCAGGACGTCGACGACGCCCGCGCCGAGGATGCGGTGGTTCAGTTCGTTACGCGCGCACTCCTCGAGGACGCATGAACCCGCAACCTGCACCGGTCTCTCGGCGTCACGATCTCGACGCCTTGCGCGTCTTCGCCTGCTACCTGCTCTTCCTCTTCCATGTGGGCATGGTCTTCAGCCCGGCTCCGTTCTTTCATGTCCGCAACGGAGACTCGAACTTCGTCTTCTTCATCATCTGCGGGTTCATCAGTCTCTGGCACATGCCCCTCTTCTTCCTGCTCGCAGGCTGGTCTGCGGCGGCTTCTCTGCGCAGCCGCGGAATGGCGGAGTTCCTTCGCGAGCGCTGGGGCAAGCTCGCGGTGCCGCTGGTCGCTGGCTGCGTCCTGCTGGTGCCGGGCATCAAGTATCTGGAGCTGCGTTCCGGTCTCGATCTGAACCACCGGGGGCTCCGGGTCGATCCCGAGCTCCAGGCGCGCTTTCAAGAGTCGCTCTCCGTGGAGCTCCCCCTGATGTCGCCCTTCGATCAGAGCTTCCTCGAGTTCCTACCCGCGTTCTTCACCCAGCTCGATCGCTTCAGCTGGTCCCATCTCTGGTTCCTCGCCTACCTGCTGACCCTGACCGTCGTGCTGCTTCCGCTCTTCTCGGGCTGGCTGCGGAGGGCCTCGGGCAGCACGACCCCCGGCCGCGGCTGGGTCTACGCCCCCATTCTCCCCCTCATGCTGATCCAACTTCTCCTGCGCCAGCGCTTCCCGGGGCCGTACAATCTCTACGACGACTGGGCGAGCGTCGCCTACTACGCCACGTACCTCATCTGCGGCTTCGCGCTGGCCGTACACCCGGCGCTCGGGGCGCCGCTCCAGGCCGAACGCCATCGACTCCTCGGGCTGGGCATTGCTTCGGTCGGAGTGCTCCTGGCCGGGGCCCTCGGCCTCTTCGATTGGGCCCCGCTGATGCTGGCGGGCTCGGCCGTCGCCGGATGGTGCTTCGTGGGAGCGCTACTCACCTACGCGCGAACGAACGTCGTGCGGAGCAGTCGTCGGCTCGAGTACCTCGCGGAGTCGGCCTTCCCGATCTACTGGCTGCACCAGCCGGTGGTCGTCGTCCTGGCCTTCGGCATCGTTCGACTGCCACTGGGTATCGTTCCCAAATTCGTGCTCCTGCTCTCCGGCTCGATCGCCGTGACCCTCGCGATCTACCACTTCGCGCTGCGCCCCTTCGGCCCGACCCGGTTCCTCGTCGGAATGAAGCCGCGTCGGGGGGCGAGGCGAGCTGTGCCGTTGCCGCTGCGCCCCGGTCCCGTTCTGGGAGGGCGCTAGCCATGGCGAGAGGGCTGTACCTGCTCGGGCTGTGCGTCCTGCTGGTCGCCGCTCCGGCGCGAGCGGAGGATCCCACCGGTCTCTGGTGGGCCGAGGGCGGATCCGCCCAGGTCGAGATCGATCGATGTGGCAGCGCGCTGTGTGGGCGCGTCGTATGGCTGCGCTCGCCCCTCGACGAAGGGGGCTGCGCCCTGCGCGACGTCGAGAATCCGGATCCGAGGCTGCGCGGGCGGGGCATCATGGGTGTGGAGCTGCTGAGAGGCGTTCGCCGCTCGGTTGCGGCGCCGGATGAGTGGATCGGAGGGGAGATCTACGATCCGACCAGCGGGCGCACCTACGACGCGGTGCTGCGCATGGACGGTCCCGACCGTCTCCGACTGCGCGGCTATCTCGGCATCCGTCTGCTCGGCCGCACCACGACCTGGAATCGCGTCGGCGCGGCGCCTCGCTGCGAGGGCGGGATCTGAGCTGCCGATCGGCTCGCACTCCGGCTCCCTGCTCTCCTAGGGTTGCCTAGCAGCGGGGCGTCGCCTCGATGCAACCTCCGACCTGCGGGGAGGCGAGGCGGGTGAGCAGAGCGAGGAGCCCGAGGGGCATGGGCCGTTCAAGCTGCGTTCTGCCTCGACACCTCATATGTGGGCGTTATGTCATTTCGCTACCGAGCGCCGCGACGGGTGTCACGAGCCCCGCAGACCGACTGTGAGGTACGCCCCCGGAGCGGGCGCGTAGATCGGCCTGGATGCAGGGCCAAACTCACCACAGCCACGCGGCAGATCCTTCCAGTCGTTGCAGAAAAGGCGAGTGCCTGGGCCGACATCCGTCAGGACGCGGAATGATATCGGCATGGCGTGTAGCCAGAACCAGGCGACAGGAGATAGCCGGATCCGGGGTACAATCCCTCGCGGGTCGACAACTAGTTAGGCAGCATGCAAGACACCGGCTACTTATTCGTCCTCGCGGAGGTAGCTGTCGGCTTCGCCGGGTTCGCGAGCATCGTGGCGGTCCTTGGCCAGCGTAGCGCCCGCGACCATCCGGAGCTCGATGCGTTTCGCATCCGGGGGCTCCTCGAGTGCAGCCTCCTGGTCGTGATCGCCTCTCTCCTGCCCTACGCGATCTTGCGCCTTGGAAGCGGTGAGCTGCCCGCATGGCGGCTCTCTAGCGCCCTTGCCTTCGTCGCCGCAGGCCTACTCACGGGCGGTACAGCCGTCCGAAGCAGGGTCATTTCCGACATATTTGTCTCCAGACCGATTCGCCTGACCATCACAGCCCTCTATCTTGCCCCACTCCCGTTCCTCCTCATGACAGCTCTCGGGGCGTTCGGCGACCGGGGTCCAGGCGTCTACATCGCCTGGCTGCTTTCCTACCTAATCGCTGCAGCGATCGGGTTCTACCGTGTCATGGTCTCATTCCTTACGGCGGTTCGCGGTTAGCGAGCCCTCCAGCCCAACAGGCGCTGCAGCTGACGTGGCACAGCGCGTTCCAATCTACGTCTGGTACCCTTCTGGCATCAACCATAGGCGCCTCAGTGGCTGTCGGCGGCCTGTGCCACGCAGCTGAGCGCCCGGTCGGTTAGGCGAACGTCCTCGGGGTCTGAAATCGCGCGGCAGCGTGACCGCGCTCGACGAGCTCGTGAGCGCGGGCGAAGTGCCGCGCCTCTACGGGCCGGCGTCGACCGTCGGGTTGGTCGCGCTCGTCGCGGGCTTCGGGGTTCGCAGGTAGCCCCGCCCATCGCCCTCTCCTACCGCACCCGCCCCTGCGCCAGCAGCGCCGCGCCCGAGGGCAGAATCAGCTCACCGCGCAGCGAACGCGAAACCGGCCCCGAATCGGCCACCGGGGCATGACGCCCCGCCGCGCTAGGACCAGCCGTTCTCACGGAAGGAGAGGCGTGCACTTACTGGCACGAGAGATGCATCTAGTGAGTCAATACGGCCACGCGGCGGCGCTTTCCATGCCCGCCGGATCCATGGTGGCCCAACTCGGGACCCGGCCAGATGGCAGAATCGCACCAACTGCTGGCCGCGCTTGCTTCTCTCGCCGCACTTGCTGTGCTCGGCCTGGTGTTCCTGGTGATGCGGGCAGACCGATCGGGTAGGATCCGGTGGTTTCAGACGCAGGGCAGGCTCGCTGCCACGATCACAGCCGCCTTGAACCAGAATCCCCGGATCGAACGGAATCTAGCCAGGCAGCGGCTCAAACTCGACTGCCGGGAAAACGCGCCCTACGAGCCCCAGCGGTTGGTCGGCTCATTGGCTCAGCTAGGGCGGGTTAGCCGGCTCGTCTCGACCTCGGATGACCAGTTCGTTTCGGCCGCTGCACTGATCCAGAAGGCCAAGCAGTTCGATGACGGTCTCTACGCGGCCGTCGAGTTGGCGGCGCTGCACGGTTGCGGTGCGCGACCGGGGAAGACGCAGTGGCTAAGCGTGCTACGCGCCGCCTTGGGCAACGACGCAGGCGCTGTGCCGCTCTACGCTGCGGCACGAATGCTCGATCCCAAAGCTTCCGTGCCCGAGCCTCTTGCGAAGGCTGTTACCGAACACGCGAAGAAGTTCCTGGCCAGCGAACTCCAGTCGAAGCCCATCTCCTTCTACACCTGGAGCGCGGAACTCGCGTCCTTGTTCCGTCACGATCGAATGCTGCAGGGCCCGCTGGAGAAAGCACAGCTCGAAACGCTGCTACGGGCTTTGCACGGCCTGGGCGCAGCTCGCACGGAGTACGAAAGCTACCTGGGCCTGATCGAAGGCCTGACCAATCCGTTGACGGAAGACGCCGTGCGGCGCGCGCTGCACGCCCTCGACCAGAGTCGCGAAGAGTTGCCGAAGCGAGCCTCTCTACTGCCGCCATCTGTGAGCCACGAGACCGAACTCATCAAGAAGTTGTACGGCGCGAAGTCCATTCCAGACGACTTCGAGCTCATGAGCGAGCTCATCGAGGGTGTGCGATCCGGGTCGGTTGACCTCCGACCCACTGCCGAATCCGGCTGGTTCGACCACCAGGTCTGGTCCCTAGAGCCGATGGCCGTTCCCGAGAAGATGGCGGAGGCTGCCCACCTGACGTTCACATCGGACTACCGCAGCCACCTCAAGGACCTACTGAAGAGTACATGGGCGCTGGCGCGGGAGACCCATTTCAAGCAGACCGAGCGCCCGGCAGCGGGAGCCGCTTTGCGGCACAAGCCGGTGGTGAAGCCGAAACTATTCATCCGCCCCGAATTGTCCTGCGAGCCTCTCGTGACCCACTATCGGCGACGGGCGGACTCCTACCGGTTCGTTCGCCATGCGATCGAGGGCTACTTCGGCGCAGCCGCTCTGCGTTCGATGCACCGGCTTACGATCGACGGTCCAGTCACCAGCGACCTAGACGAGGAACTGGCCTTCATGGAACGCCTGTTCGACGGTGCGGCACACCGATGCGAACTCGAGATTGGGATCGGCGCCGAGACGACGGGCAGCGCCCTCGACACGTTCGCAAAGTGGAACCCGAAGGACGATCCCGACCTGAACCGGGATGTACGCATGATGGTGCCAGTCTTCTACGACGTGGAGCGAAGGAAGACCAAGGTCTGGGTCGTGCTCGGATGGGCGACACGCGAGCTGCGGGTCTCGTTCGCCCAGACGCCAGACATCATCGTCCGCGACCGTGCCGGTGCCGATGTCACTGCAGGATATGACATCAAGTTTCTTCCTGACCGGCACACCATGGCGTTCCCGCAGTTCGCCGAGGTTTACGTGGACCAGATCCTCGACCGAGAGGAGTTTCGGGAACTATGTGACCGGCACGGCACGCGGGAGGCCATCCTGGCAGCCCTCTGCGAGGTACCGAAGAGCGAGGTACCGAAGAACATCGACATGGACACCCTGGCCCGGATCCTGGGCGCGATCCCGTGGGAGAAGCGGGGGGCGTTCCTGGCCGCCGCCTATGAGGCCCTCCGCCACGGAGAGATCCGCGCGATGGATCTCTCCGACTGGGATGGGAAGCGGCTGCGAGTCTCGAAAGCCGTGCAGGGTTCGAGCCGCAGCACGCCCATCGCGAACAAGACGGAGAACGATGCTCGCGAGGTGCGCGAGGTGTGGCACCCCGAACTCCAGCGCTGGCTCGTGTGGCGAGTCGAGCAGGCCACACCTGAGTGCCGTCTACGCGGCGAAGTCGCCCTCTTCTGGAACCCAGCGGCCCGGAACCCGGCGAAGCGTTGGACTTCCGACACTGCCGAGCGCGAGTGGCGGCGGGCATGCAAGGCCGTTGGCGTAGACGTACCGCTCCAGGGGGTCTACTCCCCGTTTTCTGGTCCGGATTGACTCTCGTTTAGGATCCGTTTGAGGTCCGGCTCTGAGCGCCCCGACCGGGCGCGAGAGGAACGGATGATGCGGACGACTCGATTCACGGACGAGCAGATCTCCATGGCGCATCCCGGAAGAGCCACGTCGGAATCACTACTTCATCCTAGTGAGCTACGACGGAAAGATTTTTCGATACCAGCCGCCCCCCGTCAGTCTGGGTCGTCCCTCAGTAACTCCTCGGCCATCATCACCCTATCGTCGCGGAAATATCAATCGCCGATTTCTATCAGGATTTCGGCGACTTGAGGTCGCGGGCGAGCGTCACTGCGCCGGAGTCCCGGACGGCTCGCAGCGTGGCCTCCCGCAGGTAGGCCCGCGGCTCGACGCCGCAGAGCTTCGCCGACTCGATCAGCGAGTAGAACAGCGCCGCCGCCCGGGTTCCACGCTCGGAGCGGCTCCCGTAGTGATTCTTCCGCCCGACCGCGACGCCGCGCAGCGCCCGCTCCACGGAGTTCGTGTCCAGCGGGATCTTCGAGTCCGCGACGAACCGAATGAGTCCTGGCCACAGCCCGCTCGTGTACGCGATGGCCTTACCCAGTGCGGAACGTGGCAGCGCCCGCTGGGTCATCAACCAGGTACGGATCTCGTCGAGAACCGGCTTCGACTGCTCGGCTCGCAGGGCGGCCAGCGTGGCCAACCGCTCTTCGGGACTCGCCCGCTTCGCCTCCGCCTCGATCGCGTAGAGCTGCCCGATCCGGTCGACCATCTCGCCGGCCTCGGGGTAGTGAGGCTCCGCCTCGACGAACTTGCGCCGCACGTGCGCCCAACAGTGCGCGAGGGTCAGGTCGGAGCGCGCGCGTTCCCGCGCGAGCGTGTCGTATGCCTTGTAGCCGTCGCAGATGGCGACACCCGTGAAGTCATCGAGGACCGTGCGCGCCGCATCGGTCGATCGCGAGGAGAGCAGCCGGTAGCTCACGGCGTCTTCGCGAGCGACCGACCACACCCACCACCGCTTCGACGCGCCCTTCTTCATCAGCCGCCACCAGGTCTCGTCCACCGCGATCACGTCGGCTTCGAGCACGTGGGCGTGG
>CALDCK010000097.1 GCA_937937315.1 uncultured bacterium
GCTTCTGCCCCTCGATGTGGTGGGTCCGGTGGCGATCACGGGGGTCTCGGGCGGGCCTTTGCTGTGGGGAGCGAGCCTGCCCGGAACGACCGCGGGAGGCGGCTGGACGACGAACCGACTGCACGGGGTGCTCGAAGGGCTGACGATCGATACCGTGAACTCAACGTTCATCCTTACGGCAGTATTCCAGACACCGCAGTCACTGGAAGGCTCCGACACCCGCCGTCTGGATGGCGTGGGAGCCTTGAACATGGTTACGCCTGCTGTCGTCTACCCCGGAAGCGCACTTGGGCTCTACCCCGAAAGTGGGCCATTCATAAGCTACTACCAACCCATTTTTGCCCGGCTCTCGGTCCAGTTCGTGCCCGAGCCCACCGCCGCTCTCGGGCTCCTGACGGGAGCCGTGCTGCTCGGGCTGCTCGGGCGGTCGCGCCGCCGCGGCTGAGGGCGCGCGGCCCCGAGTTGGCCGGACATGCTCAACGCGGCTCGAGCTCCAAGGCGGATCCGCAGTCGGCCAGCTACCCGAGGGCCCGGCCGGCGACGAAGTCGCCAAGCCCGAGCCTGAAGCAGCGCCCGTACCCGACCCACCGACAGCCGACCCGACTGTGACCAAAGAGCGTCACACCTCGGATCGACCAAGGGACTCGTTTCAAGACGCCGGCTGAGAACGCATCATCGCGCCTTTCAGCCTTCCAGCTGTGACAAACATTTGTCACACCTCTACACTCAGACACAGGCAAGTCACCTTCTGCCGTCGGTGACGGGGCCTTGCAACCTCGCGGAACTACGCTTCAATTCGTACAGCGAGATTGGTGAGCGCGCGGGGGCTCGAACCCCGGACCTAGGGATTAAGAGTCCCTTGCTCTACCAGCTGAGCTACGCGCCCGGGCGGACCTTAGAGTGCGTCGGCGGGGGTGGCAAGGGTCTCGTGGGCCGCTTCGCCGTCGGCGGGGGAGCCGAATCCGCCCCCGCCGGGCGTCTCTACCACGAGGCGATCTCCGGGCTCGAGGGCGATCGTCGCCCGGTAGGGCAGCGCCTCGCGCGAGCCGTCGGCGCGCTGCAGGGCATTGCGCCCCCTGGCTCCCGGCACGCCGCCCGCCAGGCCGTAGGGCGGGCGCGTCCGGCGCTGGGTCAGCAGCGACGCGGTGACCGGCGCGAGGAACTCGTAGACGCGCACCAGCCCGTCCCCGCCCCGCCATCGCCCTGCCCCGCCCGAGCCGCGGCGCAGCGAGAACTCGAGCAGCCGCACCGGATAGCGCGCCTCCAGGACCTCCGGATCCGTGACCCGTGTGTTGGTCATGTGGGTGTGCACGCCCGAGGCGCCGTCGAAGCCCTCCCCGGCTCCGGCGCCGCCGCCCAGGGTCTCGTAGTAGCCGAAGCGAGCGTCCCCGAAGGTGACGTTGTTCATCGTGCCCTGACTCGCGGCGACCCGACCGATGGCGCCGAGCAGCACGTCTACGATGCGCTGGGAGGTCTCCACGTTGCCCCCCACGACCGCCGCACCCGCCGGGGGGTCAAGGAGCGAGCCCGCGGGGACGCGGATCTCCACCGGATCGAGACAGCCGCCGTTGAGCGGGATGCGCTCGGCAACGAGGCAGCGCAGGACGTAGATCACCGCCGCCTGCACCACCGCCCGCGGCGCGTTCAGGTTCCCCGGGACCGCAAGGCCGGTGCCTTCGAAGTCGATGGACATGGCGTCGCCGCGCACCCGGAGGGTCACGCAGACGGGTGTGCCGTCATCGAGGGCGTCGTCGAAGGCGTGCTCGCCGTCCGGCAGCCGCGCGATCTCCCGCCGCACCTTTTCCGCGGCGGCGGCCTGGAGCTGACGCATCGTGGTCCGCACCACGGCCTCGCCGTGCTCCCCGACCAGCCGCTCGAGCAGCCCCACGCCGCAGCGATTGGCGGCGACCATGGCCTCGAGCTCCGCCACGTTGTCGTCCGGACTGCGGGCGGGGAACGGGGCGTCTTCGAGGAGCCGTCTCAGCGCCGGCTCGTCGAAGTGACCCCGCTGCACCAGGCGCAGCGGGGGGATCAGCACGCCCTCCTCCTCGAGCCGGGTCGAGTCGGCGGGCATCGAGCCGGGGGTCGTGCCGCCGATGTCGGCGTGATGCCCCCGGCTGGCCACGAAGAAGTCCGGCGCTCCGCCACCGCTCGTGAACACCGGCGTGACGACGGTGACGTCCGGGAGGTGGGACCCGCCGGCGAAGGGGTCGTTGGTCGCGATCACGTCTCCCGACGCCAGGTCCGGGAAGCGATCGCGCACGGCCTGCACGGTCTCGGACATGGCCCCAAGGTGGACCGGGATGTGGGGCGCGTTGGCGACCAGGCCGGCGGCGTCGTCGAACACCGCGCAGGAGTAGTCGAGCCGCTCTTTGATGTTGACCGAGACCGACGTGTTGCGCAGCACCGCGCCCATCTGCTCGGCGATCGACATGAAGCGGTTGCCGAAGACCTCCAGGCGGATCGGATCGGGCCGCGAGAGATCGGACTCGACCGGCCGCCGCGGTCCGGCCTCGTCGGTGAGAAAGAGGATCCCATCGACCCCG
>CALDCK010000098.1 GCA_937937315.1 uncultured bacterium
CCGACCCCGCTCGGGCTCTGCCCCCAGCCTGGGATCCGAGTTCAGCAGCGAGCCCTGGCGGGCGCCAAGGCCGCCTTTCCGACTCCGCTCGGGCGCTGCCCTCGCTCCGCGCGCGGCCCATGGCCGCGCTTGACCTAATGCACGCCCCGACCCGAGACGAGGGTGGCCGGCTCGATGCCGAGGCTGCGCACCACGTGAGCCCACATCGCTTCGGCCTCCACGTCGAAGAGGGCCTCGCGCTCGACCGGCGCGATCAGCCAGGCGCCCTGGGAGAGCTCCTCCTCCAGCTGGCCCGGCCCCCAGCCCGCATAGCCGAGCAGCACCCGCAGGTGCTCGGGCGGCTCGGTGGCCATCCGCCGCAATACGTCGAGGGAGCCCGCGAAGCGCAGGTCCGGTCCGACGGGTCGCGAATCATCGTCGGGAGCCTCGTCTCCCTCGAACAGCACCCAGCCGGTCTGGGGCTGGACCGGCCCTCCCCAGCTCACGACGGCCGTCGGATCCCCACACCAATCGATGTCGATGCTTCGACACAGCTGGGGGGCGAGGATCTCTGTCGCCCGATTCAGGACCACGCCGAAGGTGCCCTCATCGTCGTGGTGCACCAGCAGCACCACCGTGCGATGAAAATTCGGGTCGAGGAGCTGTGGCATCGCCACGAGCAGAGCGGGCGCGATCGAGAGATCGGACACGGCCCGAGACTAGCAGGATGGCACGGGAGGTCGGGGCCTTGGGTCCGGGCGTCTCGGCGGTAGGCTCGTGGGGTGACCCGTGACCAGCGCGCCGCAGCAGCGATCGCCGCAGTCGCCCTGGTGTCGGGCTTCGCGGTCCTGTCGTCGGCGGGCCCCGAGGCGAGCGATCTGCTGATCCGTCTGACGCTGGGAGCCCTCGGCGCCGAGCTCCTCCTCGTCGCCGTGGCGATCGGGGGCGCGCTGCTGGGAGGCCCGCGACCCTGGCGTCGGCTCGGGCTGGGAGTCGGACCGAGCCGTCTGGGCCCCCGTGGCCTGGCCCTGCTCGTGCTCGGAACCCTGGCTCTGAGCCACGCCCTCGACGGCTGCCTCCGGATGTCGGGGCTCGCCGACCAGACGATCCTGGGCGAGCTGCCCCATATCGTGGCAGGCGAGCGCGGCGGACGGCTGCTCCTGGTTCTGGCCGCGCTGGGTCTCGCGCCCGCCGTCGCCGAGGAGCTCCTGTGCCGCGGCCTCGTCCAGCGGGCCCTGACAGCGCGCTTCGGCGCCGGGATCGGGATCGCCGCGGCCGCGAGCGTGTTCGGGGTGCTCCACGTAGACCCGATCCACGGGGTCCTCGCCGCGGTCCTTGGGCTCTACCTCGGCCTCGCCGCCCACTGGGCTGGAAACAGCTGGGTCCCGATCGTCTGCCACGCCGCGAACAACCTGGCGGCCGTCGGGCTCACGGCGACGGCCCTCGACCCACCCGGGGGGCCCGCCTCGATCGTAATCGGGCTGGGCCTCGCCGGCTTCTGCGCCTGGCGGGCGCGGCGCGAGGGCAGCGACGGCGGGAGCTCCCCGAAAGCCCCGGGAGTGCAAGCAACGCTTCAGCGAGAGCCCGGATCGGTCGACCGATAGGGGACGAAGCTGTGAGAGGTGCGTAGCGATGGCTCGGGGTCCGGCCGTTCTGATGCTCGACGATGGCGAGCTCGATGACATCCAGGAGCTGCTCGATGACATTGGAGTGGCGTACGCGAGGATTCGCGGGGGCGCGATCGTGGACGGCACACCACCGCCGACCGACCTGCTGATCTCCACGCCCCGCCGGATCGAGGCGGTGAATCAGGTCGATGGCGGCCAGGACGTCGGGAATCCGCTGCGGCTGGTCGTCGTGAACGAGGACTCGAACGCACTCCGCGAGCAGCTGCGCCGCTCCGGATTCGACTATCTGGTCCGACGGCCGGTCCATCCGGAAGCGCTGCGGCTCCTGCTGCTGCGAGCCATCTACCGCGGAGACGAGCGTCGCAGCCAGCCACGGGTCGCGGTCGGGTTCGACGTCGCCTATCGCACCGGGCTGCGCTCGCGCCGAGCCGTTCTGGCGGACCTCTCGATCGGAGGCTGCCGACTGATCTCCCACGATGCCCTGACCGAGGGAAGGCGCATTCGAGTGAACATCCCGGATGCGATCGAGACGAACGCCCCGATCACGATCTCCGGTCGGGTGCTCCGCGTCGACCCGGCCGAGGATCCGGAGGCCGAGTCTCTGCGCTACAGCGCGGCAGTGATCTTCGAGGAGATGGACGAGGCGGCTCAGGTGCTCGTGCAGACCCTCATCGAAGACCTGGCCCTCGGGCCCGCCACCCTGGGCCCGGCTGCCGCGACGTCGATTCCGGATCCGATCGCGGGCGACGAGGCACTCCCCCAGGCGGGCGACGAGGCCGACTGCGCGATGGACGCGGCCGTCGAGGTGGATCTCGAGATGGTGACCGGCGCCGACGTGGCCGAGAGCGGCGGCTCGGGCGACCCCGCGGAGCGCCGTGGCGGGCGTCGGGCGGCCTACGTCAAGACCGTCCCTGCCTTCGGCAAGCGGGCCCTGCGGGTGCTGGTCGGTCGCGACCTCTCGGTCGGCGGCATGCGGATCGATCCCCTGCCGGGCCTCCACCTCGGAGATCGGCTCCATCTGGCGATCTACGGCGACGCAGGGGAATCGCCCTTCCTCGTCTGGGCGACGGTTCACCGCGACGACGGCGAGCAGGGCATGGCCCTGTCCTTCGACTCCCTCCCGGACGAGATGGCGGGCCGGCTGGATCGGCTCGTGGGCGCGCTGCCCGCGGTCGAGTCGCTCCATGACACCGAGGCCCAGGCGATGGGCACGGTGATGTCGGAGATCCTGCAGCGCTGACCCGCTCGTGCCGTGGCCATGGCCCTCGCCGCGAACGCCCTGCTCGGGTAGTCTCGCTCGCCCGTTATACGAGGAGCCCCGATGGCCAACAGCAAGAACAAGCAGAAGGTCAAGCGCCACCGCCACAAGCAGCGCCACAAGCGGCGCATGAAGCGCAAGAAGGCCGCCGCCGCGGAGCGGTAGTCAGCCCGACGGCGCCTCGGACGCCGCGTCCAGCAGGTCGAAGACCGTCACGCGGGGCGGCTGCTCGACGCATTCCATGAGCCGGGGAAAAGCCTCCTTGAAGTGCTCCGCCCGGCAGTGCGCGTTCAAGGCCTCTTCGTCGTCGTAGCGCTCGACGGTGAGGAAGACCCGCGAGTCGTGCCTCGCCCGGGCGACCTCGTAATCGCGGCAGCCGGGCTCGTCGGAGCGGACACGCTCGGCGAGCTCGATGGCGATGCCCTCGAGCTCCTGCTCCCTTCCCGACTTCGCCCGAAGCTCCGACGTCACGGCGATCATTCCGTTCTCCTCGACTGACTCGTCCCGGGCCGTTCGCCCCCGCGCCTGGAATCCTATCCCGCCGGAACCCGGATGGGGACCACCCGGCGCAATGGTTCTACCTGGACCGCGGGCCCTCGGGTAGCCTCCGCCGGTGCCGCGGAGTAAGGGCTTGCCCGCCTATCAACCGATCCAACTCCTGATGGCGCTTCTGACGCTGGGAGCGGTCGCGTGCGGACCCGCCCCGGCGCCCCGCCCCGACGTCGTCCTCATCGACGTCGATTCGCTGCGGGCGGACCATCTCGCCCACCTCGGCTACGAGCGCGCCACCTCCGTCGGACTCGATGCCTTCCGCGCCGACGCGACCCTCTTCGCCAACGCCTGGGCACCGTCCTCGGCCTCGGCAGCCAGCAGCGCCTCGCTCCTCACCGGCCTGGGGGTCGACGACCATGGCGTTTCGGGGGCCCGCCTCCAGCTGGGCGAGGAGATCTCGACCCTCGCCGAGATCCTCAAGGGGGAGGGATTCGCGACCGCCGCCC
>CALDCK010000099.1 GCA_937937315.1 uncultured bacterium
GCGACGCCAGGCCGAGGTGATGTCGCGCACGGTGGAGTCCTCCGGCTCCCTCGCCGATCTCTCCGGGCAGATGCACGAGCTCGTGCAGCGCTTCGACACCGGTCGCCTCGGGGCGACGTCCGAGGATTCGTGAGCGCCGCCACCGCCCAGAGCGCCGTGGAGCGACTGCTCACCTTCGAGGTGGCCGGGTCGCTCTTCGCCCTGCCCATCGCCGGGGTGCTCGAGGTCGTCGAGGGCTCCGACTCGGCCTGCGTGCCGACGGTGCCCGGCGACGTGGCGCGGGTGATGAACTATCGGGGCGATGCCCTGCCCGTCGTCCGCCGCGAGCGGATCCTCGACGTGGACGGCGATTCGTCCGGAGCACAGGAGCACGTGCTGGTGGTGACCGACCGCTCGTCGGCGATCCCCCGCCTGGGCATCGGCGTCGATCGGGTCCTCGGGCTCGTCGACGCGGCGCCGGCGAAGGGGCACGGGCCATCGGTGGTGGCGGAGCGGCGACCGATCGACGGTCGCGTGGCCAGCATTCTGGATCCGACCCGCGTAGTCGCGCGGGCGAGGGAAGTGATCGAGGGGTCGCTCGGCCGGAGCGAGTGAGCCCAAACAGGGGGAACGAGATGGCGCGAGTCCTGGTGGCAGATGACGCGTCCTTCATGCGTCAGATGATCCGCGAGATCGTCGAGGCAGAAGGGCACGAGGTAGTCGGCGAGGCGTCCGACGGTGACGAGGTGGTGGAGGAGTTCAAGCGGCTCAGCCCCGATATCGTCACGATGGACATCGTGATGCCGAGACGGTCGGGCATCGATGCGGTGAAGACAATCATCGAGCTTCAGCCGAATGCCCAGGTCGTGATGTGCAGCGCACTCGGCCAGGAGTCCCTGGTGCAGGAGGCGATGGACGCGGGAGCCCGGGACTTCATCGTGAAGCCCTTCAAGCCCGATGCCGTGATCTCCACGCTTCAGAAGGTCCTCGAGAAGCCGGAGTAGGCGGGTGGACCTGGCGAAGTACCGCACGATCTTCATCGAGGAGTCGACGGAGCACTTCGCAGAGATCAGCCGCGCGCTGCTCGATCTGGAGAAGGACCCCGCCTCTTCCGATGCGATCGACACGGTCTTTCGCATGGCCCACTCGATCAAGGGTATGGCGGCGTCCCTCGACTACGCTCCGATCACCGAGCTCGCCCACCGGCTCGAGGACCGGATGCAGGAGGCGCGCGACGCGGGCCGGGTCCCCGACGGAGACTCGCTCTCGCTGCTCTTCCAGGGGCTCACCACCCTCGAAGGGATGGTCGACGCGGTCAAGGAGGAGGAGGCGCCGCAATCGGCTCCCCCGGCGCTGCTGACGGCGCTCTCCGCGCCCGCGCAGCGCTCCAACCCTCCGCAGCCCTCGGAGCCCGCTCCGCCGGCGCCTGCCGAGGTGACGCGCTCGGCAGCTCGCGAGCCGGCACCGCGAGTAGCCGTCGAAGGCGCGACCGAGGTCACCGCGCCGCGTCCTCCGCCGACCGTGCGTGTGCGGACCGAGACCCTCGATCGCTTCCTCTCGACGGTGGGAGAGGTGATCCTGAATACGAGTCAGGTGCGGACGTCGGCATCGGCCTTCGATACGAAGCGGGACAGCGCTCTCGGCGAAGGGCTCGACCGCATGGATCGGGTGGTGGGGGAGCTCCAGCGTCGCGCGCTCGAGCTGCGCACGACCCAGCTGCTCCGCATCGTCGAGCCGCTGCCGCGTGCGGCGCGCGAGATCGCCGAGCAGGCCGGCAAGAAGGTCGAGGTCGAGATCGAAGGCGCCGAGCTCGAGATCGACCGATCGATCCTCGACCGGCTCTCGGATCCCCTCGTGCACCTGCTCCGCAATGCGGTCGACCACGGCATCGAGATCCCGGAGGCGCGCCGCGCGGCGGGAAAGCCCGAGGTGGGGCGCATCGCGATCGCCGCGCGCCGCGAGAAGGACAACATCCACATCTCCGTTCGCGACGACGGCGCCGGCCTCGACCTCGCCGGGGTCCTGGCCCGGGCAGTCGAGGCGGGCGTGCTGCACCAGGACCTCGCCGAAGACCTGCCGCCGGACGCGATCGCGGCCCTGGTCTTCGAGCCCGGCCTGTCCACCGCCCACTCGGTTTCGGAGATCTCCGGGCGCGGCGTGGGCATGGACGCCGTCCGGGTCACGATCGAGAGCCTGGGTGGCAGCATCGAGCTGGTGAGCGAGCGGGGCGAAGGCACGGTCACGAGCCTCGTCGTACCGATCACCGCCGCGGTGCAGCGCGTGCTGATGCTGGGTCTCGCCGAGGAGATCGTGGCCCTGCCGATCTCGAAGGTGGAGCGGATCCTCGAGGTCCGGGCCGAGCAGATCGAGCGCAGCGGAGCCGAGGCCTTCGTCCTCATCGACGACGAGCTCATCCCGGTGATCGATCTCGCCGAGCGGGTCGGAATCGCGTCGGAGCGAGGTGAGGGCCCGGTGAGCCTGGTGCTCACCGAGATCCGGGGCGATCGGGTGGCCCTCGCGTCCCAGCGGATCGTCGGTCAGCAGCAGATCTACGTGAAGCCCCTCCCGGAGCTGCTCTCGGGCCTGCGCAGCCTGGCGGGGCTCACGATTCTTGGAGACGGTCGGCCGATGTTCCTGCTCGACCCCAACCAGATCGCATGAGTCGGCGTTTCGCCGGGATCTCCGAGTCGGAGCTCGATCGGCTCCGCGAGCTCGCCCACATCGGCGCGAGCTGGTCCGCGAACGCCCTGGCGCGCCTGGTGGACGAGACGATCCTGACGCGGGTCCCGGTGATCCACGGGCCGGATCGGCTGCTGCGTCGCAGCGACTGGGAGACCGGCATCTTCTGCACGATCAGCGGCGACCTGGCGGGGATGCTGGCGATCTTCCTGTCAGCGACGTCGCGGCAGGCCGTGGTCGAGCTGCTCTGCGGCGAGGCGCAGCCGCCGCGGGAGATCTCGGCCTCGGCGCTCTCGGAGTTCGGAAACATCCTGGTCTCCCAGACCGCCTCGGCCATCGCGAACACCCTGGGCGGTCGCGTGATCCCGAGCATTCCCGAGCTCGTGCTGTCCGATGCCGAGGCCGCCCTCCAGGCGACGGTGGCCCCACGCCGGCGGCCGGCTCCGCCGGTCTACATCGAGAGCGAGCTCTTCGACCGCAGCGGCCGCTTCCGCGCCCTCCATGTGATGCTGCCCGTGGTCGCGAAGCGCTCCGAGGTGCTCGAGTAGCACCGGCGGCTCGGCTCCCGCCGGCTTCCCGGGTGGGGCGCTTCCCGGACGGTGCGATACCGTGGCCGCGCCGGAGGAGAGCGCGTGAATCGGGAGCACATCCGCGAGCTGCTGGAATCGGTTCGCGCGGGCGAGACCGACACCGACGAGGCGCTGGAGCGCATCGCCCAGCTTCCCTTCGTCGACGTCGCCGGCGCCCGGGTCGATACCCACCGGGCGCTGCGCGCCGGCCTGCCCGAGGTCGTCTTCGCACCGGGCAAGCGGGTGGATCAGATCGTCGACATCGTGGGCGCGCTGCGCGGGGCGGGGCAGGACGTGCTGGTGACCCGCGTCGAGCCCGAGGTGGCCCCGCCGGTTCTCGAGGGGCTCCCGGACGGCCACTACGACGCCGAGTCGCGCACGCTCTGGTTCGGACCCGTGGAGATCGAGGTCCGGGGGAAGGGCAGGGTGGCCGTCGTCTCCGCCGGCACGTCGGACGGCCCGGTGGCGAGTGAGGCGGTGCGCGTGGCGCGCTGCTTCGGCAACGAGGTGGATCCGGTCGCCGACGTCGGCGTGGCGGGCCTGCACCGTCTGCTGGCCTCGAATGAGACCCTGCGCGCCGCGCGGGTCCTGATCGTCGTGGCCGGCATGGAGGGGGCGCTGCCCTCGGTCGTCGGGGGCCTGGTGGACAAGCCGGTGATCGCGGTTCCCACAAGCGTGGGCTACGGCGCCTCCTTCGGCGGTGTCGCGGCGCTCCTGGGCATGCTGACGAGCTGCGCGTCGAACGTGGCCGTCGTGAACATCGACAACGGCTTCGGGGCCGCCTATGTCGCGACGCTCATCAACCGCCTCTAGGCCGAAGCGCCGACCGGCTGGGGGTGCCGCCGGCGCGCGGGTCCTGCATCTCGACTGCTTCTCCGGGATCGCGGGGAACATGTTCCTCGGCGCACTGCTCGATCTGGGCCTGCCCCGTCGCCAGCTCGAGGACGACCTGGCCGGGCTCGCGCTGCCCCACCACCTGATCGTGCGCCGCGTGAACCGCGGCGCCCTGGCCGCTCGCTACGTCGACGTCCGGGTCGGACCGCGCTCCCGCACGAAGACGCGACGCCGCGCCTCCACCCACGAGCACGGCCGCACCTATCGCGAGATCGTTCGTGTGCTCACCCGGGCGCGGTTGGACGCGTCGGTTCGCAGCCGTGCCCTCGCGATCTTCGAGGCGCTGGGGCGTGCCGAGGCCCGGGTGCACGGGGTCGCCCTCGAGCGGGTCCACTTCCACGAGGTCGGCGCGGTCGATGCCATCGTGGACGTGACGGGTGCGGCGATCGGACTCTCACGCCTCTCGGTGTCGCGGGTGACGGCGAGCCCGGTCGCCCTGGGAGAAGGGACGGTGGAGACCCAGCACGGACGCCTGCCCCTGCCGGCGCCGGCGACCCTGGAGCTGCTGCGTGGCGTGCCCACTGTTCCGGCCCACGTGGCCTGGGAGACCGTGACCCCGACGGGTGCAGCGATCCTCCGGACCGTCGTGGAGGAGTTTCGTTCGCTTCCCGCGATGACCGTCGAGGCGGTGGGTCACGGGGCCGGGAACGATCGGGAAGGGCCGATGCCCAACGTGCTGCGTGCGGTGCTCGGGCGCAGCGCGGGGCAGGCCGCGGATCGGGTCGTGTGCCTCGAGACCCACCTCGACGACCTGGTGCCCGAGCACTTCGATCACCTGATGGAGCAGCTGTTCGAGGCCGGCGCCCTGGACGTCACGATCCAGCACGTGCAGATGAAGAAGAATCGCCCGGGCTTCCTGGTGCGGGTCCTGGGGCGACCGTCCGAGCGCCTGGCTCTGGCGCGGCGTCTCTTCGCGGAGTCGACGGCCCTCGGGGTGCGCGTCAGCGAGGCGGACCGCCTCGTGCTCGGCCGGGAGATCCGCCGCGTCGAGACGCCCTACGGCCGCATCGCGGTGAAGATCGCCTGGGACGGAGAGGGCGGAGCCCGGGTCTCCCCCGAGTACGACGACTGCAAGCGCGCCGCTCGCGCCTCGGGAGCCCCGCTGCGCGAGGTCGTGCGCGCCGCCGAGGCGGCGGGGCGAGCCGGTCTGTGAGCTCCGAAACGGCGGCGGGCGAGGGGTTCCGAAGCGGCGGCCGGGCCAGGCGGTCCGTGAGAACTGCGGCGGTGACGGCGCGAGGAAGTCTTTGAGCTCCGCCGGGGCCGGGGGCGAGCGCAGGATCGCCACCTGGCTCGCGGTGGTGGCGGCCCTGGCGTACCTGCCCTTCAACCACTGCCACTTCTCGGGCACCGACGAGATGGGTGTGTTCGAGCCGGCCCAGGAGCTCTACCTGCGCGGCGACATGGCCGTGGAGGAGGGGAAGCACCGCTTCGCCGGTCGCGACGGGCGGATCTACAGCCACTTCGCCATCGGTCAGTCGATCCTGGTGATTCCCTTCCTGGCGGTGGGCGATGCCCTGGGGCGGTGGCTGCCCGAGTCGGTCGTCGGGACGATGGTCGGGCGCGAGCCCGAGGGGCGGATCCTTGACACGCTCGAGACGCCGGCGATCGCCGGCGCGACCTTCTACGCGCCCCTGGTCTCGGGGCTGCTCGTCGCGCTCTTCTACCTCTTCGAGCGGAGCCTCGGCGCGACGCGACGCTCCGCCGCGATCGCCGCCGGACTGCTCGGGGCGACGACCTACGTGGCCTGTCACGCGGTCTTCTTCCTGCGCCATACCACCGAGGCCCTCGCCCTGCTCGCTGCCTTCGGCGCGTTGCACCGCTGGCGCCGGAGCCGTCGCCTCCGCTGGCTCGCGATCGGGAGCCTTTGCGCGTCGCTGCTCGTGCTGATCCGGGTACCGGCGGCGGTGGCCGGCCCGGCGCTCGCCGGCTACCTGCTGTGGACGCTGGGGGAGCGCGCCCACCGCGACGAGGAGCCCGTGCCCTGGGGCCGGGCCCTGGCGGCGGTGGCTCTTCCGGCCCTGGGCGTCGCGGCGATCCACGTGGGCGTGAATCAGGCGAAGTGGGGGACGTGGATCGCCTCGCCCATGCTGGCCCAGTCGCCCCTGCTGAGCGGCAGCCTGATCGACGGCCTCCACGGGCTGCTCCTGAGTCCGGGGGCGAGCATCTTCGTCTACTCGCCCCTGCTGCTGCTGCTGCCCCTCACGCTTCCCGAATTCCATCGGCGCCATCGCGCCGAGTGCGTGACGGCTCTCGCCATCGTGGCGAGCTTCCTGGGGCTGTGCGGCACGTTCCTGTTCTGGCATGGCCTCTGGTCGTCGCCGGGGCCCCGTTATCTGTTCGTGGCCACACCGCTGCTCATGCTGCCCCTCGGGCCCTGGCTCGATGGGGCGCGTCGGACGTGGCAGTGGCTCGCGGTGGGGGGGCTGGCCGTGGCGGGCCTCGTCGTCCAGATCCCTCTTCTCATGGCGCACTGGCGTCGCACCGTCGTGCTGATGGACTACCAGGACGAGATCGCGACGGTGCCCTTCCTCTTCGACGCCGCTCGGAGCCCCGTCGTGGGGTGCCTGCGCTCCCTCGCGGCGGGTGAGATCGACGTCTATCTCTGGGCGCTCTGGACCGGCGTTCCCGGCCGCGATCCCCAGCCCGGCATCGCCCTCGCCCTGCTCGCCGTCTGGGGGCTCGTGGTGGGGCTCTCGGTCCGGGGGCTGGCGCGTGCTCTGGCCCGGCCCGCGTCGGGCCGCGAGTGACGTCCGGAAGCGGGGGAGCCCGCCGCGGCGCCGTGCTGGCCCTGCTCCTCGGCGTCTTCGTCGTCGGGCTTCGGGCGCCGCTGATGGATCTGCCCCTCGAGCGCGACGAAGGGGGCTACGCGTACATCGCCTGGCGACTCACCGAGGGCGAGACGCCGTACCTCGACTGGTTCGACCAGAAGCCGCCGGGGATCTTCCTCGTCTACGCCGCGGCCCTCGCGCTGCCCGGCGATCCGGTGTTCGCGATCCGTCTCGTGGCGGCGCTCTTCTGCGCCGCGTCGGCCCTCGCGCTCTTTGCCCTCGTTCGCCGCCTGGTGGGGGATGCGGCGGGTCTGCTCGCCGCCGTCCTGCTCGCGTGGCTCTCGGCGGATCCGATGCTCCAGGGCCCGGTCGCCAACACCGAGCTCTTCATGACGCCCTGGATCCTGCTGGCGAGCCTGCTCTCCCTGCGGATCTTCGGGGCGGCGCGGCCACCCGTCGCCGCGAGCCTCGCCGTGGGTCTGGCCCTCGGCGTGGCGTCGGCCTTCAAGCAGGTCGCGGTCGTGAACGCACCGTTCCTGATCCTCCTCTACGGGCTGCGGGCTCCCCGCACCGGATCCCTGGGCAACACCGCGTGCTTCGCGCTCTGGATGGGGGCGGGTGGAGCGCTCGTCTGGGCGGCGATCCTCCTCGGGTTCTGGCTCCGGGACGGGCTCGGTCCTGCCCTCGACGCGGTCCTCCTCCACAACCTCGACTACGCCGCGCGCCTCACCCTCGACCAGCGCCTGGGACAGCTGCGCCACTTCCTGCCGCCCCTGCTCCCCTCCCAGGGGGTGGCCTGGGCGATCGCGCTCGTCGGGTGCATCGTCCTGGCCCGCCGCGACGATCGCTTTCCCGCGATCTTCCTGATCGGCCTCGCCGTGGCGAACGCAGTCGGCGTGAGCGCCTCGGGCCTCTACTTCCCCCACTACTTCCAGCAGCTGCTGCCGGCCCTGGCGGCTCTGGCGGCGGCGGCGATCGTGGGCATCGCGCCGCCGCTGGGGATGGCACGCCGGGTCGCGATCGGCGGCGGCACCGCCCTGGCCCTGGCTCCCCTGGTGGTCTCGGCGGTTGGCTTCTGGCGACTGGATCCGGTGCAGGCCACGCAGCGCATCTATCCGGGCAGCGTCTTCGAGACCATGCCGGTCATCGCCGAGGAGATCGCGAGCCTGACCGAGCCCGAGGATTCCGTCTTCATCTTCGGTGCGGAGCCCGAGATCCTCTTCTACGCGCGGCGGCTCTCCGCGTCGCGCTACATCTATCTCTTTCCGCTCTTCGGAGACTTCCCCGACGCCGAGGCGCGTCAGGCGGGCGTGATCCGCGAGATCGACGAAGCACGACCCGAGGTCATCGTGTGGATCCCGAATCGGATGTTCTTTGCACCGGGCACTCCCCAGGAGCTGACCGGGTGGACCTGGAACTACATCGACACGGCCTACTTCCTCCACGCGTTCGTGGTGCCCGATGCCGAGAGTCGCGGCACCCTGAGGCGTGTGGAGCCCGGGAGCGATTCGCGCGAGGTCATCGGCAGCGGGCGTCCCTGGGCGACGATCTTCCGGCACGCCGCGTCCGCCGCCGCACCGGAGGAGGGCGGGGCGCCGTGAGCGGGACCCGGGGCGACGCCGTGGTCGTGGAGGTCGAGCCCTTCGATCTGGGGCCCCGCGACGCCGCCGCGGCGCTGTGCCTCCACGGGCTCACCGGCACGCCCTACGAGGTGAGGTCCCTGGGGGAGGCCCTGGCCGCGGCGGGCATCCGCGCCGTCGGCCCCGCGCTGCCCGGTCACAATCGGACCCCGGCCGAGCTCGCGAAGCTGAGCCACGAAGCCTGGCTCGAGTCCGCGCGTGGGGATCTCCACGCTCTGAGGGCCGAGCACTCCCGGGTGTTCGTCGTGGGGCTCTCGCTGGGGGGGCTGCTGGCCCTGGGTCTCGCCGCTGACGAGCCTGTGGATGGCCTGGTGGTGGTGGGGACCCCGTTGCGCCTGCCACGCGCCGTCCGTTGGGCCACGCCGATCCTCAAGTACGTGATGCCCTACCTGCGCAAGCGCGAGGGCTCGGACATCCGCGACGAAGCCGCCCGCCGCCGTCACCCGAGCTATCCGGTGATGCCCCTGGCGAGTGTCCACGAGCTGCTGCGCCTCCAGCGCCGGGTCCTGGCGGGGCTGCGGCGGGTGACGGCGCCGATCCTCGTGGCCCACGGAGTGCACGATGGAACGGCCCACCCCGATGACGCCCGGGCCATCCTCGCCGGCGTAGCCTCCGAAGAGGGCGAGCTTCTCCTGCTCGAGGACTCGGCCCACGTGGTGACGGTCGATCACGGGGGGCCGCGGCTCGCCCGGGCCGCCGCCGACCATCTCTCAGGGCTCGCCTGAACCCCGGCGCGCGTCCTGCTACGCTCCGGCCCGCTGGACGGGGCTCGAGTCCCCGGGGCGCGGTCGAGGCGACTCCCCGCGACCCGGATCGGACTC
>CALDCK010000100.1 GCA_937937315.1 uncultured bacterium
CGTCGATGCGGGCGTCGCACGTCCGAAGCAGATCCTCTTCGGAGATCTGCACGTCCACAGCACCTTCTCCTTCGACGCGTTCCAGGCGAGTCTCCCCATGGCTGGAGGCGATGGTGCGCACCCGGTCTCCGACGCCTGCGACTTCGCGCGCCACTGTGCGGCGCTGGACTTCTGGTCGATCAACGATCACGCGGTCACCCTCGGGCCGCGCCGTTGGGCCGAGACGGTCGATGCGATCCGCCAGTGCAACGAGGTCGTGAGCAACCCGGAGAACCCGGACACCGTGGCTTATCTGGGCTGGGAGTGGACTCAGGTGGGTCCGACCCCGGACCAGCACTGGGGCCACAAGAACGTGATCCTGCGCGACCTCGACGACGACGCGATCCCGACCCGGCCGATCAGTGCGGGCCTTCCGCCGGGCACGCCGCCCCTCGACGAAGCCGGGCCCTCGAGCTTCCTGCTGGGTCTTCTCTATCTGGATGAGCGCGGCCGCGGCGGCCCGGAGCTGGCGCGCTACCTGTACGAGACGATCAACTTCGACGACTGTCCGACCGGCGTTCCCGTACGGGACCTCCCGACGGGCTGCCGCGAGACGGCGCCGACGCCGCGCGACCTGTTTGCGAAGCTCGACGACTGGGGGCACGCCTCCATGGTCATCCCCCATGGCACGACCTGGGGCTTCTATACGCCTCCCGGTGCCTCCTGGGACAAGCAGCTCAGCCCGGAGCAGCACGACCCGGAGCGGCAGCGCATCATCGAGGTCTTCTCGGGCCACGGGAACTCCGAGGAGTTCCGCCCGTATCGCGAGGTGCTCGTCGATGCCGACGGATCGCGCACCTGCCCCGAGCCCCACGAGAATCATCTTCCCTCCTGCTGGCGCGCCGGAGAGATCATCGCGGAGCGTTGCCGAGCGGAAGGGCTGCCCGGGGCCGAGTGCGAGAGCCGCGCAGCGACGGCTCGGCAGCACTACGTAGACGCCAATCGCAACGGCGGCGCGACGACCGTCCCCGGGGCGAAGGTCGCGGACTGGCAGGACTCGGGGCAGTGCCGCGACTGCTTCCAGCCTTCCTTCAACTACCGTCCGCGCAGCTCCGTGCAGTACATCCTCGCCCTTGGACGGAGCGAGGACGCGGGCCCCGATCAGTTCCGCTTCGGCTTCATCGCCTCGAGCGACAATCACTCGGCGAGGCCCGGGACGGGCTACAAGGAGGTTGCGCGGACCGAGTTCACCGAGACGCGCTTCGGCGAGTTCGTAAAGACGCCCCTGGGCGAGTCGCCCGAGCTCGCACCGAAGGCTGCGTCCGAGCCCATGACCGACGAGTACAGCACGGCCGTCTTCTCGATCTTCGAGACAGAGCGCGGCGCCTCCTTCTTCCTGAACGGGGGGCTTGCCGCGGTACACGCCGACGGTCGTGACCGCACCGCGATCTGGGACGCCCTGGAGCGTCGCGAGGCCTACGGCACCAGCGGCCCCCGCATCCTGCTCTGGTTCGACCTGCTCAATGCGCCGGGAGGTCGGCCCCTGCCGATGGGGAGCGACGTCCGTCTCGGAGCGAGCCCGATCTTCCAGGTCCGGGCGGTCGGTTCCTTCGAGCAGAAGCCGGGCTGCCCTGCGGACGCCATCGACGCCATGGCACCGGACAGACTGGCAAGGCTCTGCCAGGGCGAGTGCTACCACCCCGGCGACCAGCGGCGACCCATCAGCCGGATCGAGATCGTGCGCATCCGACCGCAGGAGAGCCCCGACGAGAAGATCGCGGCGCTCGTGGAAGATCCGTGGCGGGTCCTCCCCTGTCCGGCCGACGGTGGGGGATGTCAGGTCGCCTTCACGGACCCCGAGTTTGGAGGGTCCGGGCGCGACGCCCTGTACTACGCCCGTGCCATCGAGGCGCCGAGTCTCGCGGTCGCCGCTGATCCGCTCGGCTGTACCCGCGACGAGAGCGGTCGCTGTGTCGAGCTGGATCCCTGCTTCGGGCGGCCAGCGGAAGACGAGTGCCTCGCCGAGACCGAGGAGCGGGCCTGGTCGTCGCCGATCTTCGTCCAGCACGCCGGGAGCTGAGGGTGGCGGAGCCGTTTCCGACCTCGGCCAGCGCGGTCGTCATCGGGGGGGGCGTCATCGGCTGTAGCGTCGCCTATCACCTGGCGAAGCTCGGCTGGTCCGACGTGGTCCTGCTCGAGCGCAGCAAGCTGACGTCGGGCACGACGTGGCACGCGGCCGGTCTGGTCGTCACTTCGGGCTTTACCACCGAGACCTCCGTCGAGCTGGCGCGCTACACCCGGGACCTCTATGCCGGCCTCGAGGAAGAGACAGGCTTCGCCACGGGCTTCAACCCCGTCGGTCTGCTGCAGATCGCTGCCAACGAGGAGATCCTTCTCGATCTGCGGCGCAAGGCCAGCTTCAATCGGCTCCTGGGTGTCGAGTCGCGCGAGCTCTCTCGCGCCGAAGTGAAGGAGATGTGGCCCCTCGCTAGAACCGACGACGTCCTGGCGGGCTTCTACACCGAGGGCGACGGACGGGCCAATCCCGTGGACCTGACGGTGTCGCTGGCGAAGGGCGCGACCGCCCGAGGCGTCCGCGTCCTCGAAGACGTCGCGGTGAACGGAGTCCTCCAGAGCGGGGGGCGTGCGACGGGTGTCGTCACCGACCGCGGCGAGATCTCCTCCGACTACGTCGTGAACTGTGCCGGGATGTGGGCGCGCCAGATCGGAGATCGGGCGGGCGTGAGCGTTCCGCTCCAGGCCGCCGAGCACTACTACGTGATCCTCGAGGGCGTCGAGGTCGATCGCCGCTGGCCGGTCCTCGAGGACCCCTCCTGCTATGCCTATCTGCGCGAAGAGGGTGGCGGGCTGATGCTCGGCCTCTTCGAGACCGAGGCCGCGCCCTGGTCCCTCGATGCCATTCCCGAGGGCTTCTCCTTCGGCGAGCTCACGCCGGACGTGGATCGCATGATGCCCTTCGTCCAGAAGGCCCTCGAGCGCGTGCCGGCCGCCCAGGACGCCCGGGTGCGCCAGTTCTTCTGCGGTCCCGAGAGCTTCTCGCCCGACCTCTCGCCGATCGTGGGCGAGGCGCCGGAGCTGCGCAACTTCTTCGTCGCCGCTGGACTGAACTCCCTCGGAATCCTCACCGGTGGTGGAGTGGGGCGACTCGTTGCGCAGTGGATGACTGACGGGCTGCCGGACATGGACGTGGTGGAGCTCAACATCGACCGCTTCCAGTCGTTCCACACCAACCGCGCATTTCGCGAGGACCGCACCGTCGAGATCGTCGGCGAGATGTACAAGCTCCACCTTCCGGGCAAGTCCTTCGACACCGCACGCAATGTCAAGCGTCACGTCCTGCACGATCGCCTGGCGTCGGCGGGGGCCTTCTTCGTGCAGTCGGCGGGCTGGGAGATCGCCGATTGGTACGCGCGGCCAGGCGAGACTGCCGAGACACCGCGCTACACCTGGGGCCGCCCGAGCTGGTTCGAGACCGTGGGTGAGGAGCACCGCGCCTGCCGCGAGGATGTGATCCTCATGGACATGTCCTTCATGTCGAAGTTCCTCGTGCAGGGCGCAGACGCTCTGGAGTGCCTGGATCGCCTGAGCTGTAACGACCTCGAGGCACCCCCGGGCCGTATCACCTACACGCAGTGGGTGAACGAGCGTGGAGGAATCGAGGCCGATCTCACCGTCACGCGCATGTCTGAAGACCGCTTCCTCGTCGTCTGCTCCGACACGGCCCATCGCCACGTCGAGACGTGGATGCGGCGGCATTTTCCCGATGATGCTCGTGCAGTCGTCACCGATGTGACGTCGGGCTTTGCGATGCTCACGATCCAGGGGCCGAAGTCCCGGGCGCTGCTCTCGTCGCTCACGACCGCGTCACTCGAGACCGAGGACTTTCCCTACCTCGGTGCTCGCGAGATCGATCTCGGTTATGCGCGGGTGTACGCGGTGCGCGTGACCTACCTGGGCGAGCTGGGCTGGGAGCTCTACGTGCCGACCGAGCACGCCATGGACGTCTACGATCGCATCGTCGCCGCGGGTCCAGAGCACGGGCTGCGCCACGCGGGCCTCCAGGCGCTCGGCAGCCTTCGCATGGAGAAGGCCTACCGCGACTACGGTCACGACATCGACAACATCGACACACCACTCGAGGCGGGCCTTGGATTCGCCGTGAAGCTCGAGACCGAGCGGGGCTTCATCGGCCGGGATGCGCTGCTGCGCCAGAAGCAGGCGGGCGTACCGAAGCGACGGCTCGTGCAGTTCCTGCTCGAGGATCCGGAGCCGCCCCTCTACCACGGCGAGGTGCTGTGGAGGGACGGCGCGCGCGTCGGCTACATCCGGGCCGGAGCCTACGGCTACACCCTGGGCGGCGCGGTGGGGCTCGGGCTGGTGGAGGCCGACGAGCCGGTGACGAAGGCGTACGTGGAATCCGGCCGCTGGGAGGTCGAGGTCGCCGGGGTGCGGCATCGGGCCCAGGCGTCCCTGCGGCCCCTCTACGATCCTGGCCTCGCGCGGGTGAAGGCGTAGCCGAGAGCGGCGCGGCGGGTGCGGGGGCTGTTGCGTCAGGCCCCTCGAGACTGAGCTGCGAATGAGGCCTGGTGCCCCATCCCCAGGGGAAACGCACGAGGACTGCCGCCTGATGATAGCTAGGTGCATCCGGGGCACGGAATCCGCGGGAATCAAACAAGTTTTCGTTCAATCCCAGCCCTGCGTCCCTTATCCTACGGGTGAATCACCTCGTATTCCGCTGAGCTGCTGCTTCCGGGGGGCGAGGCCCCGAGAACCAAGCTGGATTTCTAGAGGCTGGCCTTGCCCCCCTGTGCCGGACGCGCCCCCCGTTCGACCATCGTCCTGCTGATCGCGTCGATCGCAGTCGTGTTGGGCGATGCCGCCTGGGGTCAGGGCAGCTCGGTCGACTTCTCCGCGTTCGCGGACCTGCCCTACTCGAACGCCGAGGAGCTCGTCCTCCAGCAGCACGTCGACGACCACAACGCCTTCAGCTCCTCCGAGTTCATCGTCCACCTCGGGGACACGAAGGGCGGGACGGCGACCTGCGTCGAGTCCCATTACATCGACCCCGCGAACATCATGAGCGATCTCGCGGTCCCGGCCTTCATCGTTCCGGGCGACAACGAGTGGACCGATTGCAGCGACCCGGTGCAGGCCTGGGCCTGGTGGACGGAGTACTTCCTCCACTTCGAGCAGAACTTCTGCGGGCTGTTCGACGTCGAGTACCAGAGCGTGCGTCCCGAGAACTTCGCCTTCCTGCGTGACGGCGTGCTCTTCGTGGGGATCAACCATGTGGGAGGTACGAATCAAGACCCGATAGAGCGGGCGGCGCGCCTCCAGGATGATGCCGACTGGGTGAGCGGTCAGATGTCGACGAAGGTCGATGTCGTCCGGGCGGCCGTCGTGCTCGCACACGAAGTCGCCACCGTAGAGCCCTTCGGTAGCCAGTTCATCGCGGCGGCCACGGCGTTCGGGAAGCCCGTCCTCTATATCAACGCCGACAACCACGACTGGAAGATCGACTACCCCTTCTCGAATCCCGACATCCTCCGCATTCAGGTCGAGCGGGCGATCCTCTCGGAGCCTCCTCTACGCATCACCGTCACGATGGACGGAGATCCGAAACGGGCCTTCCGGGTCGAGCGCGACCCGTGGCCGGCGGGGTCGAGTCCCCTCAACCGCGCTCCATGCTCGGACGCCGGTCCGGATCTCATCACCGACATCGCAGTGCCACCGACCCTGGACGGTCTTGCCAGCGATGACGGCGAGCCCTCCGGGACGCTGACCACGACCTGGTCCACGGTCTTCGGTCCCGGATCGGTCGGGTTCGGCGACACTTCCGCCCTCTCGACCACTGCGACCTTCGGAGCCCCCGGGGTCTACCGGCTGCGTCTGGAGGCCGACGACGGCAGCCTCGTCACGGTGTCGGAGGTCTCCGTGCTCGTGCGGGGAACCTCGCCCGGAGATGCCGACAGCGACGGGGTCACCGACGACACGGACAACTGCCCCGCGACGGGCAACGGCGGTCAGGCAGACTTCGATTCCGACGGATTCGGGGACGCCTGCGATCCGGACGTGGACGGTGACGGGTACGAACCCCCGGACGACTGCAACGATGGTGACCCGACCGTCAATCCCGATCCGACGACGGCCGAGAGCTGTGCGGATTCGATCGACAACAACTGCGACGGCGCGACGGACGCCGCCGATCTCCAGTGCGGTGCCTGTCCCCCAGGCTTC
>CALDCK010000101.1 GCA_937937315.1 uncultured bacterium
GAGATCGCGCGCCTGCCGACGCCCGATCACGGACCGCCGCAGGCGGTGCGCATCCAGGTCTGGCGCAAACGCTTCGACCCGGAGACCCTGGCCCCGCGCAGCGAGATCCTGCGCGCCCTCGAGGTGCCGCTGGATGGCGGCTAGGGGAGAGCGCCTCCGCTTGCGACGCTGGCTCGAGTCGAGCACTCCCCTCGACTGGGCCCTCCGGCTCTCGTTGCTCGACCTCCTGCTGCAGCCGATCGGCGAGTGGTTCCTGCGGCCGATCTTCCTGGGCGCCGCAGCGGCGGGCCTCCTGGTGCCCGGATTGCTGCGGCGCTCCGGACTGTGGCTGCTCCTCGCCGGCCTCGCGGGCCTGCGCGTCGCCCTCGACTGGCCCCTGGCCGACAACCACGCCTACCTGCTCGCATACTGGTTCCTGGCGGCGGGTCTCGCCCTGCGCAGCGACGCACCGGAGTCCGCGCTCGCCTGGAACGCTCGCTGGATGATCGGCCTGGTGTTCGCACTGGCGACTCTCTGGAAGCTGACCCTGTCGCCGGACTATCTGGACGGGACCTTCTTCCGCGTCTCTCTCCTGCTCGATCCGCGCTTCGAGACGCTGACCTGGGCCCTCAGCGGGCTCGACGCCGCCACCCTCGAGAGCTATCGCGACGCCCTGAGTGCCCACGTGGACGGCTTCGGTGCTCCCGGCGTCTCCGTCCCGGCCCTGCCCGCGGCTCTCGACTCCTTCGCACGGACCGCGACCGCAGCAACGGGCGCCATCGAGGCGGCAGTGGCTCTCGCCTTCCTCTGGCCCCTCGGGCGGGGGCCGTCTCGCGCGCGAGACGCACTGCTGCTGGGATTCGCGGCGACGACCTACGCGGTCGCCACGGTCGAAGGCTTCGCCTGGCTGCTCCTCGCCATGGGGACCGCCCAGTGTGAGTCCACCCGCCATCGCACGCGTCTCGCCTATCTCGGCGTCTACGCCCTGGTGCTCGTCTATCGCGAGCTTCCGTGGTGATGGGTAGGAGCCGAAGACACTTGCAGTGGGACCCGGCGCGGCCGTAGGGTGTTCCTTCGGCCGAGGGAGTCCACCTCCCGCTCGCGGCAGGAGGACCCCATGACGGAACGCGCTCTACAGCTTCGCTCCCTGGTCACGGAAGACGGCAGGCTCGAGCTGAGCCTCGCCCGGGTGGAGGTTCCGGCCCCGGCAGAAGACGAGGTCGTCGTCCGCATCGAGGCGGCGCCGATCAACCCCTCGGACCTCGGCCTCCTCTTCGGCTCCGCCGACATGAGCACTGCCAAGATGTCGGGCAGCGCCGAGAATCCCGTCGTGACCGCGGCGATTCCCGAGAACCTTCGGCGCGTCGTCGCCGCGCGCGTCGGCCAGTCGATGCCCGTCGGCAACGAGGGGGCCGGGATCGTGGTGGCCGCCGGCAGCTCCGATGCCGCCCAGGCGCTGAAGGGACGGACCGTCGGCGTCATCGGCGGCGCCATGTACTCGCAGCTTCGCACCCTCAAGACCTTCCAGTGCCTCCCGCTGCCCGAAGGCACGACGCCGGCCGAAGGGGCCTCCTGCTTCGTCAACCCGCTGACGGCCCTGGGGATGGTCGAAACCATGCGCCTCGAAGGGCACACCGCTCTGGTGCACACGGCGGCGGCCTCGAACCTGGGGCAGATGCTGAACAAGCTCTGCATCAAGGACGGAGTCGAGCTGGTGAACATCGTGCGCAAGCCCGAGCAGGAGGAGATCCTCCGCAAGATCGGGGCGAAACACGTCGTGAACTCGAGCGCGCCCGGCTTCATGGAAGACCTCATCGCGGCATTGACCACGACCGGAGCCACCCTCGCCTTCGACGCCACCGGGGGCGGGACGCTCGCCGGACAGATCCTCACCGCCATGGAGGCGGCCTTGAGCGGCAGCGGCGAGTACAGCCGCTACGGCTCCACCACCCACAAGCAGGTCTACATCTACGGCGGGCTCGACCCTTCGCCCACGGAGCTCCGCCGGAGCTTCGGAATGGCCTGGGGAATCGGCGGCTGGCTGCTCACGCCCTTCCTGCAGAAGATCGGAATGGACGAGGGGCAGCGGCTCCGAGAGCGCGTCGCCGACGAGATCAAGACCACATTCTCCAGCTCCTACGGCCGGGTGATCTCCCTGGCCGAGGCACTCTCCCTCGAGGCGATCCACACCTACGGCAGGCAGGCGACGGGCGAGAAGTTCCTGATCGACCCGAGCCGTGGGCTCTAGGAATGTTGCTGCACCGATCGCTCCTGCGCGTCCCAGCCCCGCCCCTGCTCGCTCTGCTGTTCTTCCTCGCCCTGACCACGAGCTCGGCCGAGGCCCAGGAGCGACGCATCCTGCTGGTGGGAGACAGCTGGGTCGACCAGGCCTTCGCAGCCGGCGCCTTCGACATCGCCCTCCAGAACGAGGGGCTCGGTCGATACTCGAGCGAGGGCGCGGTCACGGCGATCGGCGGCACGACCGCGGCGCAGTGGGCCACCGCGCCCTTCCTGGCGCTGATCGACAGCGAGCTGGCCGCGTATCCCACGATCGACATCGTGCATCTGTCGGTGGGCGGCAATGACTTCCTCGGTGCCCCGCCCGGAACCGACCTCGTGGCTCTGACCCTCCAGATCCTGGCCGACATCGATGCGATCGTGGCCCACATCCACGGCATCGACCCGTCGATCAAGGTCGTGATCGCCAACTACGACTACGTACCGGCGAGCCTCAATACCGAGCAGGCGGTGATCACCCAGGCGATGATCGACCAGGCGGCCACGACGCCGAACGCCTTCGCGCTCAACTACATGGGCGTCCTGCACCACGCGTTCGGCTATCCCGGCGAGTTCGCCGCCGGCGCGACCCCCCTGCCGGGCGGCTACCCGGGCTACGTCCCGCTCCAGGGCGGCGATCCGGCCTTCCCCGGCCACCTGGACTTCTTCGACGACGCCATCCACCCCAGCGACCCGAGCTACGTTCGACTCGCGGAGCACGCCGTCGACGAGTTCTACGGGCAGTTCCTCGATCCGCCGCCCGTCCCGGCGATGGGGGGCGAGGCGCTCGGAGTGCTCGCCCTCGCGCTCTGTGGCGCCGGAGCACCGCGACTACGCACCTCGCGCCGGCGCCGCTCCGGCCGGAGCTGACGGCATCCGGAAGGGCGAACCGGAGGTCGCGGAAGCTGTCGGCCGGCCGATCCGGGCGAGACGCCCGGATTCGCCGGGACGACGCCCCGCGGCTCTCAGCCGAGGGCCTTGTTCGCGATCTCTCCCAGCAGGGCGATGCGCTCGGGGAGGTGGCCGTTGATGGGCAGATCGACGGTGATGCCGTCGAGGCCCTTCTCGATGGCGGCGCTCAGCTCTGCGCCGACCCGATCTGGATCGCCGAAGATCAGCTGCCGCTTCACGCCCTCGACGATCTTCTCGTTCCAGCCCTTCAACTCGGCGATGGCAGCGACATCCGCCTCGGCCTCTTCATGGCTGGGCGCGACCACGACCATCATCAGCTTCGTAACGGTGATCTCCGAGCGATCGCGGCCGAGCCGCTCGCAGTGGCCGGCCAGTGCCTCGAGCTTGCGCGGAATCTCCTCGGTGGTGCAGATGAGATTCGACTCGTCGGCGTACTGCGCCACCATGCGCAGGGTCTTCTTCTCGCCGCCGCCGCCGATCATGATCGGCACGTAGGACACCGGCGCCGGCGAGTTCGCCACCTCGACGACCTGGTAGTGCTTTCCGGAGAGCGTCGGACGCTCGCCGCGCAACATGGGGCGGATGATCTGGAGTGACTCCTCGAGCTTCTCGAAGCGCTCGCCGAAGCTGCCGAAGCGGAACCCGAAGGCATCGTGCTCGAGCTCGAACCAGCCCGCGCCGATCCCGAGGGTCGCGCGGCCATGGGAGACGTGATCCAGGGTGGTAATGGTCTTCGCGAGCAGGGCCGGGTTCCGGTAGGTGTTTCCCGTGACCAGGGCCGAGAGCCGCACCGTCCCGGTGTGCTGGGCCAGCGCCGAGAGCATCGAGTAGCACTCGAACATCGGCTCGTCGGGCGCTCCGATCCCGGGCAGCTGATAGAAGTGATCCATCACGAAGACGCGGTCGTAGCCCGCCGCCTCGGCGGCCCGGGCCTGGGCGACCACGTTGTCGAAGATGTCGGCGGGCGCGACGCCGGGGTAGGTGAAGTTGGGGATCTGGTAGCCGAGGCGGGTCATGGGGGTCCTCCTGGGAGTCGAGTCGAGTGCGGGGGGATCGACGGCGGACTTCAGCCGACGCCGAGCTTCTTGAAGGAGTCGCCCATCATGCGGGCGGCGTCGCAGGTCACCCAGAGCTTCGGCTCCACCTCGAAGACCAGTCGCAGCGGCGAGTCGAGATGCTGGCGAAATGCGTCGCGCATCGCTCCGGCGACCGGCACGACCCGCTCCGCGAGAGCCGGATAGAACCAGGCCTTGGTCTCTTCATCGTCGTGGAGGCGACACTCGCCCTTGATCGTCACCGTCCGTCCAGGCGGCTGGTTGCTGCCGACGCTGGTCACCACCACGACGCAGCGGGGGTCTCGGCGCAGGGCCGGCACGCGCTTGCGCTGGCTCGTCGCCGTCAGCCAGACCCGCCCTTCGTGCCACACGTATCCCATGATGACTCCCATGGGCGAGCCGTCCTTGGTGCCCCAGCAGAAGGTGCACTCGCTCTGTGCGAGCAGCAGCGCCTCGGCGTCGGCGCTCGAGAGTGCGAAGGGCTTCAGGTCCTCGTAATAGATCTCGTCGCTCATCGAACAGCTCCTGAAATGCCGCGCCGCGTCACCCGGATCCTGTGCTCCGCCAAGGGGAGCAGCGGGCGGGGAACGGCGGGGCGGACCGGCGCGAGGGCCGTGTGCATGGGCGGGCTCCGGGGCGGACCTGGAGGGCCCTGTTCGGCGGGGATTGTACCCCCGCACGTCCCTCTCCTGGGGTCGAATCCAGCTCACCCCAGGGGCTCCGTATCCTATTGCCCCTTCCACCCGTCATGATGGGCAGGAGACGGGAGGACCCCATGGACGACTTCGAGCTCACCGACGAGATGCGTGACGAGCAGCGCGCGGCATGGCACCGCTACGTCGACCGCGTCGCTGCGTTCCGGCCCCTGCTCTACGGCTATTGCCACAAGCTGACGCGCAACCTCTGGGATGCAGAGGATCTGGCCCAGGAGACCCTTCTGCGCGGCTTCCACCACCTCTCGTATCATCACGACCCGATCAAGAGTGCCCGCGCATATCTGCTGCGCATCGCCACCCACGCCTGGATCGACACCCTGCGCAGGCGTGAGACCGAGTCGAACGCCCTCGCCGCCCAGGAGGGCGAGCCCGCCACGGCGGCGCCGGAGCCGGGTCTCGCGCGGGACGCGGGCCGGATGCTGCTCCAGCGGCTGGCTCCGCGTGAGCAGGCCGCCGTGATCCTGAAGGATCTCTTCGACATGAGTCTGGAGGAGAGTGCCGTGGTGCTCGAGACGACCGTCGGCGCAGTCAAGGCGGCGCTCCATCGGGGACGCGAGCGACTGCGCGAGAGCGACGCCGGACCCGCCGCTCGGCGCCCACAGCCTTCTCCGGAGCTGCTCGACCGGTTCGTGGCCCTCTACAACGCCGAGGACCGGGCCGGCTTGATCGACCTCGTGCTCGACAACGCCACCATCTCCAACATCGGCGTCGGCACCCAGTACGGCGAGGAGTCCCTCTCGGGCGAGCACAGCTGGATCGAGGGAGCGCTCGGCGGACACCCGGACTGGCCGGCCGCCTTCCGCTACGAAGCCATGCGGGCCTCGATCGCGGAGGTCGAAGGCGAGCCCGTCGTGCTGGTGTTCCGGACCCGCGGCGGAAGCGAAGCCCTCGAGCTGGTGCTCCGCCTCGCAGAGGAGGACGGACGCGTCTCCCGGATCCTCTGCTACGGCTTCACCCCCGAGACGGTCCGGGCCGTCGGCGAAGCCCTCGACCTCCCGGTGCGCACCGGTCTCTATCGCTATCCGACCCGGGAGCCGGGCGTCTCGTGGTGATCCACCGGGGCACGACGCGGTCGGGGGGGCGCACCGGGGCGTGATACCTTGAAACGGTGCTGCGCCTGACTCCGCTCCTGCTGCTCCTGCTCGCGATCTCGGCCGCCTCGGCGGAGGAGATCTGGCTGCGCGGACGGGGCGATCGGGTCTGGATCGAGAAGGACGGGCAGATCCAGGCGCCGAAGAAGAACCGCAAGGGTTTCACGCGCATCTCCACGCCGACGCCAGCCCCGGTCCGCACCGACCCCTCACCGCGCATCCCCCGGAGCATCGAGCCCGTGATCGTGCTCGACGCTCCCGACTTCCATCCCTCCTACTCCGACCGCTACCGGGACTCCCGCTGGCGACCCTCCCGCGCGCGGCACTAACGCTCCGAGCGGCGTTACGACGCCCCGCACTACCGCCCCGGGCGGCGTTACGGTCATCCTCCCCACGGCCCGCGCCACCGGGTCCAGGGATCCCGGCGAGGCGGCGGTCGGCGGGGTCGGTAGGGCGAGCTTTCGCGGGCCGGACAGGGCCGATCCGCCCGGCCTATCGGCCTCGATCGCAGTCCACGCCCGTGGGCTGGTAGAGCACCTTGTTGCCTTCCCCGTAGATGCAGGTTCCGCCGCGGCGCTTGGGTGCGGGGGATGCGGGCGTCGGCTCCTGGATCCCCCAGTGTCCCGTGCGCTCGTGATGGTCGATGACCGTGTCGAGCTGACGCTCGCGGTGCCGGATGTGGCGCTCCTGCTGCTCGGTCTGGTGCTCCTGCCACTCGCGCCAGGCGCGATCACGCTCTTCTTCGCGATCTTCTCGTCGTTCGTCCTCGCGCATCTCCTCGGCGTTGTTGCGCCGGCGGGAGCCCCAAGCGTCGGCCGGCTCGGGAATGGCGAAGGTTCCTGCCAGAAAGACCAGGAACAGAGCAGTCAGCGAGAGGGGGCGGACGTCTATGGGGGGCCTCCGGGGGATATGGCTGATCCTTTCATTCATCGCCGTGTGTCGTCCATCACTGAAGTTGGAATCCGTCCACACGCATCGCCCGACCCCCATTCCGAACACGCATCTCGTGCGCAACCGGCGGCCCATCTCGGGTCACCACGAGCTTTCGAGGCGCGACGTCCTCACGACCCATTCGCGGTTGGCGATGCGCGATCCTCGCCAGTCGAAGTACGCGGAGAGCGGAGCTGGGGGCGGACCGGATCCGCCGGCGAGAGGACCCGTCAGATCCAGCCCTGCTTCTGGAAGATCGCCTTCAGCTCCTCGGCAATCTTCTTCGAGGTCCGATCGGAGGACCCGTCGATCGTCGTCTTGCCGCTCACCTCTCCGCCGACATGGAGAGCCGTGCCCGCAATCAGGCCGATCGGGTTGTGGGTCGCGACGGTCACCGCGAGAGGCACGACGACACCGGGGGACTTCCCCGCTCCCGCATCGAGACCGCGAGACCCCAGCTCGCGAGGCCCCTGATCCGTCATCGCGTAGCCTTCGACCTGCGTCTGGAGCTCCGCGCCCCCGGAGCCGAAGCCCAGGACGACGCGCTTGGTGGCGCTCCCCTCTTCGATGGATTCGAAGTAGCCTACGATCATGATGTCGCCGGTGCGCGGCGTCTGCCCCGCGCCATGGAGAGCCGGAAGACCCATCTTCCGGATCTCCTCGACGAGCTCGTTTGCGACCTGGGCTCCGAGCTCGCGGCCCTTCTCCAGCTCCTCGCGCGGGGGCGCCTCCGTCGCGGCGGCGTGTCGGCGCGCCGCTGTGGACCAGCTCGGCAGGTCCGACGCCGTCGCGGCGAAGTCGTACACGAGGATCCGGTCGGGCCGCGGAAGCCTCTCGGTCTGATAGACCTTCTCCTCGGTGACCTCGGTGGACGCGCACCCCACGACCAGGGTCAGAACGAAGACGACGAAGCCGATTGCAGCAGGACGGATCTTCATGTCATTCCACCTCTTTTCGATCTCGAAGAATATGGCCCGACGGGCGGGAGACGGCTCAGAGAGCCCGGAAACCTGTCAGTTGCGATGGATCAGGACGCGCGTGAACACCCACAGCCCGAAGAGGAGCTGCACGGAGAGGGCCGAGACCAGGGGGCCCGGACGGCCACCCATTGCAAGGCTCGCGACGAAGAGCAGGAGACTCAGGCCCGTGAAGCCCACCGTGGCTCCGAAGGCCCACCACCTCGTGGTCGCATTCGGATCGGCAGCGAATCCGTAGGCGCGAGAGATGAAGTAGCCAGCCGCGAGGGCCTGGCCGAACGCACCGAAGGCACTCGGCCAGTAGCAGGAGGTGCTCGGGTCGAGATCGAAGGCGATCAGCGAGATCGCGAACAGGCTGACGGCGAGGGCCAGGGAGGCGTGGACGAAGAGCGATCGAAGCCGGGTGATCTCGACCGGTGCGTAGATCCGATCCCGCCCGCCGAAGGCGGCCGCGACTCCCGCAAAGCCCGCCAGACCCACTGCCAGCTCTGCGATGAGCGCGAATGTGGATTGAAGCTCGATCTCGCGCCGCCTCGAGGTTCTGGGGCTCACCCGCGCGCACCGGCGCCGAAACGCACCACGGCACGGCGCCCGCCGCCTGAACGGTACCACGGCTCGTCTCGATCGAGCGCGTAGTCGGAACTCAGAAGACCGCCAGGACCTCGCGAATCGTCATGATGGCCAGGGCGATCCAGGACAGCAGGAAGAGCCCGAAGCGGATCATCACGATGTCGACCGTCGCCTGAACGAGGGAGTGGGCGATCCGAAGGATCGCGAAGGCCCATGCGCACTGGACGTGCAGCGAATCGACGTGGCCGAGCACCGCGATCGTCAGCGCCACTGCGTAGAAGAGCGTTGGCTGTTCGAAGAGGTGGTTGTAGTTGTTCGAGACCCGCATGACCTGGGGGGGCAGCAGGTCGCCGAGCTTCGAGGTGTCCTGCGCCTCCTGCGCATCGATACCTCTCCGGTTCATCTCCGGAATCCGGGTGGCGAGCATCCATACCATCATCACGACGGTCAGCAGCGCCACGACGAGTACCGGCTGCAGAATCGCGGTCGCCTCCATCCGAGTCCGTCCCTGTTCCTTGTCTCGAGGGCCGATTCTAGGGCATCGGAGCCGATCCCTTCGGCGCCCGAGGACCCGGGCGCCCATCCGTGTAGAATGCTCCCGGGGAGCCCTGTCATGAGCGCGAAGACCTCGAAGTCCTACTGCCGCGTCTGCCACAACTACTGCGCGCTCGAGGCCGACGTCGAGGACGGACGCGTCGTCGCCGTGCGGGGCGACGCATCGGACCCGATCTACGGAGGCTATACCTGCATCAAGGGCCGGGGCCTGCCGGAGCTGCTGCGCCACCCGGACCGGATAGTGCGCCCCCTGCGGCGAGGCACCGACGGCCGCTTCGAGGAGATCGAGAGCTCGCAGGCCCTCGACGAGATCGCCGAGCGCGTCGGTCGGATCATCGAAGAGCACGGCCCCCGGGCGGTGGCCAGCTACTGCGGCACCCACGCCTTCCAGAACTCGGCCGCGCTCGCGGTCGCCAAGGCCTGGCACGCGGGGGTCGGCTCCGAGTCCTTCTACTCGAGCGTCACGATCGACCAGCCCGGGAAGTTCGTGGCGATGTCGCGGACCGGCGTGTGGAGCGCCGGCATGCACGGATTCGAGAGTGCCGACGTCATCATGGTGATCGGAAACAACCCGATCGTCTCCCAGTACGCGCCCCTCGGCGGCATTCCTCCCTGGAGCCCGGTCCGGAGCCTGAACGAGGCGAAGCAGCGCGGCATGAAGCTCATTTGCATCGACCCGCGCACCACCGACGTCGCACGGCGTGCCGATCTCCATCTCGCAGTGCGGCCGGGGGA
>CALDCK010000102.1 GCA_937937315.1 uncultured bacterium
ACCCAGCAGCTCGTGAAGAACTTCTTCCTCACCCCGGAGCGGACCTTCCGACGCAAGCTCCAGGAAGCCCTGATGGCCCTGATCGTCGAGGCCCGCTACGGCAAGGGGGAGATCCTCGAGTCGTACCTGAACGAGATCTACCTCGGACAGCGCGGTGCGACGGCGATCCACGGCTTCGGCGAGGCCGCCCGGCTCTACTTCGGGAAAGCCGCCCGAGAGCTGACGGTGGCCGAGGCGGCCCTGCTCGCCGCGATCATCCAGAGCCCCAACGGCATCTCCCCCCACCGGGACCCGGAGCGCGCGACCGGCCGTCGCGATCTCGTGCTGAACCTGATGCGCGATCAGGGACGCATCGACGACGCCCAGCACGCCGAGGCGCAGGGGGAGCCCCTGCGTCTGGCCTCGGTCACACCGGACGCCGGTGACGCCCGTTACTTCCTCGATCTGCTCCAGCGCCAGCTGGCCGAGACCTACGCGGCGTCGGATCTCGCCCAGGAGGGGCTGCGGATCTACTCGACCCTCGACCGCCGTCTGCAGACCCTCGCCGCCCGCTCCCTCGAGGAGGGCATCGCCGCCATCGAGCGCCGCCTTCCGAGGCTCGCCGAGGCGCCGGCGGATCGCCGTCTCCAGGGCTGCCTGGTGGCGATGCGTCCCCAGACCGGAGAACTGCTCGCTCTGGTCGGCGGCCGGGACTATCGGATCTCCCAGTTCGACCGCTGCACCCAGGCGCGGCGCCAGTCGGGCAGCGTGTTCAAGCCCTTCGTCTTCATCGCCGGCCTCGAGCCCGTCGGAGGAACCCCACGGATCACCTTGGCCAGCCACCTCGACGACGCGCCCCTGTCGGTGTCCACCCCCTCGGGACCCTGGCGTCCGCGCAACTACGACGGGGAGTTCCACGGCGAGGTCTCGGTGCGCGAGGCACTGGAGCGATCCTTCAACGTGGCGACCGCGCGTCTGGCCCAGGACGTCGGCCTGCGTCGCGTGGCGGACGTGGCGCGGAGACTCGGAATCGAGAGCCCGCTGCCCCTGGTGCCCAGCCTCGCCCTGGGCACCGCTGATCTCGCGCCGGTCGAGGTCGCTCGCGCCTACGCCACCATCGCCAGCGGCGGCGTCCGGCCGCGACTCCAGTCCGTCGAGGATCTGGTGGACCGCGGCGGCGACGTGATCGAGCGCCGCCGGCTGGGCTTCGAGCGGGTGCTCGACCCGGGCACGGCCTATCTCGCGACGAGCCTGCTCGAGGGCGTGGCGGACCGGGGCACCGCCGCCGGAGTCCGCTCCGGAGGACTGCGCGGTCCGGTGGGTGCGAAGACCGGCACCACCGACGAGGAGCGCGACCTGTGGTTCGTGGGGTTCACGCCGGACCTGGTGGCGGTCGTGTGGGTGGGCTTCGACGAGCCGCGCAGCGTCGGTGTGCCGAGCAGCGTCGGTGCGCTGCCCATCTGGCGGACCTTCGTCGAAGGGGCGACCGGTGGCGTGGTGCGCGGACGCTTTCCGCGGCCGCCCCGGGTCGAGCGCGTGGCAATCCACCCTGCGACCGGCGCCCTGGCGCTGGACGGCTGTCCGGAGCGTCGTGACGAGTACTTCCTGCAGGGCACGTTGCCCGACGACGTCTGTCCCTCCGCGGGAACCCACGATGGCGAGTTCCTGCGTTGGCTGCGGAGGCAGCTGTGACCCGCGCCGGGAGCGGCGTCGCGATCCGGCGCGCGATGGTCGCCGTGCTGGCGGCTCTCGTGTTCGGAGGCTGTCCCTTCGTGCCCTTGCGCCCCCCCGAGAGTCCGTCGCTGCATCTCCGCGAGCTCGCCGGCGACGGGGACGCGACGCGCCGGGCATCGCTCGGCCTGGTGCTCCAGGGACTCGATGCGGACGCCCGCTCCGACACACGGCGTGCGCAGGGGCTCTACGCCCGCGCTCTGCAGATCGATTCGGGGAACCCCTACGCCTACCTCGCACTCGCTCGACATCACGTCGCACAGCGCGATTCCGAGCGCGCCCTCGATCACCTCGTGCGCGCTCGCGATCTGCTGGATGCGTACGAGTTGATGTCCCCCCGGGTCGAAGTGCACGTCCTGGGGCTTCGCGGCAACGTGCTGCGACTGGAGGGTCGGGAGATCGAGGCGCGGGAGTACCTGGCTCGAGCGGCCCGGACGGCGCCGACGGTGTGGGGTGATGCCACGCTCACCGCCGAAGAGCTTCGTTGAATCGCGTGCCCTATTCCCGCACGGGAGCTCCGGTCCGCGCGGCGGTCGGCCCTCGACTCCTGCGTTTTTCACGGGCCCTGTGATAGGTTCGCCGCCGCCATGACGCCGAAGCTTCGGATCGCACTCGCTGCGCTGGTGGTGAGCCTGCCGCTGGATCAGATCAGCAAGCTCCTGGTCGACCGGCATCTGGACTACGCGGATCGCATCCCGGTCATCGAGGGGTTCTTTTACCTCACACACGTTCGCAATCCGGGTGCAGCCTTCGGATTGTTCGCCGACGGCGATGCGACCTTCCGCCTCGCGTTCTTCGTAATCGTCTCGATCGCCGCGATTGCGATCATCCTCTCCTTCTTCCGACAGCTGGCCCCGGGGGATCGATTGTCGGCACTGGCCCTGGGCCTCATCCTCGGCGGTGCGACCGGCAACCTCATCGACCGACTGACGCGCGGCGAGGTCGTCGACTTCCTCCACTTCCGTCTCTGGGGCGGGTATTCGTGGCCCGACTTCAATTTCGCCGACAGCTTCATCGTCGTCGGTGTGGCGATCCTGATGCTCGACCTGCTCGCCTCCGAGGGAGAAGACCGCGCCGGGACCGAGTCGAACGAGCCCAACGCCTGATTTTTTCGTCGGTGGGTGGCAACTTTTTCCGTCGGGAATCGCAGGCCGAATTCCGTTTCTCCGTCGGTGGCGTGCGATCGGACACGTCTACACTCCCGAGTGACGGACCCACCCGGATCGACGGAAACGCCGCTTCGAGTTCTTGACACATTCCGCGCCCATGGATACAAGGGCTGCGTTTGTGCTGCATGCACACTCGCGCTCGGAGGCGGTATCCCCAGCCCCGGTCGTCGGACGGAGGGAGGAAGAAGCGGAGGTCGAGGAGAGCCGAAGCCGGCACTCTCTCCGTCGGAGAACTCCCCAATCGGTCCGAGCCGGAGGGAATCGGAAGGTGATTGGAGAGCGCCGCCGGGATCGCGAGTTCTGAATCATGGACCGACGCAGCGGATCGAGTACCCCGGGCACCCCCTTGGCCCGCGGGGACTCTGGCGAAGGTCGAATGGATGACGGGCTGAGGGGTTGAGGACTCAGGCCAATGAAGAAACCGAAGGCTGACTACGCGATCCAGACGGTCGCGAACGCACTCAGGCTGCTCGAGGAGTTCGGAGACGAGGTGGAGATCGGCGTCGCCGAGCTCTCCCGCCGGCTTCGGCTGCACAAGAACAACGTCTTCCGGCTGCTCGCGACGCTCTAGGACCAGGATTACATCGAGCAGGACCCGGAGACCGAGCGCTATCGCCTCGGCATCGCCGCCCTCGAGCTCGGGCAGTCCTTCGCCCGCAGCCGCCCGCTGCTGGCGAGGGCCCGGCACAGTCTCGAGGAGCTCTCCCAGGCCACCGGGGAGACCGCGCACCTCGGCGTGCTCCGCGACTTCGAGGTGGTGCACCTCGACGGCGTGGCACCCGACCGGCTCCTGGTGACCGGCGTGCGAACCGGGCGGCGCCTGCCCGTCTACTGCACGGCCCTGGGGAAGGTCCTGATCGGCTGCTGCCCCGAGGGACAGCGAGAGGCCTACGACCGCACGGTATCCGCCGACGGTCGGCTTGCCGCCCGGACCCGGAGCACCATCACCGATCCCGACAAGTTCGTCGAGCACATCCGGACCGTCGCTGGACAGGGCTTCGCCGTCGATCGCGACGAGTGCGAGGTCGGGCTGAGCTGCATCGCGGCGCCGGTGTACGACGAGAGCGGCCGGGTCGTCGCCGCGATCTCGGTCTCCGCCCCCACGGGCCGGGTGACCGACGATGAGCTGCTCGGTGGGATCTGCCCCCAGGTCGTCTCGGCGGCGGAGCGACTCTCCCGCGAGCTCGGTCACCGGATCTAGGGCACTTCGCCTCCGAGCCTGGACGCCCCATGGACTTTTCTCTCAGCGACGAGCAGCTCGCTCTCCAGGAGACCGCTCGCCGCTTCGCCCGCGAGGAGGTGGCGCCGGTCGCGGCAGATTACGACCGGCGCGCCGAGTTCCCGCGGGCGTTGATCGAGAAGGCCTGGGAGCTGGGGCTCCTGAACACCGTGATCGGCGAGTCCTACGGTGGCCTCGGCCTGGGCTCCGTCGACGCATGCCTCGTAGCCGAAGAGATCGCCTGGGGCTGCGGCGGCATCGCGACCTCCGTCGTGGCGAACGACCTCGCCCTCACGCCGATCGTGGTGGCGGGCAGCGAGGACCAGAAGCGGGAGTGGCTCTCGCCCTGCGTCGACCGCTTCCTGCTGGTCGCTTTCTGTCTGTCCGAGCCCGCCGCCGGCTCGGACGTCGCCGGGCTCCAGCTCCTGGCGGAGAAGGACGGCGACGACTACGTGCTGAATGGCACGAAGTCCTGGATCACCAACGGCGGCGAGGCGGACCTGTTCACGGTCTTCGCCACCCTGGATCGCAGTGCGCGACACCGCGGCCTGTGTGCCTTCGTGGTCCCGGCGGATTCTCCGGGCATCGAGGTGGGCAAGAAAGAGGACAAGATGGGGCAGCGGGCCAGCGACACCCGCGTCCTCCACTTCGACGGGGTGCGGGTTCCGGCCGCCCAGCGCCTGGGCGGGGAGGGCGAGGGCTTCCGCGTGGCGATGCAGACCCTCGATACCTCGCGCCCGCCGATCGCCGCGATGGCGACGGGCATGGCCCAGCGGGCCCTCGACGAGGCCGTCGGCTATGCCCAGGAGCGCCAGGCCTTCGGCTCGCCGATCGGGAGCTTCCAGGGCGTCCAGTTCATCCTGGCCGACATGGCGAAGGGCATCGAGGCCTCCCGGCTCCTTACGCACCAGAGCGCCTGGATGGTCGACCAGGGCCAGCCGGCGTCGAAGTACTCCTCCATGGCGAAGTGCTTCGCCACGGATACGGCCATGCAGGCGACCACGGATGCGGTCCAGGTCTTCGGCGGCAACGGCTACACGATGGAGTACCCGGTGGAGAAGCTGATGCGGGATGCCAAGCTGATGCAGATCTACGAGGGGACGAACCAGATCCAGCGCATGGTGATCGCGCGGCAGCTGCTCGGGGGGTAGGCAACCGGGCCTGGGCCCAGCCGGCCTCGCCATCTCGGCCCCAGACCGATCCCGGCCGGATCGAGGCCGATCGCTCGGATTCCCTCATGAATTCGGATCGCAAGAACCGGCGTTTGCGGTAGGATTGCGGGTTCCCGAGCTAGGGAACTGTCGCTCTGGCCGCCTCCCTTTCCCCCCGCCCAGCAAGGATTGCGACCGTGATCACACGTGAGCAGGCACTGGCCTACCACTCGACCGGGCGACCGGGCAAGCTGAAGATCAGCCCGACGAAGCCCACGAAGACCCAGGAAGATCTCTCCCTGGCCTACTCCCCCGGGGTGGCAGAGCCCTGCCGCGAGATCGCCCGGGATCCGGACGAGGTCTTCAAGTACACGGCCAAGGGCAATCTGGTGGCCGTGGTCAGCAACGGCACCGCCGTTCTCGGGCTCGGCAACATCGGCCCCCTCGCGAGCAAGCCCGTCATGGAGGGCAAGGCGGTCCTCTTCAAGCGCTTCGCCGACGTGGATGTGTTCGACATCGAGGTGGACAGCCTCGACATCGACGAGATCGTCCGCGCGGTCGAGCTCATCGCCCCCACTTTCGGCGGAATCAACCTGGAGGACATCCGGGCCCCCGAGTGCTTCGAGATCGAGAGGCGGCTGATCGAGTCCCTGGACATCCCGGTGTTCCACGACGATCAGCACGGCACGGCCATCATCTCCGCCGCCGCCCTGCTGAACGCGCTCCACCTCACCGGCCGCGAGATCTCCGAGGTGAAGGTCGTCTTCAACGGTGCCGGGGCCTCGGGCATCGCCTGCGCGAAGCTCTATCACGATCTCGGCGTCCCCCTCGAGAACATCACCCTCTGCGACAGCCGCGGCGTGATCTACTCGGGCCGGACCGAGGGCATGAACGAGCACAAGGGCCAGTTCGCCCGGGAGACCGATGCCCGCAAGCTGGCCGATGCCATACAGGGGGCGGATGTCTTCGTGGGGCTCTCCCAGGCGGGCCTCGTCGACGAAGACATGGTGCGCTCGATGGCGGACCAGCCCGTGATCTTCGCCATGGCGAATCCGGACCCCGAGATCTCGCCGGACCGGGTCCGACGTGTGCGGAAGGACGCCATCATCGCCACCGGGCGCTCCGACTACCCGAACCAGGTGAACAACGTCCTGGGCTTCCCCTTCATCTTCCGCGGCGCCCTGGACGTGCGGGCCCGGAAGATCAACGAGCCGATGAAGCAGGCTGCGGTGATGGCCCTGGCAGAGCTCGCATTACGGGGAGAGGCCGTGCCGCGGATCGTGCGCGACGCCTACCCCAACGACGTGTTCGACTTCGGGTCGAGCTACATCATTCCCAAGCCCTTCGATCCCCGGATCTTCATCTACGTCCCCCTCGCCGTCGCCCAGGCGGCGATGGAGAGCGGCGTGGCCCGCACGAAGGTCGATCTGGTCGAGTACCGCAAGCACCTGGAGGAGCGAGTCGGCGACCTGGCCGGCCTCTAGCGCTCCGCGGCGCCCGTAAACGCCCCATGTTCTCGAAGGTGTTGATCGCCAACCGGGGCGAGATCGCGGTGCGCGTCATCCGGGCCTGCCGCGAGCTCGGTGTGGCGACGGTTGCGATCCACTCCGAGGCCGACCGCAAGGCTCTGCACGTTCGCCTCGCGGACGAGGCCTACCCCTGCGGACCGGCGCCGGCGCGGGAGTCCTACCTGGTGGCCGAGCGGGTGGTCGAGATCGCCGGGCGCGCGGGCGCCGACGCCGTTCACCCGGGCTACGGCTTCCTGGCCGAGAATGGCGCCTTCGCCGATCTCTGCGCCGCCCGGGGCCTTCGCTTCATCGGTCCGAGTGGTGACGTGATCCGGGCGATGGGCGACAAGCTGGCGTCGCGGCGCATCGTCGAGGGCGCCGGCGTCGCCACGGTGCCCGGCACCCGGGAGCCCCTGGAAGACGCCGATGCCGTCGACGCGGCGCGGGCCCTCGGCTTCCCGGTGATGGTGAAGGCCAGCGCCGGCGGAGGCGGGCGCGGGCTGCGCCGGGTGGAGGACGAGGCCGCGCTCGAGAAGGCCCTGCCCCGGGCCCGCAGCGAGGCGAGGAGCGCCTTCGCGGACGACCGGCTCTACCTGGAGAAGGCCCTCGAAGATCCGCGTCACATCGAGGTCCAGATCCTCGCGGACGGCGCCGGCGGCCGGGTCCATCTCTTCGAGCGCGAGTGCTCGATCCAGCGTCGCCACCAGAAGCTGGTGGAGGAGGCGCCGGCTGGCAGGATCGACCCCGCACTGCGCGAGGCGCTCGGCGAGGCCGCCCTGACGGCGGCGCGGGCCGTGGACTACGAGGGCGCCGGCACCTGCGAGTTCCTGGTGGATGCCTCCGGGGCCTTCTACTTCCTGGAGATGAACACGCGCATCCAGGTCGAGCACGCGATCACCGAAGAGGTCACCGGCGTCGATCTGGTCCAGGCGATGATCCGCATCGCCGCCGGCGAGCCCCTGGGGCTGGATGTCGACGCGCTGGCGATCCGGGGTCACGCCATCGAGGCGCGAATCTACGCCGAGGATCCGGAGAAGGGCTTCCTGCCCTCGCCGGGGACGGTCACGGCCTGGCGGCCCCCGACGGGTCCCGGCATCCGGGTCGATACCGGGATCGAGGCAGGGGACGTGATCTCGGTGCACTACGACCCCCTGCTCGCGAAGCTGGTGGCCTGGGGAGGCGATCGGGATCAGGCGATCGATCGGCTGCGCCGCGCTCTCGACGCCCTCGTTCTCGAGGGACCGCGCACCACGCTGCCCTTTCACCGCTGGCTCGTACGCCACGAGGCGTTCCGAGCCGGGGCCATCGACACGGGCTTCGTCGACGCGCACTGGAAGCGTCGCTAGCGGGCGAGCGCGCCGCGGCGCGGATCTATGCTACCCACAAAGGCGGCCGGACCCATCGAGTCCAGTGTGGCCGTTTTGCTACATCCCCCAACGCTTCCGCAGCCGTCCTCCGCGGCTGCCCGGCGAGTGGTCGCGAGCCGCTCTCCGGAGAGACGGAACCGACCCATGGACGCTGCGCTCCCCCGGTACTCCCTCGAGAACCCCCTGGCGAAGCGTGAGAATGGTCGGGACGAGCGCGTCCCCCACTCCACCTACGACGAGGCCCTCGAGCTCGGCGAGGAGATGCTCGCGCGTCCGAAGCGCGGCGGCGGCGCGGCGCGGGTCCGGGTCCAGCACGCCAAGGGGCGGATGACCGTCTTCGAGCGCATCAAGGTGCTCACGGATCGCGAGCCGAACCTGCTCTTCCAGAACTGGGGCCCGGATCTCGACGGCGCCTCGATCGTCACCGGCATCATCGACATCGGCGGTCGCGACGTCGCGATCTACGGCCACGACTTCACCCTTCGAGCCGGCTCGATGGACGCGACCAACGGCGCGAAGCTCGCGCGCCTGATCTACATGGCGGCCGAGCGGGGTATCCCCCTGATCGGGATGAACGACTCGGCCGGCGCTTTCGTGCCCGCGGGCGTCGGCGGACTCGACGGCTACAGCGAGGCCTTCACCGCTCTGCGCAAGATCAGCGGCCTCGTGCCCAGCATCAGCCTGATGTTCGGGTACAACGCCGGCGGTGGGGCCTACCTGCCGCGCCAGGGCTCGTTCATGATCCAGTGCGACGAGACCTTCATCGGACTCACGGGGCCCGGGGTGGTGAAGTCCGCCCTCGGGGAGGACGTGACGGCCGACGCCCTCGGCGGACCCGGCGTCCACGGCCTGAACGGCGTCTGCGACGTGACCACCGCGGACGAGCTGGGCTCCCTGCGGACGGCTATTCGCCTGCTCTCCTATCTGCCGAACGACAACAAGTCCCTCGCACCCTTCGTCGAGACCTCGGATCCCGTGGACCGCTTCACCCTCGAGGAGCACGTCCTCTTCCGGCGCACCTTCTCTCAGCCCGCGGGCATGAACTCGCCCCTCGACATCACCCTGATGCTCCAGCTGCTCTCGGACCACGGCGAGTACTTCGAGCTCCAGCACGAACGGGCGCGGAACCTCATCACCGCCTTCGGGCGGATCGCCGGCCACGTGGTCGGCTACGTCGCAAACAACTCGGCGATCTCGTCCGGCTCCATCGACGTGGACGCCGCGCGGAAGGCCACCCGCTTCATCCGCTTCTGCAATCTCTACAACGTTCCGCTGATCTTCCTCGAGGACACGACGGGCTTCACCCCCGGCACCACACAGGAGACGCGCGGCATCATCCTCGAGGGCAGGCGGCTGCTCGACTCGATCATCGACGTTCGGGTGCCCTCGATGACCCTGATCATCCGCAACGCCTTCGGGGGCGCCTACGCGGCCTACAACTCCTACTTCGTCGGCGCCGACATGGTGTTCGCGATGCCCATGGCGCGCATCGCGGTGATGGGCCCGGCGGGGAAGGACTTCGTCTACAAGGACGAGCTTCGCGCGATCGACGCTTCCTACCGGAAGGCCGCCGCCTCGGGCGACGAGAAGGAGGCGGCCCGCGAGCGGGACGACTCACTCAAGCAGCTCTCGGACCGCTACGAGCACGAGCTGATGAATCCGAAGGAGGCGCTCTCTCTCGGCTCGGTTTCCCGGATCGTGATGCCGGGCACCAGCCGTCGCGTCCTGGCGGAGAACCTGGCCTTCCTCATGCGCACCTACACCCCGGGTCCGATGGCGGGCCCCCAGCGGGAGTTCGAATAGTGCGCGACGCCACGGGAACGGAGATGCGTTTCCACGAGTCCGGGTCCGAGTGGATCCGGTCCTTCGCCCTCGACGCCCTGAAGGTCCTCGTGGTCTGCCGCGGGCCCGTCCGCCAGGAGGCCTTCGACATCTTCGAGGCGATCGGCATCGGCGAGTACGGGATGCTGCTCTCGGAGAAGGACTCGGTCACCTATCCGCGCTGCCTCGCTCCCGAGCTGCGGCGCTTCCCGAACTCCGCCAACGTGCACCGCATCCCCGACTACATGGGTGTGGGGCAGGAGGAGAAGCAGGAGCGGATCCGCGAGATCGTCTCGATCGCGCTCGAGCACCGCTACACCCACATCTTCGCGGGCTACGGGTTCATGGCCGAGGACGCCGAGTTCATCGAGGCGATCGAGGCGGCGGGCCTGGGCTTCATGGGTCCGAGCTCCTCGGTCGTGCGGCGCGCCGGTGCGAAGGACGAGGCGAAGCGCCTGGCCCGCGAGCTGGGAAACGCGGTCATCCCCGGCGTCGACGACGTCTCCTCCCAGGCGCTGCTCCAGCGAGCCGCGGACCGGAAGGCCCTCGAGGCGCTGGCCGCAGAGCACGGCCTCGACTTCTCCTTCGATGATTCGGGCTCTCCGGCCGAGAACGCCGAGGCGCTCCTCCAGGCAGGCTACGAGAAGCGGGTGGAGCTCGTCACGATCGAGGAGCTCCAGGCCCAGGCCGAGACGCTCTGTCGCGAGATCTGGCGCGAGTACCCGGACAACCGCATTCGCTTCAAGCACGTCGCCGGGGGCGGGGGGAAGGGCCAGCGCGTGGTCGCGAAGCCCGACCAGGTTGCCGCTGCCGTCATGGACGTGCTGGCGGAGGTGAAGGTCCTGCCGGCCGGCTCGAACCGGAACTTCCTGATCGAGCTCAACCTCGAGAGCACGCGTCACAACGAGATCCAGCTGATCGGCAATGGCAGCTGGTGCATCTCCCTCGGTGGCCGCGACTGCTCGGTGCAGATGCACGAGCAGAAGCTCGTCGAGGTGTCCTTGACCCAGGAGCTTCTGGAGGCCGAGGCGAAGCGCGCCGACGGCACGAAGCGCGAGGTCCTCGAGGGGGACCGCGGCACCCTGGCGCGCATGGAGGCCGAGAGCGAGCGCTTCGGCGAGGCGACGGGCCTCGACAGCGTCTCCACCTTCGAGTGCATCGTCGAGGGCTTCAACCACTTCTTCATGGAGATGAATACGCGCATCCAGGTGGAGCACGGTGTGACCGAGCTCGTCTACGACCTGGTGTTCGAGAACCCGGAGGCGCCGGAGGAGTGGTTCGCCGTCGAGCACCTGATCGAGGCGATGGCGCTGCTCGCCGCCCACGGCGCGCGCGTGCCGAGGCCGCGGCGGCGATCGCGGGCCGTCTCGGGCCTCGAGCTGCGCATCAATGCCACGAACCAGGCGCTCCAGCCCCACGCCGGCGGCATGATCCGGGCCTGGTCGGCGCCGGTCGAGGGGGAGATCCGCTTCGACCAGGGGATCGGCCATCGCAACCCGGACACCGGATCCTTCGTCTTCTACTCCCTGGCGGGCGCTTACGACTCGAACGTCGCCCTCGTGCTGACCGACGGCGACTGCCGGCGCGACAACTACGAGCGTATGGCGGAGATCCTCCGCCAGACCGAGCTGCGCGGCGAAGACCTCCAGACGAATACGCCCGTGCACTACGGCCTGATCAGCTGGTTCCTCGGCAAGGACCCGATGGCCGAGCCGGACACGCGCTTCATGCAGTCGTACCTGGCCGCTGTCGGGGCGCTCCAGGAGAAGGTCGACGACGTCGATCTCGCGGTGGCGCTCGCGGAGCTGGGGCGCCGCCAGCCCGACGCCGAAGCGCGGGCGGTGCTGGCCGAGAAGGAGACCCTGGTCCTCCGGCCCCTCGACCGGCTGTTGGCGAATCCTCACGTCCTGGCCGGATTCCTGGGACGCTTCGAGGGAAGGCTCTGGAGCCGCCGAGGCGATTCGGTGGAGTTCGCGGACAACCCGATCCACTTCCTCCACGAGCTCTATCACTACCTCAACATGGAAGAGGACCCGACTACCCCCCCCTCGGAGAAGATCTGGGCCCACGACGATCAGCTGCTCCAGGCGGCTCTCACCTTCTACGAGGAGGTGGGCGCGCGGACGGGTCTCACGGACTGGTCATCGGTGTCCGCCCTCTTCGAAGGAGAAGGCGACGATCGGCTGTCGGGCGGCGACGAATCGCTGTGGCGTGCCTGCGTGGCGTCGCACCGCGGGTTCCAGCTGGGGCTCGAGCTCCTGCTGCTGGTGCCCCGACTGGGCGTGGCCTCCCGGTTCAGCGAGATCGACGTGGACGATCAGCTGCGGGTCGTCTTCCCCGAGACCTTCATGGACGCCGAGACGATGCGGGAGCACGTGAAAGCCCTCGCGCCGCCGCCGGTCGCCAGCGCCGACGAGATCGTGACACCGATGGGCGGCGCCTTCTACGCGCGGGAGGCGCCCCACCTGCCGCGGCTCGTCGAGGTGGGAGACCACTTCGAGGCCGGGCAGCCGCTCTTCATCATCGAGGTGATGAAGATGTTCAACAAGATCCTGGCCCCGTTCTCCGGCACTGTGACCGAGAACCCGATGGCGGACAACGACGGGACGGTCGTGGCGAAGGGCCAGACGATCTTCAAGATCGAGCCCGACGAACGAGTGGAGGAGGAGACGGCGGAGGTGCGCGATGCGCGCGTCCGCTCGGCGACGCTCGCGCTCCTCCCGTGAGACCGATCCTCCTCGACACGGACATCGGAAGCGACTGCGACGACAGCCTGGCGCTCGGCCTGGTGCTGGCCGCGCGTGACGCCCTCGAGCCTGTGGCGGTGACGACGGTCTCCGCCGACACGCGCGCGCGCGGAGAGATCGCGGCATCGCTCCTCGCGCTGGCGGGACGGGGAGACGTCGACGTGTGCGTCGGAGCGGAAGGTGGCCTCGCGCGCCCCCGGGAGCGCTACAACTGGTTCGGCCACGAGCCCGCCTGCGTCGCCGACACGCCCTTCGCCGCGCTCTCGAGCGAGTCCGCTCCCGAGCGGATCGTCCGGGCCGCCCGCGAGGTGACCGATCTCGAGATCGTGATGATCGGCCCCATGACGAACCTGGCGCTGGCCCTGGCGCTGGATCCGCAGCTGCCGCGGCGGGTGGCCGGCGTGACGATCATGGGCGGTCACGTCCGTGAGGCGCGCCTGGGCGCGTTCGTCTGCCCCTTCGGCATCGATTACAACCTGTGCTCGGACCCCGAGGCGAGCGTGGCGGTGCTGGGTGCCGGGTTCCGCACGACGCTCGTCACCGCCGACGTGACCCTCCAGACCTGGCTCCGCACCCGAGATCTCGAGGGACTCGATGAGGCCGGGCCCCTCGCCCGGGAGATCGCACGGCAGGTTCGCTTCTGGACGCCGCTCCAGCGGAAGATCTTCACGGCCATGGGCGGAGCCCTGGCCGAGGACAACGTCGCCTTTCTGCACGACCCGCTGACGGTGCTGGCGCTCGTCGATCCGTCGCCCCTGCACTTCGAGGAGCTGCAGATCGCGACGACCATCCAGGCCGGCGTGCTGCGGACTCACGAGGTCGACCCCGCCCTGGGCATCGGGGCGCCGATGCGGGTCGCGACGGGGGTCGATCCGAAGTGCGCGCGTGACGCCATCGTCGCGAGGCTCCAGGGCATCTGATCGGTAGGATGAGCCCGATGCAGCGCATCCAGCTCGTGAAGGCCGCCGTCGCCGTCGGGCTGGTGTGTCTCGTGCTCGGGGTCTTCGCACAGGTCCGCACCCACGACTTCGTCGACCTCGACGATCTCGGTGGGATCGAGGGCAACCCCGACCTCGAGGCGGACTCCTGGCTCGAGGGGCTCGAGAAGGCCGTGACCCTGCCCTTCCTCTCGAACTGGATTCCGGTGACGGTGCTCTCCCATCAGCTGGATCGCCGACTCCACGGGCCGACCGGCGGTGCCCACCAGCTCACGAACGTGGCGATCCACGCCGTCGCCTCGGCGCTGCTCTTCCTGGCGTTGTCGTCGCTGACGCGACGGCTCTGGCTGGCCGCGTTCGTGGCCGCGGTGTTCGCGGTCCACCCGCTGCACGTGGAGACCGTGGCGTGGGTTTCGGAGCGTAAGGGGGTGCTCTCCGGGCTCTTCTTCGCGGCGACGCTGCTGGCCCATGCGCGCTACGTCGAGCGGCCGGGCTGGAGCACGCGGATCGCGGTCTACACCGCGCTGCTGCTGGCGCTGCTGTCGAAGCCGACCGCGGTGACCCTGCCCTTCGTGCTGCTGCTGCTCGACGCCTGGCCGCTGGGCCGGTTGGGCTGGCCGGCGTTGCGAGAGAAGCTGCCGATGCTCGCGTTGGTCGCGGTCGTCTCCGTGGTCACCTTCGTCGTGCAGCGCGCTACCGGCGCCATGGTCTTCGGCGAGCCGATTCCGCTGGGGCCGAGGCTCGCCAACGGGGTGTCCGCCTACGCCGTCTACCTCCAGAAGACCTTCTGGCCCACCGGACTCACCGTCTTCTACCCCTACCCGAAGGGAGGGCCGGACCTGGCGCAGGCCGCGCTCTCGGCGCTCCTGCTCGGCAGCGTCACGCTGTGGTTCCTGCGGCTGCGGCGCTCTCGCCCCTACCTGCTCGTCGGCTGGCTGTGGTTCGGCGGCATGCTGGTCCCGACCCTCGGAATCGTCCAGGTGGGCGAGCAGGCCTACGCGGATCGCTACATGTACCTGCCCCTCATCGGCCTTTCGATCTGCGTGGCCTGGGGCGTCGCGGACCTGGCCCGTGGCCCGGGGTGGCGTCGGCTCGTGGCCGGAGTCGGCGCCCTCACGATCGCGCTGCTTGCGGTGACGTCCTGGGCCCAGCTCCCACACTGGCGTGACAGCTGGGCACTCTGGAAGCGGGTTCTCGAGGTGACGCCCGGGAATCCTCGAGCGCTGTTCGGGCTGGGCTCACTGCATGGTCGGCTCCGCGAGCTCGAGGACACGGAGCGCTACTACCTGGCCGCCTACGAGAGCGATCCGGAGTGGATGCGGCCGCGCCTCGGCAGCTACTTCCTCGGCAAGTCGTCCTACCTGCGCAAGCGCGGCGACGCGGAGGGCGCGCTGGAGAGCCTGCGCCTGGCGGTTCGCTACGACCCGCAGAGTGCCGATGCCCACGAGTCCCTCGGCCGCGCCCTGGCGAGGCTGGGGCTGGAGGAGGAGGCGCGCCTCCACCTGGAGCGCGCCTTCGGTGACGAGCGCGACGACGCGGTCGTCCCGCTCGTCCTGGCCTCCGCCGCCGAGGCCAGTGGACGACTGGCCGATGCGGTGCGGCTCCGCCGGGAGGTCTCGCGCATCGCGCCGGACCTCTCGGAGAACACGAACGATCTGGCCTGGCTGCTGGCGACGGCACCGGATGCGGACGTGCGCGACCCGGTCGAGGCCGTACGCCTGGCGGAAGGTCTGGTGCGCGCGAGCGCCTCTCCGTCGGGGAACCTGCTGGACACGCTGGCGGCCTGCTATGCGGCGGCGGGTCGATTCGATGCCGCCGCCGAGGCGGCCGGTCGCGCCGTCGCGCGGGCCCGGGCCGAGGGCGACCCGGACGTGGCGGCCCAGGCCGAGGCGCGTCGGATCCTCTATCGGGCCGGGACGCCCTACGTCCAGGCCGCCAGGACGCCACGGGGTGGTGCGCAGTGATCGCCCACCGCGACCGGCCGGCTTCGGCGCGACGCTCCGCTGTGTTCCCCCCGCCAGCGGATAGGATGTCGGGATGGACGATCCCATCGCCTTCTCCGGGAGCCCTCTGGATCGCGAGAACCTGCGACGTCGCGAGCGAGCGTGGCTCGAGGCCCAGGAGCAGGCGCCGGAATCGCGCTATCTGCCGGTGTGGCGACTCCAACCCCTGCTGAAGCGCGGCGACGAGCGCGCCCTGGCCTGGGCGAAGCGGGAGTTCTTCGAAGACCTCGACCCCGCGCCGGAGCCCGTGCTGCTCGGCACCCGTGAAGGCGTCGCGCACTTCGCGATCGACGTGTCCGCGGTGGAGAAGCCCGAAGAGACCTTCGGCATCGCCGACGTCGCCAGCTTCGAGGACCTGCGAGCCACGGTGGCTCGGATTCCCGCCGGTGACGCGGCGATCGCGGCCCAGGCGCGCGCCCTCGTCGACTGGCACGCGCGTCACGGACACTGCGCCGTCTGTGGCGGGCACACCCGGTCCGTCCAGGGCGGCGGCAACCGCATCTGCTTCGACTGTCAGGCGGAGCACTTCCCGCGCACCGATCCGGTGGCGATTGCGGTGATCACCCGGGGCGATCGCTGCCTGCTGGGTCGCGGCCCGGGCTGGCCCGACACGATGTACTCGGCTCTCGCGGGATTCGTCGAGGCGGGGGAGAGCCTCGAGGAGGCGGTGCGTCGCGAGGTGTGGGAGGAGTCGAAGGTCGTCGTCGGAGCGGTGCGCTACGTATGCTCCCAGCCCTGGCCCTTCCCCTCGTCGCTCATGATCGGCTGCATCGGAGAGGCGGAGAGCGAAGAGATCGAGATCGACGCGGTGGAGCTCGACGACGCCCGCTGGTTTACGCGGGATGCGCTTCGCGCGGCACTCGACGGGCGCCGAGACGATCTGGTGGTTCCCCCGCCCTTCGCGATCGCCCACCACCTGATCCGCGCCTGGGTCGGCGGAGAGATCGGCTGAGGCTCAGGCCTCGTCCTTCTTCGCCGGGCTTCGCCGCGTTCCAGAGAAGATGTAGGCGACGCCAACGCCGATCAGGTAGAGGCCCACCATCGGTACGCCGAGGAAGATCTGGCTGACCCAGTCGGGCGGCGTGAGCAACGCCGCGAAGACGAATACGCCCAGCACTGCGTAGGGGGTGCCGCGCAGCAGCGTCGGCGCGTCGACGATGCCCGCCAACGAGAGGAAGAACACGGCGACCGGCAGCTCGAAGGCGACTCCGAAGGCCAGGAAGAGCCGCGTCGTCAGCGCGAAGACCTCGCGCATCGTCCAGGCGGATTGGACGAAGTCGCTGTCGAAGCTCGTGAAGAACGAGAACATCAGGGGGAAGACCTGGTAGTAGCCGAAGGAGGCGCCCCCGGCGAAGAGCAGCGTCGAGGCGACCACGAAGGGAACGATCGCGTGGCGCTCTTTCTCGTAGAGGCCGGGCGATACGAAGGCCCAGATCTGCCAGAAGATCACCGGCAGGGCCAGGACGAAGCCCGCCAGCAGGGCGCACTTCAGGTAGGTGAAGAAGATCTCGGTCGGCGCGATGGCCTGGAGGGTGCCCTGGCCGTCACCGAGTGCCGCAACCGCGGGAGCCAGCAGCAGACCGAAGATCTCCTCGCTGAAGCTCCAGGCCGCTGCGGATCCGACGACCCAGGCGATCAGGACGCGGAAGATCCGGTTTCGGAGCTCCGCCAGATGATCGGTCAGGGGCAGTCGCGTCTCATCCATTGCGGTCCGGTGTGCCCGCATCGGGGGAGGAGGCGGCCGACTGCTCGTCGTCACCGGTCTCCACGCGCGCATCGGCCCGCCCACTCGAGTCCCGGACCACACTTGCGTTGGGCTCGCCCGGCGCGGTTGCCGCGTTCACGTTGGAATCGCCGTCCGGAGCGGTGGTCGTGCTCGCGCTGGATTCTCCACCCGGGGAGGTCGATGGCCCGGCAGCGGCCCCGCCGGAGGGCTCGAGCTTCGGGGGCGCGATGTTCGCTTCGTCGGCGATGTCCGTGAACTCCTGCCGCATGTCCGTCGTCGCCCGCCGGAACTCCGCCAGACCGCGCCCCAGGCTGCGCGCGAGCTCGGGCAGCCGCTTCGGGCCGAGCACCAGCAGCCCGATCACGAAGATCACCAGCAGCTCCGTCATTCCGATGCCGAACATCGCTGGGATGCTACCGCGCAGCGCGCCTTGGCGCGCGACTCGCCAGCGCCGACCTAGAGGGAGATCTGGGCCGCTGCGGCATCGTCCGAAGGCTCGGTGATCTGGGTGACGTCGGACTCGCAGACCCCCTCGGCGAGGATCTCGAGGAAGATCGCGGTAAGAGCCGGGTCGAACTGCACCGCGGCGAAGCGCTTGAACTCTCCGAGCACGATCTCCCGCCGCAGCGCTTGCCGGTAGGGCCGGTCGCAGGTCATCGCGTCGAAGGCGTCGGCGATCGACACGATTCGGGCCTCGAAGGGGATCTCCTCCCCGGCGAGCCCGTCCGGGTAGCCGGTGCCGTCCCACCACTCGTGGTGGTGACGGATCGTGAGCGGGACGATCGCCGGCAGATCGAGGGGCCTCAGCAGGTGTGCACCGATCACCGGGTGCTGCTCGACCAGGGCCCGCTCCGAGGGCTCCAGGGCGCCGGCCCGCAGCAGCAGATCCGTCGGGACCCCGACCTTGCCGAGGTCGTGGAGGAATGCGGCGATTCGCACCCGCTCCTGGGTCTCGGTCGGAAGCTCGAGTCGCTCGGCCATCAGGCTCGAGTAGAAGGCCACCCGCCGGGCGTGACCGCGCATGAAGCGGTCCTTGGTCTCGATGGTCTCGGCGAGCACCTCGAGGAACTCGACGGTCTGATCGGGCTCGGGTCCTTCCGGCGCTCCGAGGGAGATGGCGCGATCGCCGAACAGGAGCCTCAGCTTCCCGCGCATCCCCTGGCTGCGCTGCACCTCTTCGAGGATCGCAGTCGCATCGCGGTCCCGACCGACGGCGTCGCCCAGGGCCTCGAGGAAGGTCACGAGGCCAGTCCGGGCCTTCCGCCGCGTCAGGGCGCGGGTCACGGCGGCGGTGACCTGCACGACGTCGAAGGGCTTCTGCAGGTAGTCGCAGATGCCGTGGCGGATACCTTCGGTGGCGCTCTCGATCGACGCGCATCCGGTCACGATGATGATCTCGACGTGGGGATGCTCCTCGCGGACCGTGCGCATCACCTCCTCGCCGCCCATGCCGGGCATCTTGAGGTCGAGGGTGAGGACGTCCACGGACTCGCCGCGCAGGCACTCGAGGGCCTCGGAGCCGCTGCGCGCCCGGAGGACGCGGTAGGTCGGGGCCAGAATCATGCGCAGGGACTCGCGAGGTCCGCGCTCGTCGTCCACCACCAGGACCGTGGCCCGCCTCTCGTCTCCCATGCAGCCTCCCCTGGCGATCCGACGCCGCGCGCAGCGATCCACGCGAGACCGCCGCTGGGAGCGGCATCGGCGGATCGCCCCTTCGACTGAATCCCGGACCCGTCTCCGGAGCGGGCTCGGGCGGGTGGCCCCCCGGCGGCTCAGGCCGGCGCGGGCAGATCGATCAGGATCACGGTCTCTTCGCCGTCGGTGGAGGTCACCCCCAGGGTGCCTCCCTGGGCTCGCACGACGATCTCGGCGATCAGAAGCTCCAGGGACTCCTCCGGCGTCGTGCCGCCGATGGTGCCCGGCGGGCCTTCGCCGTTGGGGTCGTGGAAGCGGATCAGGATCCGGACCGTGGGGCCGGCCCCACCGCTGGCGGCGTGGTGACGGGAGGCCAGATACACGTCCCCGTGGCTCGGGACCCACTCGAGGGCGCGGCCGAGCAGGGTGTCGAGGGCGAAGCGAAGCTGGGCCTCGTCGCAGATCGCGTGGGGCTCGGTGGTGTCGAGCTCCTTCAGCACCAGCAGGCGCTGCTCGCGGATCCGGCCGCGGCGAGCGTCGAGCAGGTCCTCCAGCAGCGCGGCCACGTCCACCTGCTCGCGCTTCGGCGGGGAGAGGGTCGCGGCGTCGGCGAGCCGCTCGATCAGGACGTCGATGCGTCCGACGTCGTCGCGCACCATGTCGGCGAAGCGGTCGCGGAAGCCGGGGTCGTCGAAGCGCTCGGGCAGCGCCGCGGCGAAGGCGCGGATGGTGGCCAGAGGATTGCGGACCTCCCGGGAGAGCGCGCTCGCGAGGCGCGCCAGGGGCCCGGCGCCGTCCGTCTCCTCCCTCGCCCGGGCGAAGGAATCGCTGCCGGTCGAGGGCGCGAGAGGGGCCGGTCGATCGATCGCGGGCTCCAGCGCGGGCGGCTTCGGCGACTCGGTCACGACCTCCGACTCCGAGGGAAGGGTCTCCTCGAGGAAGGTCTCGAGCTCGAGCTCTCCCGGGTCGCGGTTCGACCCGCCCTCGGGCGTGTCGATCAGGGTTCCGATCTCGGTCGCATCCAGGGGCTCGTCGAGGAGCGTGCCGAAGTCTCCGGCGTTCTGAGGCTCTTCGAGCAGTGTGCCGAAGTCTGCAGCATTCCGGGGCTCTTCGAGCGGTGTGCCGAAGTCTCCGGAATTCCGGGGCTCGTCGTCGATGCGGGCGCCGATATCTCCCGGGTCGAGGGGAGCGAAGGCCTCTCCTTCGAGCTGAAGGTCGTCCGAGCGGATCGGGTCGCTGGAGCAGGCGGCCAGGGTCTGCACCACCAGGGCCTCGAGCTCCGAGACGTTGCCCGGCCAGGGGTACTCCTCGAGCACGGCCAGCGCGTCCTCGCCGAAGCGCCGCGGCCGCTCCTGACGCGATGTGCACCAGTCGCGTGCGGTCTCTTCGACGATCCGACCCACCACCAGCCCCCGTTCGCGCAGCGCCGGGAGATGGATGATCAGCGTCGACAGGCTGCGGCGGAGGCCCGGCTCGATCTGCGGCGCCTCCCGCTCGTCACAGGTGGCGATCCAGCGCACCAGGGGCGCCCTCACGGCGCCGGTAGGCAGCCCGGACTCGATCCAGCCGTGGAGGATGCGCTGGGTCGTGTTCGACAGGCGCTCCACGCTCTCGAGCCAGATCGTCAGGGCCGGGTGGTGGCCTCGGTGGTCCCGGAGCTCGGCCAGGGCTGTCGCGATCTCTCCCGGAGTCGTGTCGGCGGAGCAGGGCACGTGGGCCAGGGAGCCGCGGCCGGAGCCGCCGAAGAGATGGATGTAGCGGGCGATCACGCTGCGGCCGGTTCCGGGCTCCCCGCAGATCAGGGCCGGCACGTCGGCGAGCTTGGGATCGAGGGCCCTCAGGAGATCGGGCAGCTCGAGGTCGCTGAACCAGCGGGCAAAGCGGGTGGAGATCGCCTCCCGACGCGCCCGCTCGGAGAGGGGGGCCGGGCCGATTCCTGCGGGGGGCGAGGCGATCTGCGCGCGCAGGGCATCAGGGCTCGGCGGATAGGCGAAGAATGCGGTGATGCGCATGTCGAAGCAGGCCAGGGCGGCCTGCTCTGCGGCGCGGTCGCCCACCAGCAGCCAGCGCGCACGGCTGGTGCCCCGCCGAATCGAGTGGGCGAACTGAAGCTCGAGCTCCCAATCTGCGTCCAAGGCCAGGATCACGACGTCCGGACTCGGCGCGGAGGCAAAGCGATGGTCGTCCGGAGCGCCGATCACGGCGCTCTCCGAGGCGGCAGCGAGGCGGGCAAGAGCCGCGCGCCGGCGGGGATTTCGGTCGACGATCCAAAGCAGGGGCATGGTCCGATTCATGGGGGAGGCGAAGTCCGCGCCGAGCATGCGCAAGCGGTGTGCCAACGATGCAGGGATCCTACATGGACCCGCAAGATGGTGACCCAAGGGTTTGAAGGTGGAACGGAAGTTGACTGGGAGCCGGAGACCTCGACCCGCGCGGCTCCGACGCTGCGCGGTCTCGATTGGGAAAAACTTTGCCCTCGCAGCGCCGCGCGAGGTCTGTAAGAGTAATTGGCCGTTGGGGCCGCGGGGGTGACGCGAGACGTTGTGACGAGCCGCCGAAGGCGGCTGTGCGGGGAGGCGTCTCCTCGGATGACCCGACGACACCGGCCGACGCAAAGGGGGGCCTGCACGCCTGTGACGGTGATCGATACCGGACCCGTTGTCCGACTACGCAGCGCGACGGACCGCCCCTACGACGACGCCATCGCCGCGGCGCGCACCTGCTACTCCACGCGGGTCGTCGAAGCGGACGAGATCACCGAGCGGCAGCGGGAGAACATCGGCCCCCTCACTTTCGAGGGCGGTCACCATACGGTGTATCAGCACGCGACCTTCGAGTTCGCGCTGTCCGGGATCTCGCGACAGCTGGTCTGGTCCTTCCTCCACGCGTTTCCCTTCTACAACACGGAGCAGCAGAGTCAGCGCTACGTGAAGCTCGACGAGCCGGCGGCTCATGTGCCGCCCTCCCTCGAGGGCGAGGCGCGCGAGCTCTACACCCGCTCGGTCGAAGGCGCCTGGCGCGGCTACGGGGAGCTCACGGAGCGGCTGCTTCCGCGCACCCAGAAGACCCTGTCCGATCTCTGGCGGCTGGATCGCCGCCAGGGCGTGGCCTTCGGCAAGAACGTCGCCCGGGAGGCGGAGAAGAAGGCGATCGAGACGGCGCGTTACGTCCTTCCGATCGGCTGCCACACCGCGATGGTCTACACGGTCTCGGGGATCGTGCTCCACCGTCTGCGTCGCATGGCCCGGGTGGGCGACGTACCCCAGGAGGCCACCGATGTGGTGGAGCGGATGGTGGCCGAGGTGGAGCGGCTCGATCCCAGCTTCTTCGGGCGGGTGGGCGAGCCGGCGCTGAAGGAGGAAGAGGTCGTGGAGCAGCGGCTCGCGCCGCCGGGACTCGGCGACCCGGCTGCGCTCGAGGCCTTCGACAAATCCCTCGACGGTCGCACGGCCCGCCTCGTCGACTGGAGCGCGCGGGCGCCGGAGGTGGTCGCGGACGCGGTGCGTCACGTGCTCGGGCGCAGCGATCTGGCCGACGACGAGGCCCTGGCCCTCGCCCTCGATCCCGGCCGGAACCCGTATCGACTGGATCGGCTGAATGTCTCCACCCACGCGCCGATCATGCGCGCCCTGGCCCACGCCCACTTCGTGTTCCGCAAGAAGCTCTCCCACACGGCGGACTCCCAGGACCAGCGCCATCGCACGGTTCCGGGCTCGCGCCCCCTGCTGTCGCGGACGGTTCCGGGGGTCGTGGACGTCATCGAGCCCGAGCTGATCGCCGAGGACCCGGCGAGTCATGCCCTGTTCCGGGAGCTCGTCGAGGAGCAGTGGGACGTGCGGTCCCGGCTGCTCGCCCTGGGCGCCGCGCCGGAGGCCGCCCTCTACGTGCTGCCGAACGCCCTGGCGATCCGTTTCGAGGAGTCGGGCACGCTGCTCGACCTCATCCACAAATGGACGATGCGCACCTGTCTGAACGCCCAGTGGGAGATCTGGCAGGCGTCGATGGACGAGATCGAGCAGGTGAGGGGCGTCCATCCGTCGCTGGTGGAGCACGTCGGTCCGCCCTGCTTCGTGCGTAGTGGCCACGCCCGACCGCGCTGCACCGAGGGAACCCACTTCTGTGGCATCCCGGTCTGGCGGAGCTTCCCAGACACACAGCGAGTCATCTGATGCGCACCGGCCCGGCGGTCTCGCCGCCGCGTTCCCGGACGCGATCGGGTCGTCGCTGGATCGGGATCCCCCTCGCCCTCGTAGCCTGCCTGTCCATCGCCGGCGGCGCCGTCGCCGAGGAGGTCGACCTGGAGGGAAGCTGGTACGTCCTGATCCACTACAAGGACGACCACGGGGGAGATCCGGACCAGGACCGCTGGGATGACAGGCTCTGGATCTTCGAATCCAAGGGCCGGCGCCTGAGCTGGACCGAGTATCCGATCGTCGTGTTCGAGGACGAGTCGGGGCGCTTCGAGCGGCGGCACACGGGTCAGTACGCCCGCATCCTCCACGCCTGGGAGCCCGACGGCGCGCAGCGCGCCAACATCGCGGCGGGGCTCCAGGTCAACACCCGCGGCTCGAAGACCAAGACTCTGCGGGGATCCGACGCGAAGGGCTGGGCGTCGGGCCGCAGGCGGTCCGCGGGCTCTGCGTCGGTCGTGACCTACCAGGAGGTGTGGAGCGTCGAGGGCACGCCCGATCTGCCGATCTTCCGGCGCGCCGACTTCATGGGCAGCGACGGTGGCCGGACCGACACGATGGAGGGCCTCACCGAGTACGCGACGACGAAGGTGCGGCAGCGCGGCGACCTCCTCGAGGGCACCTTCGAGCGCGACGGCACCCGTCACGGGACCTTCAAGATGATGCGCTCCGGCGGCGCGAAGTCCCTCGGTCCAGGCAGCTCCCAGCAGGAGCGTCAGCAGCAGGCCTTCCGTCGAAGCGTCGCCGCCAGCCCCCAGATCCGGGCGCAGGCTGCCCAGGACGTGAAGGAGGGCCTCGACGCCTCGGGCATCTTCCTCGGAGCGGCGGATCTCGACCTGCTCGCGGGAGACGTGGTCCTGTGGTCGATGGACGGCGTTCCGCCCCAGGAGATGCGTCGACGGCTCGGCGAGCGCATGATCCGCGACTACTGGAGCTTCCTGCCGAAGGGCGCGTCCCACGACGACGGCGTGCTCTATCGCTTCCCCTTCGACCCGGCGACGGCGCGGCCGCTGCTCCTCGGCGCGGGTGGGGAGGGCGCCGAGGCCCTGGGCGCGGATGGTGGGTCGGGTCAGTTCGAGGCCCTGGCACGCCACGGGGGATGGGCGCAGCAATCCTTCAAGTTCGGCATGCCCGAGGGCAGCACGATCCGGGCGGCGCGCGGCGGCGAGGTCGCGCGGGTGGTGGACGGCTTCGAGCCCGAGGCGGGCCAGGATCTCGGCGGCAATCCCAACGGGGTGTGGGTCCTCCACGAGGACGGCACCGCCGCCTTCTACCTCCACCTGGCCGATCGGATTCCGGTCCGGCCCGGCCAACGGGTCGAAGCGGGCCAGGAGCTGGGGCGCTCCGGGAAGCCCGGCTACGCAGACGCCCCGCTGCTCCACTTCATGGTGATCCGCGTCGATGAAGGGGGGGCGCCTCACTCGGTCGGGATCCGCTTCGACGACGGCAGCGAGGCGGGCGTGACCCCCCAGGTGGGGTACGGCTACCCGGGCGGCCGTCCCTCGTCGTGAACGGCGGGGTGCGCCGCGCCGAGCAGGCCGACCTCGACCGCATCGTCGCCCTGTGGCTGGCCCTCACGGAGCACCACGCGCGCCTCGATCCGCTCTTTGCCCTGCGCCCGGACGCCGCGTCGGAGGCGCACCGACTCGTGGCGGCCCAGCTCCGAGATCCCGACGTCGCCTGCTTCGTCCAGGCCGAGGAAGGGTCCCTGACCGGCCTGTGCATCGTGCGGGTCGATCGCGCCCCGCCGATCCACGCGGAGCTGCGGCGGGCCGAGATCACGGATCTCTTCGTCGCGCCGGCGCACCGGCGCGGCGGAGTGGGGCGAGCGTTGCTCGGGGCGGCCCTCGACTGGGCCCGCTCGCGCGGCATCGACCGCGTCGAGGCGCGGGTCTCGTCGGAGAATCGCCCGGGCCAGGCGTTCTGGCGGGCCTCGGGCTTCGGTGATTTCATGGACGTTCTGCACCGCCGCTTGTAGCTTCCCGGTGCGCACTCCCGAGGACGACATGACCCCCGCAGCCAAGCTGAATCCCCTCGCCCGTGAGCTCAACGAGCGTCTCGTCGAAGCCGCGCCCGAAGTGCTCGAGATGCTCTCGGCCCTCGGCCGCCGACTCTACTTCCCGAAAGGAATCCTCTTCCAGACGGCCGAGGCGAAGCAGAAGGCCCATCGCTTCAACGCGACCATCGGCATCGCGACCGAGGACGGCGATCCCATGTATCTGCCGTCGATCGCCGCCCACCTGGCGGACGTGGCTCCGTCGGAGGCCTTCTCCTACGCGCCTCCCGCAGGGCAGCCCGCGCTGCGCGAGCGCTGGCGCGAGAAGATGCTCGCGGAGAACCCGTCTCTGCGCGGGAAGGCGTTCGGTCAGCCGATCGTCACCTCCGCCATCACCCACGGTCTGTCCCTGGTGGGCGATCTCTTCGTCGATCCCGGCGACTGCATCGTCATGCCCGACAAGCTCTGGGGCAACTACCGCCTCACCTACGAGGTGCGGCTCGGCGCCGAGATCGCGACCTTCCCCTTCTACGACGGGAAGGGCTTCTCGACCCAGGCCTTCGCCCGGGCCCTGGAGGAGAACGCCGAGGGCCGCGAGAAGCTCGTGGTGCTGCTGAACTTCCCGAACAACCCGACCGGCTATATGCCCACCGTCGCCGAAGCCGACGCGATCGTCGCGGCCTTCGAGGCCCAGGCGGCGCGCGGCACGCGTATCGTGGCGGTGCTCGACGACGCCTACTTCGGCCTCTTCTACCACCTCGACGGCCCCACGGCGACGGAGTCACTCTTCGGACGGCTCACCAATCTGCATCCCAATCTCCTGGCGGTGCGTCTCGACGGCGCGACCAAGGAGCTCTTCGTCTGGGGCCTCCGCTGCGGCTTCGTGACCTTCGGTCCGGGGCGAGCCGATGCAGCCGATGTCGTGTGCGAGGTGCTCGATGCCAAGTCGCGGGGGGCGATCCGCGGGGCCGTTTCGAACGCTCCCCAGCTGTCGCAATCCCTGGTGGCGAAGGCGCTGGCCTCGGGATCGATCGACGCGGAGCGGAAGCAGAAATGCGAGCTCTTGCGCGCCCGCGCCGAGCGGGTCCACGCCGTGGCGAGTGCTCCGCGCTTCCGGGAGAGCTGGAGCGTGCACCCCTTCAACAGCGGCTACTTCATGTGCGTCGAGACGAAGGGGGCGACCGCCGAGTCGGTGCGCGTCCACCTGCTCGACTCCGAAGGCATCGGCACCATCGCCGCCGGAGGCCACGATCTGCGCATCGCGTTCTCGTGTCTGGAAGAGGACGAGATCGAGCCGCTCTTCGAGGCCCTGCACCGCGCGATTCAGAAGCTGATCTAGCGGATCTCGCTCGCTCGCCCACCGCGTGGCCATGCCTCGAAGGGGCTCGCCTCGCGTGTGGGCCGCTCCGAGGGCGCTCTGCGGAGGATCGCGCTGCGGAGGGCCCTAAAGCCCGGAGGCGCCTCGGCCGACCTCAGGAGAGTGCAACTGTCGTGCATTTCCAGTGCGGCGGGGTTAGTGTCCCGGCCTTGCCAGCGGATTTGTCCTCCAAGGCCAGAGCGAAAGGTCCACAACGAAGCTTCGACGGTAGGTCCCCGCGGGATCCCCAGCGTGATCCGGTCTTCGATCGGGCGCGCGCCTCGCGAGAATCCATCGTCACAGGGAGCGTTCGCTCGCGCCGCCGACACCGTCTGGTCCGGCTGGCCGAACCCGCTCCCGCTCTTCGTAGGGCCCTCCCCCCGCCCGACGCCAAGCCTCAGGAGCGGTTCCATGCAGACGCGCCCTTCAGAGCGGCCTCGCCGTCGACGCGGGAGCTCGATCGTCCGCCACCTCGCGTCGGGGACGCTCGTCGTGGGTGCGGTGGTCCTCGTGGCCCTCGGAGCCTTCTCGGCGGCCAACACCCCCTCTGATGCGATTCCCGGCGAGAAATCGGGGTCTTCCGACCCCAGCACTGTCGATGTCGCTGCAGCTCCCGCCATTGCCGGGGCCGTCGCCATCGGGGTCCCGCCGATCCCGAAGGCCCCGCCCTTCGACGTGGTCGAAGGGATGATCAAGCGGGGCGACTCCCTGGCCCGCGCCCTCGGCAGCCACGGAGTGCCAGCGGGGATCGTCCATCAGATCGCGGGCACGATGGCTCCGCAATTCGACTTCCGTAACGCCCGACCCGGACACCTCTACCGGCTCGAGCGTGACGCCGACGGCACGCTCCTGCGCTTCTCCTACTGGACATCCCCAGAGAACGCCTTCCACCTCGAGCAGACGCCCGAGGGCTACGCGGTGGAGCAGCACGAGAGCGAGCTGGTGCCCCGCCCGGCCATGATCGCCGGCCTGGTCTCCACGACCCTCTACAGCGCCATCACGGCCCTCGGCGAGAGCGGGCAGCTGGCTCGCGACTTCGCCGACATCTTTGCCTGGGACATCGACTTCCAGCGCTCCGTGAAGCCCGGGGACGCCTTCCAGGTCGTCTACGAGCGCCTGCATCGCCAGCGTCCCGACGGCAGCGAAGTCTACGTCCGTCCGGGTCGGATCCTCGGCGCACGCTACGACGGGGCGTCGGGGCGCCATACGGCGATCTACTTCGAGGCCGACGAGGGTCGCGGCGGCTACTACCGACCCGACGGCCGCTCCGTCGAGGGCGACTTCCTCATGGCGCCCCTGCGTCATGCCCGGATCACCTCTCGCTTCAGCCAGGCGCGTCGGCACCCCATCCTCAAGGTCACCCGGCCCCACCACGGCATCGACTACGCCGGTCCCTCGGGTGCGCCGGTGTGGGCCGTGGCCGATGGCGAGGTGATCTACCGCGCTCGGGCCGGGGGCTTCGGAAATCTGGTGAAGGTGCGTCACAAGAGCGGCTACGTGTCGTACTACGCCCACCTCTCCCGCTTCGCCCGGGAGCTTCAGGTCGGCCAGCGAGTGCGTCAGAAGCAGGTGATCGGCTACGTCGGTCAGACCGGCCTGGCCACCGGGCCCCACGTCTGCTTCCGCGTCCGGAAGGACGGTGAGTACGTCGATCCGCTCAAGCTGCGGATGGGCACCCGCAAGTCGATCCCCGCCCACCTCCAGCCCAACTTCGGCATGGTCCGGGATCTGCTGCTCGCCGAGCTCGACGGCCGTCGCGTCGTCGCGGGCACGGCCTCCGCTCCCACGCCCTAGACGCGACCCCGCCGCGCCGGCGGGGAAGGCGTCAGAGAGCCCACTCGCGCGTGCGGCCCGGCTGTCACCGCTGTGGTCTGGGTGCGCGATCTCGAACCTAGGGGCGGAATGTGCGAGATTCGCACGATGGCAGAGCCGCCCCCCGCACTCCCGGACGGTGATCTCGGATCTCGACTCGCCGCCCTGGGGCGGCTGCTGGGCGAGCGTGAGGCCGATCACCACGACGCTCTGGCTCGCGCGCGCCAGGTCGCGACCGAGATCCGCGACGATGTCTCCAGGGCCCTCGAGCGCTTCCACGACGCAGTCGCTGGCGCTGGCGCTCCGCACCTCCAGGTCGCCCTCGGTGACATCCGGCTCGACGACAAACACCTCCGGGCGATGGAGTTCGATCTCACCCGGGGTCGTTACAAGGCGATCGTCGTGGCGAAGAGCCGCGGCGAGCTGACCCTCGTGGGACCCTTCAAGGTGGGCAGGGCCGAGGGGCCGTGTCTGAGCTTCCCCTTCGATGCACGCGACGAGATCCAGCGCGCCCTGGGAACGTTCCTCGAACGCTTCCTCCAGGAGGCCGCAACGCCGTGACGGGGCGTGCCTGGTGGTGGAGGGGCAGCGCGTGAGCCCCAGCCACCTTTCTGGATCGGGCTCCGAGCCGTCGACTCCGGTCGAATCGGTCGATGCCCTCGTTGCGTTTCTGCGCGAGGGGGCGAAGCCGGCCGAGCGTTGGCGGGTCGGTACCGAGCACGAGAAGATCGGACTGCGGTTGGGCGACCATCAGGTCGTCCCCTTCGAGGGCGACCGCGGTATCGGGGCCCTGCTGACGCGGGTCGCCGAGCTGGACGACTGGAACCCCGTGCAGGAGGGCTCCCACACGATCGCGCTGGCGAAGGCGGGAGCGAGTATCACCCTCGAGCCCGGGGGGCAGCTCGAGCTGTCCGGCGCGCCCCTCCGGACCATCCACGAGACCTGCGACGAGTTCCACACGCATCTGGCGCTGATGAAGGAGGCGTCGGACCCGCTGGGACTGGTCTGGCTGGGCCTCGGGATCAACCCCATCTACGGCGTGGATCGCATCCCCGTGATGCCGAAGGAGCGCTACCGCATCATGCGGCGCTACCTGCCGACCCGGGGCGCGCTCGCCCTGGAGATGATGTTCGCGACGGCCACGGTGCAGGCGAACTTCGACTATGCCGACGAGGCGGACATGGTCGAGAAGGTCCGGATGGCGACGGCGGTCTCGTCCATCGTATCGGCGGTCTTCGCGAACTCGGGCCTCTCCGAGGGCAAGCCCAACGGCTACGCCTCCAAGCGCCTCCACATCTGGCAGCACACGGATCCGGATCGCTGTGGCCTGCTGCCGATGGTCTTCGAGCCCGACTTCGGCTTCCGGCGCTACGTCGAATGGGCCGTCGACGTCCCCATGTTCTTCGTGATGCGCCGGGGCGAGTACCACGCGACCCCGGGCCTCAGCTTCCGGCGCTTCGTCGAGGAGGGTTTCGGGGAAGCCCGGGCCACCCTCGAGGACTTCGATCGCCACCTCACGACCCTCTTCCCCGACGTGCGGGTCAAGCGCATCATCGAGGTCCGCGGCGCCGATGCGGTTCCGCCGGGTCTCACCTGCTCGCTTCCGGCGCTCTGGAAGGGCCTGCTCTACGACGCCGAGGCGCGGGCGGCGGCCTGGTCCCTGGTGGCGGACGCGCCCTTCGAGGTGCGGGACGCGGCCCGGGCCGATGTGGCCCGCCGCGGGCTCGAGGCCGAGCACGGGGGCGTCCCGGTGCTGGAGTTGGCGTGCGAGCTGGCGACGATCGCCCGAGACGGACTGCGGCGGATCGGCCACGCCGGTCGTCGAGATCCCGACGAGTCGGCCTTTCTCGATCCGGTCTTCGAGCAGCTGGAGCTCGCGCGCTCGCCCGGGGCGGTGGTGGTCGACCGCTGGGAAGGCGAGTGGGCGCGCTCGGTGGATCGCTTGATCGACTACGCGCGATACTGATACAGTCAGCGGCCCTCGGGGGATCGCGCCGTCGGCGCCGGAGACGCCTCAGCCATGCCGAAGAAGTTCAAGGTCGCTTTCGAGCTCGACGAGAAGGACGCCGCGTACTTTCGCGGCCTCTACCGCCGAGCCAAGCAGAGCGCATCCGAGATGGACCCCGGGACCATCATCCGCGATGCCCGGAAGCTCGTGACCCACGTACGGGCGTCGCAGCGGGTGCCGCGCTTCGTGGTCGAGGCCATCGAGACCCTCGAAGACATGACCCAGATCATCGAGGACGAGAGCTACAAGTCACCCGCGGCGGTGCGCAACCAGGTGCTGGCCGGGCTCGCCTACTTCGCGAACCCGGAGGACCTGATCCCGGATCACATCCCCGCCCTCGGCTTTCTCGACGATGCGATCATGGTGAAGTTCGTCGAGGAGGAGTTCAAGCACGAGCTCTGGGGCTACCGGAAGTTCCGCGGCTTCAAGGCGCCGACGGAGCAGCGCCCCTGGACCCAGGTCGGTGGCGACCGGCTGAAGTCCCGGACCGAGGCGTACCGGAAGAAGATCCGGGCAGACATCAACGGCCGAAAGGCCGCAGAGGTCGCCAAGAGGAAGGCCGCCAAGGCGGGGGGCCGCCGGGGTCGCATCCTGGGCTGGTGACCGCGCCCGGCGGGCTTCGCGATGAAATCGGAACTGCCTCGCATCCTGGTCGTCGACGACGAGGAGGCCATCCTCGAAACGATGACCTTCACGTTCGAGGACGACTATGAGGTCTTCACCTCGAACGACGCCCGACGTGGGCTCGAGATCCTCGACGAGCACGCGCCCTTCGCGGCGGTCCTGACCGACCAGCGCATGCCCGATATGAGCGGCGTCGAGTTCGTCGCCGAGGTCTGGAGGCGCCACCCGGCGACCGTGCGGATGATCCTGACCGGATTCTCCGACATGGACGCCATCATCCAGGCGATCAACGACGGCCACGTCTATTCCTACATCACGAAGCCCTGGGAGCCGGACCAGCTCAAGCAGGTGATGAAGCAGGCGGTCGAGCATCACAAGCTCACCGTCGAGAACGAGCGCCTCCTGGCCGATCTGCAGAGCGCGAACCTCTTCCTCGCGGCCGTGATGGACGAGCTCGACACCGGCGCGATCGCGGTGGACGCGGACGATGTGGTGCAGGCCGTCAATCGACCCGTGCGCGAGTACCTGCGGCTCACCGAGGATCCGCGGGGGATACGCTTCGACGCGCTCATGGCGAATCGCGATCTCGCCGCCATCAAGAGCGCGGCGGTCGCCGCCGACGACGCCGAGGAGCTCGCGTTCTACGACGTGGAGACCGAGGTGAACCGCTTCCGCGTGACGAATCGCGTGCTGACCGACGCGGAGGACCGCCCCTTCGGTCGGGTGATCCTCTTCCGAGAGATCTCTCATGAGCCTCTGCAGCGCCGCTTCAACGAGCTCCTGCGGGAGATCGCGTCGGCCTCCGGCGAGGTGCGCCCCCAGCTCGAGGGCGCTCGTGACCAGCTCCCGACGCTCGCCGAGGAGGTGGGCTCGTCGAAGATCCGGTCCGCTGGCATGAGCGAGCTCGCGGAGCGCGTGTCACGTACGCGAACGGCCCTGGAGAACTGGCTCGAGGTGGACGACGCGATGGGCTCGCCGGGCTTTCCCGATGCGCAGCTCCTCCAGGACCGGATCCGCATCGCCATGAGCCGCTGGCCACTCCGGGACGACGAGGTGCCGGAGCGGGTCCTCGAGCTCGCGAAGCGCGTCGAGGAGTACTACGAGTCCGGCGAGAAGCCCGATCAGCGCGTGCTCTGAGCCGCCGTGACCACCCGCGCATCCACCCTCGATCGTCTGGAGCTGCGGATCGAACGGCTTCGCCTCGTCTTTCGCTTCACCTACGCGTTCCACGCCCGGGAGGTTCGCTTCGAGTGCGACCGCGGCCAGGGCTTCGAGCGCGTCTTCCCCGAGACCTTCTCCTTCCACGCCGACCGCCACGACCCGGCCGAGCTCTTCCTCCAGCTCTCGGACCTGGCCGACAAGCCGCAGCTGCTCTCGCCGAATGCCCGGCGTCGAGATGCCCAGGTCCTGATCTCGCGCCTGCTGCTCGGGGTGCCGCGCTATCTCGAGGCCCTCGTCCACCGGCTCGAGCGAGAGGGCCGCATGGGCGACGAGGGGCTGGCCCGGGTCTACCAGGACGTGGCCCTGATCGCCCAGACCACCCAGCGCCTGGCCGGAGAGCCCGCCGGAGAGGATCGGCGCGGTCTGCGCTTCGCCAGCTTCCACCTGAGGAAGCTCGTCTACGTCTCTCTGCTGCGGCTTGCCCAGCGCCGGGTCGAGCCGAGCTACCTGGCCGACTACATGGCCGGTGCGGTCGATCCCGTCGACCCGAGCGACGACCTCTCGGAGACCGGGTTCTTCTACACCCTGGAGGGCGACGACGTCGCCGCGGTGAACCGCTGTCTGGTGCGATTGGCGGAGCGGGCCTTCTACCGCTGGCTCGAGGACGTGTGCCTCGACGAGTCCAACCAGGTCTTCGAGAGCGAGGAGTCGCCCTTCGGCACCCGGGAGAGCGAGGTCTGCGAGGCCATCGGCGTGGAGGGGAAGGCCTTCGTCGAGCGGGGGCGCGACCTCTGCCCCTTCCTGAGACGCCCGAAGAACCGGGACTGCTTGCGGGTGCTCGGGAAGCTCGAGCGCTGGTTCCTGCGCCAGTACGACGTGCACCACGCAGCGGTGATGATCCAGCACGCCCAGAACCTGATCGGTGGGCGTGACGATGGGGATCGGGTGCTGTCGCGCCACCGGACGCGCAACTACGTCGCGGTCCTCGCGTTGCTGGCGACGCCCTTCGTGGCGGCAGGCATCGGTTACGAGGCGGCGCCCCGGTTCTTCGACCTGCTCTGCTCGGCCGAGCTGCTGGTCACGAACGCCGCGGTGCTCTGGTTCCTGCTCTACCGCTTCCTCTGGCGCCGGGATCTCACCTTCTTCCACGCCTCGGTGCCACGTATCCTGGCCGGGATCATCGTGGGCTACCTACCGATCTTCTTCATCGACGAGGTCTGGAGCCTGGCGAGCCGGTCGTGGTTCACCCTCACCTCGATCGTGGTGGTTCTGGGCTCGACGACCCTCCTCTACCTCTATATCGAGGTGCAGCGACGGCTGGACGATCCCGATGTGGCGTTTGCGCGGGCCCGCCAGATCTTTCTGCTCGGGGTGGTCCAGGCCGCCGGCATCGGGCTGCTCTTCACGGGGCTGATCGGTCGGTTCATGGCGATCCGCAACTGGATGCCGGGCGGGGAGGCGATGCCGATCGACGCCGTGCGCGAGGCACTGCCCCCCTTCGTCGGCCAGCTGCCGGCCATGCTGGGTGTCGACCCCTTCCTGACGTTTCCGTCGGCGGTGTTCATGATGACGTTCATGTCGTTCTTCATCGGGACGTTCCTTCAGCTGATGTGGGAAGACCTGCCGATCACCGAACCCCTTTGACCTTCGCTCGCCTCCTGCGAGGGAAGCCCTCGCCTGCGGCTCGCTGCGCGCGCCTGGCCGGTCGGCTCCGCCTCCCTGGGGCGCTTGCACGGTCCGGGGCAGCGCTTCGGTCGCTCCCGGCAAGCCGGCCCGCTTCGAGCTCGAGCCTTGCTCGTCACGGCAGGGGGCGTGCGCGTCGTCGGGGGCGGGGCGTTGGGCGCTACGGCATGGGTCTCCTTCGTGGGGAGCCCCCGTATCGGACGGCGCGTGACTCGCTTCGCTCTCACGCTTGCGCACTGCGGTCCTCCGGGGCCGCCTCCGAGGTGGCTCGTCGCGTGACTCGCTTCGCTCGTACGCTCGCGTGCTGGCGTCCTTTGGGGCCTGCTCAGAGGTGGGTCGTCGCGTGACTCGCTTCGCTCGTACGCTGGCTTCGGGGAGTCGGGTCGGGGTCGGACGGCGCGTGACTCGCTTCGCTCGTACGCTCGCTTG
>CALDCK010000103.1 GCA_937937315.1 uncultured bacterium
GAAAAGCTCATGAGTGAAGTGACAGAACAGACCCCGGCCGGCGACAGTTTCGCCGCGCTATTCGGCAGCAGCGAACGCTCCTTCAAGGAAGGTGAGATTGCGAGCGGCACCGTCCTCTCGATCGATAACGACTTCGTTCAGATCGACATCGGATTCAAGTCCGAGGGCCTCGTCCAGGCATGGGAGTTCATGGACGAGGACGGCACGATCCTGATCTCCGTTGGAGACGAGGTCGACGTGCTGCTCGAGGAGTCCGAGGACGAGAGCGGCCGCATCGTTCTGTCCAAGGAGAAGGCCGACCGGCTGAAGGTCTGGGACGACATCAGCAAGGCCTACAAGGCAGACGAGCCCGTCGAGGGGACCGTCATCTCCCGGGTGAAGGGTGGTCTCGCCGTGGACATCGGGGTGAAGGCCTTCCTGCCCGGGTCGCAGGTGGATCTCCGGCCGGTGCGTAATCTGGAGCACGTCGTCGGCCAGCGCCTGAAGTTCAAGATCATCAAGTTCAACAAGCGCCGGGCGAACATCGTTCTCTCACGCCGCGCGCTCCTCGAGACGGAGCGCAAGAAGCTGCGCGAGACCACGCTCGAGACACTGGCCCCGGGCCAGATCGTGGACGGCGTGATCAAGAACCTGACGGACTACGGCGCGTTCATCGATCTCGGTGGGATCGACGGGCTGCTCCACGTCACCGACATGTCCTGGGGTCGGGTGAATCACCCGAGCGAGCTCTTCCACGTCGGCGACGAGATCAAGGTCAAGGTCCTGAAGTTCGACGCGGAGAGCGAGCGGGTCTCGCTGGGTCTGAAGCAGATCCAGCCGGATCCCTGGATCGATGCCTCGATGCGTTACCCGATCGGCAAGCGCATCCAGGGGAAGGTCGTCTCCCTCGCCGAGTACGGGGCGTTCGTCGAGCTCGAGCCGGGCATCGAGGGGCTGATCCACGTCTCGGAGATGTCCTGGACGAAGCGGATCAAGCACCCGTCGAAGGTCGTCACCGTGGGCGACACGGTCGAGGCCCTCGTGCTGGACGTGGACGAGCGCGAGCGGAAGATCTCGCTCGGCATGAAGCAGATCGAGCCGAATCCCTGGAGCGTGATCGAGGAGAAGTACCCGATCGGAACGCGCGTCAGCGGGACGATCCGCAACATCACGAACTTCGGCGTGTTCGTCGGTCTCGAGGAGGGCGTGGACGGCCTGGTCCACGTTTCGGACATCTCCTGGACCGAGCAGATCAAGCATCCCGGCGAGAAGTTCAAGAAGGGTGACACCGTGGAGGCGGTGGTGCTGAAGATCGACAAGGAGAACGAGAAGTTCTCCCTGGGGATCAAGCAGCTCGAGGACAACCCCTGGGAGGAGATCCTCAAGAAGTACCCGGTGGGCAACGAGATCACCGGGACCGTGTCGAGCCTCGCCGACTTCGGCGCTTTCGTGAGGCTCGAGGACGGGATCGAGGGCCTGATCTACAACTCCGAGCTGTCGGCGGAACGCGTCGACAATCCCTCGGAGGTGGTGCAGGACGGCCAGGAGGTCACGGCGCTGGTCACGAAGGTGGACCCGGTCGAGCAGAAGATCTCCCTGTCGATCCGGGCGCTCACCGACAAGGAGCAGCGGCAGGCACTGAAGAAGCTGGCCGCCCAGCAGGCCGCGACCCAGACCACGACCCTCGGGGACCTGCTCGCCGAGAAGCTCGCGCAAAAGACTGAAGAGGAGGGTGAATGAGATGACCAAGAGTGGTCTCATCGAAGCCGTCGCAGATCGGACGCCCCACATCTCGAAGAAGGACACCGAGATCGTGGTCAATACGATCTTCGATGCGATGGCGCATGCCCTGCAAGAGGGTGAGCGCATCGAGATTCGCGGCTTCGGCAGCTTCCAGGTAAAGGTCCGGGAGGCGCGGGAGGGCCGGAACCCGAAGACGGGAGATCCGGTGCACATCTCCGCGAAGCGCACCCCGTTCTTCAAGGTCGGAAAGGAGCTGAAGGAGATGGTGGACGAGTCGCGGCCGGGTGCCTCCGAGCCCTCGGCCTGACCTGGACGCCACGCGAATCCGCATGCGCTGGGTACGCCGCATACTCGTCGTGAGCCTGCTGGTTGGCACCTGGTGGGTCGGGTGGGAGTTCGTCACCCGCAATCAGCAGCCGGTGAGCGTCCACTACGTGGTGGGCGAGTTCGCCGAGGCATCCCTGTGGAAGGTGATCCTCGGCGCCTTCTTCAGCGGCGCGGGCCTCGTGGTGTTGTTCACGCTCTGGAGCTCCGCCCGTTCGGGGCTGGTTGCGCGCCGCTACCGCAAGGCGCTCAACGGTCTCGAGTCGGAGATTCATCAACTCAGAAACCTTCCCCTCGCCCCCGACCCCGATGAGCCAGCCGAGCTGGCTGCGTCGGTGCCACGCGCGCGTAGCGCGACCGGACGGAACGCATAGAGCGAATGGCCTGGTGGAAGCGCGCGTTCGGAAGGAGCCGGGGCGCGCCCGACGATGCTGACGCCGCACTGCGCGGCGCGCTGCTGCACGTGCTCGACCGCGAGTACGATGAGGCAGAGCGCCTGCTCGAGGTGGCGTGTCAGCTGGATTCCTCGAGCGTCGAGCCGTACCTGGCTCTGGCGCGGCTCTACCGCACGCGCGGGGAGATCGGGCGGGCGATCCGGGTCCACCAGAATCTCCTCCTGCGCAAGGACCTCGCCCCGGACCAGACCGTGACGATCCTCGCCGATCTGGCCGCGGACTTCCGGCGAGGCGGATTCCTCCAGCGCGCGGTGGCTGCCTACGAGGAGGTGCTGTCCCACGACGCGCGCCATCGTGACGCCCTCACGGCACTGGTGTGGCTGCTCTCGGAGGTGCGCGACCACACCCGCGCGATCGAGATGGCGCGCCGCCTCGCGAAGGTGGATCGCGAGGCTGCGCAGCGTGCTCCGGACGAGGCGACGCTGCTGATCGAGAGCGCGGAGGCGGCCCTCGCTCAGGGGCGAAACGACGAGGCGCGGCGCGCGGCGAAGCGGGCGCTGCGCAAGGCTCCGCGGGCGGTGAAGGCCTGGATCGTTCTGGGCGACATCGAGGCGGAGCGCGGCAAGGCGCGTGCCGCGCGCTCGGCCTGGGGGAAGGTGCCCGGACTCGACCGCCGGGCCGCCTCGGCCGTGTATCCGCGGCTCGAGTCGAGCTTCGCAGCGGCGGGCCGCGCGGCCGATTTCGAGGCGCAGCTGCGCAAGCTCCTCGCCGAGCATCCCAGCGACGGCCACGCGCGCCTCGCTCTGGCGCGGATGTTGGCCGTGCGGGGTGAGATCGAAGAGTCCCTGGGCGAGCTGAACCGGATGCTCGAGGCCGATCCCGACGATCTGGCTGTGCGGGCCGCCCTGGGTCTGATCCTGCTCTCCGAGGGGCGTGAGGCGGAGGCCGCCAAGTCCCATGGCGAGCTCTTGAGCGTGCTGGAGCGGCTCGGGATGCTGCGCCGACCGGAGTCGCTCCGATGAGCCGCTCCGCGCTCGAGACGCCGATGATGCGCCAGTACCTGGCGATCAAGGCACAGCATCCGGACGCCATCGTCTTCTACCGGATGGGCGACTTCTACGAGATGTTCCTGCGCGACGCCGAGATCGCTGCGCCGCTGCTCGAGATCGCGCTCACCACTCGCGACAAGGCGAAGGCGGATCCGGTGCCGATGTGCGGCATCCCGGTTCACGCCGCGGACCAGCACCTGAAGCGCCTGGCCGAGCTCGGGCATCGGGTGGCGATCTGCGAGCAGGTGGAAGATGCACGGGCCGTCTCGGGTCGACGGCTGGTCAAGCGGGAGGTGGTGGAGGTCGTCACGCCGGGCCTGGCTGGAGATCCGGCACGCATCGAGTCCGGGCGCGCGCTCTCGCTGGTCGCGCTCTACGCCGGGGATGCGCTGGGCATGGCGGTGCTCGACGCCTCGACCGGCGATCTTCGGGCCACGGGCACGTCGCGTCCGGAGGAGGGCCTGCCGCCCTCGCTCCTCGAGGAGCTTTGCCGGATCGAGCCGCGGGAGGTGCTCTTGCCCGAAGGAGATGCGGCGCTCGACGAGGCGGTCGGACACGCCCTGCCCGACGTCGCCCGGACGCCGGTGCCCGTCGAGAGCTTCGATCCGGCGGCCGCACCGATGCATCCGGATGGACTGTCCGCCGAGGACCGGGATCCCGGCGCCCGGGCTGCTGCGGCGCTCCTCGGCTACGTGGCCGCGAACCAGCCCTTCACCCTGGTCCACACGCCGCGCCTCGCCCGCTACGCGATCGGCGACGCGATGATTCTCGACGCCTCGACCCGCACCCATCTCGAGCTCTTCCGGAACGGGGAGGACGCCACCCGCGCTCGCACCCTGATCGAACGCATCGACGAGAGCGTGACGCCGCTGGGAGCGAGACGTCTGGTGCGTTGGCTCGGATACCCGCTCCTCGATCCGGTGCGGATCGGCGAGCGCCAGGACGCCGTGGCGTACCTGGCGGATCGCGATCGCCCCCGGTCGAGGGTTCGCGACGCGCTGCGTCCGGTGCGCGATCTCGAGCGGCTGCTGGCGAAGGCCGCGAGGCCTACCGCAACGCCGCGAGACCTGGGGGCGCTGCGCTCGTCTCTCGAAGCGCTCGCCGTGGTCGAGGCTGCGCTGACGGAGCCCGACGAGGAGCGTCTGCCCGACGCGCCGGGTCTGCTGCCGCCCGCGTTGTCGGTCCCCGCGAGTCAGCCCGAGGCGGTGACACTGCTGCGCGACGCGCTGGTGGACGAGCCCCAGGAGATCGCGCGCGGATCGCGGGGAGCGAACGAGACGGGCTATATCCGGGAGGGTTTCCTGCCGGAGCTCGACGGGCTGCGCGACGGCATCCGGAAGGGACGCGAGTGGATCGCCGGGCTCGAGGCCACGGAGCGGGAGCGCACGGGCATCGCGACCCTGAAGATCCGCTTCCACCCGGTCCACGGGTACGCCATCGAGGTCACGAAGACCAATCTCTCGCGAATCCCCGAGGACTACGAGCGCAAGCAGACCCTCGCGAGTGCGGAGCGCTTCACGACGCCGGCCCTGCGCGAGGTGGAGCAGGGTGTTCGCGGGGGGACCGAGCGGGCCGCCGCCCTCGAGCGCGAGACCTTCGAGCGGGTGCGACAGTCGGTCCTCCAGCACGCCGAATCGATTCGTCGCGCAGCCGAGGCAGTGGCCGATCTGGACGCGACGGCCTCCCTGGCGGAGGTGGCGCGTCGCGACGGCTGGATCCGCCCGGCGGTCGATGACGGTGAATGCATCGAGATCCGGGCCGGTCGCCATCCGGTGGTCGAGCCGCTGCTCGTGGCGCGCGGGGCCGACGAGTTCGTGCCCAACGATGCGGATCTCGACACGACCGAGCGCCAGCTCCTGGTTCTCACCGGGCCCAACATGTCGGGAAAGAGCACCTATCTGCGCCAGGTGGCGCTGATCGTGCTGCTCGCCCAGATGGGGAGCTTCGTGCCGGCGGAGTCGGCACGGGTGGGAATCGTGGACCGCGTCTTCACGCGGGTCGGGGCGAGCGACCGGCTGGCGCGGGGGGAATCCACCTTCATGGTGGAGATGCGGGAGACGGCGGAGATCCTCTCCCAGGCGACGCGACGCAGTCTCGTGATCCTCGACGAGATCGGGCGCGGAACCAGCACTTTCGACGGGCTCTCGATCGCGTGGGCCGTGGCCGAGCACCTGCACGACGGGCCGACCCTCGGCTGCCGCACGCTCTTCGCCACCCACTACCACGAGCTCACCGACCTCTCGCGCACGAAGCCGAGGGTCGACAACGCCCATTTCGAGGCGCGGGAGTGGGGCGACGAGGTGTTGTTCCTCCGTCGCCTCGTGTCGGGGGGTGCCAACCGCTCCTACGGGATCCAGGTAGCGCGCCTCGCCGGGCTACCCGACACCGTGATCGATCGCTCGCGGTCGATTCTCGCCAATCTCGAGAGCGGCGAGCTCGACGCCCGCGGCAGACCGCGACTCCTCGGCGGCGAGGGCGATGGCGATACGAGCCAGCTCGGTCTCTTCGAGGGGGAGGGCGCGACGTCTCAGGAGCGTGAGGTGCTCGAGGCGCTGCGCGCCGTGGACGCCGACCGCACCACGCCCTTCGACGCCCTGGCGCTGCTGGCCAGGCTTCGGGCGCAACTCGAGGAGGGCGGCGCGTGAGACGCTTGGTGTGGCTCGTCCTGATCCTCCTCGTTCCCCTGCTCCTCGGCGCGAAGCGCCCGCCGGGACTCGCCGACGTGACCGAGGTGCGACACTGGTCCTATCCCGACTACACGCGGGTCGTGGTGGAGCTGAGTCAGGGGGTCGAGATCAAGACGCCGGTGAAGCGACTGCCGGCGAATCCGAAAGCGGGCAAGCCCGAGCGGCTCTATCTCGATCTCGAGGGCGTCTGGGTCGGTCGGGACTACCAGGAGGGCATTGCCGTCGGCGACGGCCTGCTCGAAGGAATCCGGATCGGCCAGAACACGAAGACCGCGATTCGGGTGGTGGTGGATCTCCAGCATTACAAGCGCCACCGCGTGATCACGCTCTCCCATCCCAATCGCCTGGTCATCGATGTGTACGGACCCCGGCGCGGCGTGAACCGTGTGGCGGAGCCGGGGCGGCGGCTGCCCTCGGGGCTTCGCGCGATCCAGACCGTCGTCCTCGATCCGGGCCACGGCGGGCGGGACCCGGGCGCCATCGGCGTGGGCGGCCTGCGCGAGAAGGACGTGACCCTCTCGATGGCGCAGACCCTGGCGAAGGAGCTCGAGGCGCGGGGCTTCCGGGTGGTCCTCACGCGAGACGACGACCGTGCGATCGATCTCGAAGAACGAACGGCCATCGCCGAGGCGGCTCGGGGCGACCTTTTCGTCTCGCTCCACGCGAACGCAGCCCGGCGCCGCTCGGTGCGCGGAGTGGAGACCTACTACCTGGACGAGGACCACGAGCGTCACAGCCTCAACGTCGCTGCCCGGGAGAACGGCGTGAGTCCCTCCGAGGTGAACGAGCTTCAGAGGACGCTGGCGAAGTTGCGCGTGCACGAGGTCTCACCACACTCGCGGCGCCTCGCCGAGATGATCCAGGAGGGCATCGTCCGGGGCATGCCCCGATCCTTCCCGCCGGTGTCGGACCTCGGCGTGAAGAAGGGGCCGTTCTACGTGCTCTTCCTGTCGACGATGCCCGCCGTCCTCGTCGAGGCGGGCTTCGTCACGAACAAGGCCGAGGCGCGGCGCCTGCGCGACGACGCCTACCGCGACGCCATGGCCGAGCAGATCGCAGAGGCGCTGGTCCGGTACCGGGAGTCTGGCGCGACCCTTGCCCGGAGATTCCGATGATCGAGGCCCCGGCCATCGACGATCACCTTCCGCGCTCCCTCGAGATGCGTGGGGGCGCCCAGGGCGGTTTCGATGTGACCGGCGGGGCCCGCGCCTACCTGAAAACGGTTCGCGAGCACCTCGAGTCGCTGCACCGGTCGGTGGCCAGTGGACGCGAGGTCAACGAGGCGCATTCGGATCTGATGGACCGTCTGATCCGGCGGCTCTTCCTCCTCTCCGAGGAGCTCTATTTCGGAGCCGGTGGCGAGGGCCAGAGCGAGCTCTGCGTGGTGGCGGTGGGGGGATACGCGCGCCGGGAGATGAGCATCCACTCGGACGTGGACATCCTCTTCCTCCATCGCGATCGGATGAGCGACCACATCCAGGCCGTGGCCGAGCGTATGCAGCTCTGGCTCTGGGACGCCCAGGTCATGGTCGGCGGCGCGACCCGCACGATCCAGGAGACACTCACCCTCGCCACCCAGGACGCCACCGTGGCGACGTCGGTGCTCGCGCCCCGGTACCTGGCGGGCAGCGGCGTGCTCTTCCACCAGTTCAACAAGCTCCTGAGAGCGAAGCTCGTTCCGAAGCCGGAGAAGTTCCTGTCTCAGCAGATCGTGCTGCTCCAGGAGCGCCATGCCGAGTTCGGCGACACCCTCTATCTGCTCCAGCCGAACGTCAAGGAGGGCGCCGGAGGCCTGCGCGACTACCACGCATCCTATTGGGCGATGCAGGCCTCGGAGTCGAGCGCGAGGGGAAAGAGCGACTTCCTTCACCTCGGACTCCTCACTGAAGAGGAGGCGGAGCTCTACTTCGACGCCCTGGATTTCCTTTGGCGGGTCCGCAACGAGCTGCACCTCATCGTGGGCCGGAAGCACGACCAGCTGAGCTTCGAGCTCCAGGAGCAGATCGCCGAGCGGTTGGGCCATCGCGACGCCGAAGGGCTCGAGCTGCCCGTCGAGCGCTTCATGGGTGACTACTACCGTCACGCGCGAAACATCTCGAACTACTCGTCCCTCGTCATCGAGCAGTGCCTGGCCCGGGTACGGAGGGCGCCGCTGCGGCGGAGGGTGAAGACCGTGGAGGGGGGGCTCCGCATCGCCAACGGCCAGCTCGAGATCCCCCACGTGCAGCAGCTGCGGGAAGAGCCGATCCTGCTGCTCCGGGCCTTCGCGATCGCGCAGGATCACGATGTTCCCCTGACCCGCAAGGCGCTGCGACTGATTCGCGAGAACCTTCACCTGATCGACGACGCGTTCCGGTCCAATCCGGAGGCGGTGGAAACCTTTCTGCGCGTGCTTCGTTCGAAGCAGCGCGTCACCCGCTCGCTGATCGCGATGAACGAGGTGGGGCTGCTGGGCCGCTTCATGCCCGAGTGGGATCACATCGTCTGTCGTTGGCAGCACGTGATGTATCACACCTATACGGTGGACGTGCACTCGGTCTTTCTGGTCGAGGAGCTGCGCCGTCTCTGGAAGGGCGACTACGAGAAGGAGCTCCCTGCCCTCACGGAGCTGGTCCGCAGCGTCGAGAACGATCTGACCGTCGTCTACCTGGGTTGCCTCTTTCACGACATCGGGAAGGGGCTCGGCGGCGACCACTCGCCGAAGGGTGCCGTCCGCGCTCGCGTGTGTATGGAGCGGATGGGATTCGACGCCGAGACCATCGAGCGGGTGGTCTTCCTGGTGGACCAGCACCTCATCATGTCCCACCTGGCCCAGCGACGGGACCTGTCCGACCCGCGCCTGATCCACGACTTCGCGCGGCTCGTGGGAGACCGCACCAACCTGCGCAACCTCTATCTCGTGACGATCGCGGACATCCGCGCCTCCTCGAAGCATGCCTGGTCCGAGTGGAAGGGACGCCTCCTCGCCGAGCTCTTCGAGAAGACCGCCGAGTTCCTCGAGTCCGGCGCCGCCGACACCCAGGCGGCCCTGGAGGTGATCGAGCGGCGGGTTGAGACCCGCATCGAATCGGCAACGGCGGAGCTGCGCAAGCAGGGGCTTCCCGAGGAGCAGATCCAGGGCTTCTTCGAGATGATGCCGCGCCGCTACTTCATCGCCCACTCGCCGTCGCAGATCGCGCGCCACGCGGCCGTCGTGCTGGCGCTCGAAGAGGGAGATGTCCTGAGCACGGCGGTGCGTTCCTTCCGCGGGGGCTTCTCGGAGCTGATCGTCTGTACCCGCGACGTTCACGGGCTCTTCTCGAACGTGGCGGGCGTGATCACGGCACACCACATGAACATCCTGGGGGCGCACGTCTACACGACCCGGGCGGGTCTCGCGCTCGAGGTGTATCGCCTGAACACGCCGGAGGGCGGGGAGGGCGAGCACTCCATCAGCTGGGAGGAGCTGCGTCGATCTCTCGAGCAAACCCTCTCGGAGCAGGTGGGTGTGGACGAGCTGCTCCAGCGTCGGGGGCTCGTGCTCGGACGCGAGGGTCGACCTTCCGGAACGCCGGCCAGTGTGTCGATCAGCAACGATGAGTCGGACTTCTACACGATCGCCGACGTCGCGGCAGACGACCGGCTCGGCCTGCTCCACGACCTCACTCGGGTGATCGCGGAGCACGACTACGAGATCTACATCTCGAAGGCCGCGA
>CALDCK010000104.1 GCA_937937315.1 uncultured bacterium
GGCAGCGCTCCACCACTTCATCGGGATCGCCCACGATGCACGCGTTGGCTTCGCGCAGGTAGTCGAAGGTGAGCATCTCGTGAGCTCCCTGCTTGACCACGTCTTCGGCGGCCCGGAGGTACTCATAGGTGCCGAGGTCGGTCTTCATCTCTTCGAGCCACATCGGCACCGACGCGACCAGCTCGGCGGATCGCTTCGGATACCACTCGAAGGATTCCTTCGAAAGCGAGTAGCTCTCCTCCTTCGTCGGGGCGCAGTTGACCAGGGTGAAGCAGGCCGCCCGATCGTTGACGAAAGCGCCCACCGGACTCGTGCACTTCGCCACGGCGGCGCGATAGATGTCCACGCGTTCCTTCAGCTGCTCCGGCGAGGTTCCGACGCTGAACGAGAGCAGGCCCAACCCCAGCTCGCCCATCATGCGGTGCCCGTCCTCGCTCCCGGTGGCGCCCCAGACGGGAGGGTGGGGGGTCTGGTAGGGCTTCGGAAGAACGCGGCGCTTCGGCATCGACCAGTGCTCGCCCTCGAACTCGTACTCGTCGTGGGTCCAGCAGCCGACTACGTGATCGATCGCCTCGCGCCACATGCCGCGGGTCTGATCGGGATGGATGCCGAATCCTTCGAGCTCGGGGCGTGTCGTCGAGCGTCCGGTTCCGAACTCGACGCGGCCACCGCTGATCAGGTCGAGGACCGCGGCGGACTCGGCGGATCGCACCGGGTGGTTGTAGGGCTTCGGCTGAAGCCGCACGCCGTAGCCGATGCGAAGCTTCTCGGTACGAGCGGCGATGGCGCCGTAGAGGATCTCCGGGTTCGAGCAGTGGGAGAACTCCTCGAGGAAGTGATGCTCGACGGTCCAGACCGAGTGGAAGCCCATGGCCTCACCGAACACGGCCTGCTCGATCGTGTCACGATAGGCCTGGTACTCGCTCTCTCGGGACCAGGGGCGGGCGACGGGAATCTCGTAGAAGAGGGCGAACTGCAAGGGGCCTCCCCACCGACGATGCGGGCCGTTTCGCGCAGGCTACGTCAGGCGGATTGAACGGTAAAGTGAGCTGTAAGTATACTGGAAGCAGTATCGATCCCTGGAGCGATCCCGGGGTGTGGGGGGCGCATGAGCTTCGATCTGGTGATCCGCGGCGCGCGGATCGTGGACGGCACCGGGATGCCCGGCTACTCGGCGGACCTGGGCGTGACCGAAGGGCGGATCGCACGCATCGGCCGCATCGACGGCGCGGCTCGGCGGATCGTCGATGCCGACGGGCTCGTGCTGACGCCCGGCTTCATCGACGTCCACACCCACTACGACGTCCAGCTCGACTGGGATCCCCTGGCGACTCCCTCGTGCTGGCACGGGGTGACGACGGTGCTGACCGGGAACTGTGGCTTCACCCTCGCACCCGCCCGACCCGACGACGTGCCGTGGCTGGCTGCGATGCTCTCGCGAGTGGAGGGTATGTCGAAGGCCGCCCTCGCCGAGGGCTTCCGCTTCGGCGGAGGCGGCTTCGGTGACTTCTGGAGCCGCCTCGACGGGAAGCTGGGCGTCAACGCCGGCAGCTACGTGGGGCATTGCGCGGTGCGGCGCTACGTCATGGGCGACGCGGCCTCGGAACGTAGGGCTACGGCGGAAGAGATCACCGCCATGCAGGAGCTCGTGCGCCAGGCAATGCGCGAGGGGGCCCTGGGCTTCTCGAGCTCGCAGCTCGAGATCCACGCCGACGACGAGGGGCGCGGTGTTCCGTCGAACCACGCGGGGCCCGAGGAGATCGTGGCCCTGTGCAGCGTGCTCCAGGAGTTCGATCGGGGAGCGATCGAGTTCATCCCGCGCAGCCTCGCGATGGGCTACGACGAGGCGGATCGTCGGCTGATCCTCGACATGTATCGCGCCTCGGGAAAGCCCATCGAGCTGAACGTCCTCACGCCGACCCCGGAGCATCCCCTCGGCTGGCAGCGCATCCTGGAGTTCGTCGGCGAGGCGTACGAGCAGGGTGTGCGCCTTCACCCGCAGTTCACCACGAACAAGCTGGAGCTCCACCTCAAGCTCGTCGATACCTTCGCCTTCGACGAGATGCCGGTCTGGCGCGAGGTGCTGACCCAGGCGGAGCCCGAACGCTGCCGGCGTCTGGCGGACCCGGGCTGGCGAGCTCGGATGCGCGGAGAGTGGGAGGACACGAGTGCGCGCGCCGTGGCCTTCGACATCGGCACCCTGCAGGTGGAGGCGGTGCGCGACGAGGCCCACGCGAAGAGGGTGGGGCGGACGGTCGGAGAGCTGGCGGCCGAGGCCGGTGCGGACCCCTTCGACCACTTCTTCGACCTCGCCCTCGAAGAGGACCTCGAGACGAGCTTCGTCACGAGGATCGACGACGTGGCGCGGGAGTTCATCCGGCACGTGGTGGGCTCCGGGATTGCCGACGGCACGGTGATGGCCGGCTCGAGCGACGGAGGGGCCCATCTCGCCTCCTTCGTGGGTGCGGACTACACGACGCGTCTCCTCGCCGAGTGGGTGCCCGAGGCGCTCTCCCTCGAGCAGGCGATCTGGCGACTCTCGGGGATGCCCGCCACCGTGCACGGTCTGGTGGACCGGGGCTTCCTGCGGGTGGGCGCGAAGGCGGACCTGGTGCTCTTCGATCCGGGTCGCCTCTCGGCCAGTGACGCCTACCTGGCCCGGGACTTCCCAGCCGATACCGAGCGCTACGTGGTAGACGCAGAGGGCTACGTCATGACTCTCGTGAACGGCAAGATCCTGGTGGATGATGGGAAGGCCACTGGAGCCCTTCCCGGAGAGGTGATTCGCGGCGGATAATGGGGAATGACTCGTCGACTCCCGCTCGCCGCCGCGATCCTCGTCGTCGTCCTCGCCCTCGGGCTTCTCTGGGGGGCCCGGCGCGGCCCGGGGCCGACGGCCTACCTGGGCGGGCCGGTCTTCACCATGGACGCGGAGAGCCGCGTGGTCGAAGGCCTGGGGGTGGAAGACGGACGGATCGCCGTGGCGGGGTCCGAGGCCGCGGTCCGGGCCTGGGCCGGGAAGCGGGGGGCGCGAATCGTCGATCTCCAGGGGCGCGCGCTGCTCCCGGGCTTCATCGATGCCCACGGGCACTTCCCCGGCGCCGGGATCTACGCCGTCCACGTGGATCTGAACAGCCCACCGATCGGAACCGTCGAGGATCTGGGCGATCTGATCTCGCGGCTCACGGAGCGGGCGGCGCAGACTCCCTCGGGAGAGTGGATCGTCGGCTGGGGTTACGACGACACGTTGCTCGCCGAGCAGCGGCATCCGACCCGGCATGACCTCGATCGCGCCTCGACAGAACACCCGATCGCGTTGCTCCATGTGTCGGGTCATCTCGGGGTGGCCAACGGCGCCGGGCTCGAGGTGCTCGGGATCGATGCCGAGACGCCGGACCCGGAGGGGGGACGCATTCGCCGTGAGGCGGACTCGCGCCGCCCAGACGGTGTTCTGGAGGAGAACGCCGCCCATCTGCTGACTCCGCTCCTCGCTCCCGGGCCCCTCGACAGTCTGCGCATGGTGCGACACGCCGTCGATCTGTATCTCCGGGCCGGCGTCACGTCGGCCCAGTCCGGGGGTGCCGACGCCCGGATGATGCGGGGCCTCTACTGGCTTTCGAGGCTGGGCGTGATCCCCCTGCGGCTGATGCTGTGGCCCCTCGACGATACGGCGGATGCATTGCTCGACGGCAGCTTCGAGTTTCCGGCCGAGGGGGAATGGGTGCGTCGCGGAGCGGTCAAGCTCATCGCCGATGGGTCGATCCAGGGCTACACGGGCTATCTGACCGAGCCCTACCACGTGCCGCCGGGAGACGACGCGGGCTACCGGGGTTACCCGCGGATCCCCCGCGAAGCTCTCCTGGAACGGGTCGTGACGTTCCATCGAGCGGGCTACCAGGTGGCGGTCCACGGCAACGGCGATGCATCGATCGACGACATCCTCGACGCCTTCGAGGCCGCTCAGCGGGCGGTGCCGCGGGAGGACGCGCGCCCGATCGTGATCCACGCCCAGATGTCGCGAGAGGACCAGCTCGATCGCATGCAGGCGCTGGGCGTCGTGCCGAGCTTCTTCAGCCTGCACACCTACTACTGGGGCGACCGCCACCGGGATCGGTTCATGGGGCCCGAACGCGCTGCGCGCATGAGCCCGGCCGCGAGTGCGCTCCGGCGGGGACTTCACTTCACGATTCACTGCGATGCGCCGGTGGTACCGATGGAGCCTCTGCGCCTGGTTTGGGCAGCGGTGAATCGACGCTCCACGAGCGGCGCTTCGATCGGTGCCGACCAACGCATCGGCGCGATGGAGGCGCTGCGGGCCGTCACGATCGATGCCGCCTACCAGCACTTCGAGGAGGATGTGAAGGGCTCCCTCGAGCCGGGCAAGCTCGCGGACCTGGTGATCCTGTCGGCGTCGCCGCTGGAGGACCCGGCCCGGATCGATGAGATCCGGGTCCTGGAGACCGTGATCGGCGGTCGCAGTGTGTATCGGGAGTCGCGGTGAGCATTCGGGGACGTGGCGCCGAGGGAGGCGTCGCCGCGCCCGAGAAGTCGGCGACGAGCTCCGAGAGCGAGCCTCTCTACGCCTCGAGCCCGCCGCCGAGCGAGCGGCTCTGCACCGCCGTCTGCGTCGGCTTCGCCTGGTGGACCCTCTGTGCCCACGGAGTCGTGGCGATGGGCGGCTCGCTGGGAGCGCTTCTGCTGCTCTACGCCGGGAGCGGCCTGGGGGGCGTGGTGCTCTGGCGAGCCTGGCTCCGCTCGGGGCGCGGCGCCGATCGGGAGGTCGATTGGATCGATCCGTCGAGTCCGCCCCTCGCGCCCAACTGGATCCGGCGCGGCGCCTTCGCCCTCGCTGGCGCCGCGCTCCTCGTCGTCGCGACCCACCCCCATCCGACGGTGCTCTGGGGGCTGCTGGTCGCGACCCTCGTCGTCGCGGCTGTCGCCCACCTCTGGCTCGAGGTGCCGTGCTTTCCCGCACCTCACCGGTCGCGCGGGGCGGAGGTCGTGCTGGCGGTGATCGCGGCGTCGTGCGCGGTCTATGCACTGGCCCTGCATCGTCCCGATGCCGATGACTCCCTCTACGTGAACATGGCGGTGGGAGCCATGGAACTCCCCCATCTGCCGCTGCTCGACCGCGACACCCTGCACGGGCTCTTCGAGCTCCCGATCGTCCTCCCGAGCTACAAGCTCCACAGCTGGGAGCTCTGGAACGCCGGCGTCGCGCGGATCACCGGGCTCCCCGCCCTCGGGGTGTTCCACTGGATCTCGGCGGCGCTGGCCGCGGCCCTCGTTCCCCTCGCCCATGCGACCCTCTTCCGCCAGCTCACGCCCGCGATCTGGCCCTTCACGACCTTTGCCCTGGTCGTGGTCCTCGCCGCCGCCGGGGACACCCATCGCTGGTACGGAAACTTCGCCTTCGTTCGCATGTGGCAGGGCAAGGCGCTGCTGCTCTTCGTCTTCATGCCCCTCGTGTACGCCTATGCCCTGCGCTTCGCCCGGCGCGGTGACTCGAAGAGCTGGCTGCTCCTGGCCGCGGCCCAGATCTCCGCCCTGGGATGCAGCGCGAATGCCCTGTGGGCAGCGCCCGCGGGTGCGCTCGCC
>CALDCK010000105.1 GCA_937937315.1 uncultured bacterium
GAATGGACCGCGACCTGCCGGCCGGCGGGTCGCCGACTCCCGTCGCCACGGGGGCGACCTGCGGCTGGCTTCGCCTAACCACCGATCGGTCCGACGGACGCGACCTCGTAGCGCTTCACGTCCATGCCGCGCACGCCGAAGCCGCCCATCTCCGCCTGGAACTTCGCCATGTGGGGGGTCTTGAAGTGCGCGTCGAGGGCATCCTGGGACTCCCATTCCTCGAAGATCCGAAACCCTCCAGGATCCGAGAGGTCGCCGCTGAAGGTGTACGAGATGCAGCCCGCCTCCTTGAGTGTCTCACGCATCATCTCCAGGGCCGCAGCGACGGCGGCCTCGCGCTTCTCCGGGTCGATGCTGACGGTTCCGGCGATGACGAGCATGGGTCTCCTGGTTCGGGGAGGGGAAACCCTACCACGACCGTCCGGGAGCGGAAGGTCGGCTCCCCCCGCGTGGAATCGTGCCCTGCACGCCCGCGTGGCCTTGCCGTCGGATCCCTGGCCGCTGCCGGGAGCGCTTCGTGTTGCCCCGGTGAATCGCGACCCGGTCGCAGATCGTGAGAGCCTGGAGGGCTTCCTCGAGCGCCGCCCGGGGCCGCCGACCGCGGTGAGCGCCGGCGCGGCGGCCGGCGGGCTCTTCGGGCGGTAGCATCGCCGGCGCGAGGGGGAGGAGGCTTCGATGCGGATCGCGACGTGGAACGTGAACGGCCTGAGGGCGCGCCTCGAGTTCGTCCGACACTGGCTTCGCGCGCGCCAGCCCGACGTCGTGGGCCTGCAGGAGCTGAAGCTGACCGACGAGCAGTTCCCCCACGAGGCCTTCGCGGAGCTGGGCTACCGGTCGGTCAGCTTCGGCCAGAAGAGCTGGAACGGCGTGGCGATCCTTGCGAAGGAAGAGCCGCAGGTGACCCAACGCGGTCTGCCGGATCAGGATTCCTTCGGCTCTCGCCTGATCACCGCCGAGGTGGAGGGCCTCTCCTTCACGACGGTCTACTGCCCCAACGGCAAGCACCTCGAGCACGACGACTTCCCCCGCAAGCTCGCCTGGTTCGATGCGCTCGCAGACCACATGGCCGCCGCCGACCCGACGCGCCCCACGGTGCTCTGCGGTGACTTCAACATCTGCCACACCGGGCTCGACAGCTGGGACGAGGCCCGGCTCCAGGGCGAGATCTTTCACACCGTCGAGGAGCGCGCGCGCCTCACGCGGCTGCTCGATCTCGGATTCGTCGACACCTTCCGCGAGAAGAACCCGGAGCTCCAGGCCTTCTCCTGGTGGGACTATCGGGGCGGCGCGTTTCATCGCAAGCAGGGCCTGCGGATCGATCTCATCCTCGCCTCGCCGCCGGCGATGGCGCGGGTGAAGTCCGTCGAGATCGATCGGGAGTATCGGAAGAAGCAGGACGGCCTCACGGCCTCCGACCACGCGCCGGTGATCGCAGATCTCGCCTAGCGCCTCGAGACAGCCCTCTCGCCTCTTCCTCGGAGCGCTCGTGGGCGCGACGGCTCTCGGCCCGATCTCGGTGCAGATGTTCCTGCCGGTGCTGCCCTCCATCCGGTCCGCCTTCGCGGTGAGTGCGGGCACCGCGCAGCTCGCGCTGTCGGCGTCGATGCTCGCCATCGCCTTCGCGACCCTGGCCTACGGGCCGCTCTCGGATTGCTTCGGTCGCCGCCCCGTGCTGATCGCGGGGCAGGCGATGTTCCTGGTCGGCAGCGCGATCTGCGTGCTCGCGCCCGACATGGGGACCCTGGTAGTCGGGCGCGTCCTCCAGGCCTCCGGGGCCTGCTCGGGCATGGTGCTAGCCCGCGCCATCGTGCGAGATGCCTATCCGGTCGAGCGCGTGACTTCGGTGCTCGCGTACTTCACCCTGGCGATGGCGTGCTTTCCGATGGTGGCCCCGGCCATCGGCGGTCTGCTCATCGACTTCGTGCACTGGCGCGCCGTCTTCGTATTCTCCCTCGCCGCCGGCGTGATCGCGCTGATCGGCGTCGCTCTCGGCGTGTGGGAGACCCGGCCGGACCGCACGGATCGGGTCGTCGGAGAGCGGACGGGGGCGCGCCGTGTCCTGGGCACGCGGGGCTTCTGGACCTACGCCCTGACCGGCGCCTTCGGCTCGGCCGCCTTCTTCGGGTTCATCTCCGCCGTGCCCTACCTGATGATCGACGTGATGGGGCGCCCGGCGCGGGAGTACGGCTTCTACTTCGTCGCGCTGGCCGTCGCCTTCATGGGCGGTAGCCTGCTGGCTGCTCGCGCGTCGGCGCGGGTGGGGCGCGACCGCATGCTCGTCCTCGCCGCCCTTGCGATTCTGGCGAGCGGCGCGGCGCTCCTCGCGCTCTACGAGCTGGGCGCGGTACACCCCCTGGCGCTCTTCGCACCGGGGGCGCTGCTCACCTTCGCCCAGGGCGCGGCCGGGCCGAATGCCCAGGCCGGGGCGGTGGCGGGTGACCCGAAGCACGCGGGGGCGGCGTCGGGCGTTCTCGGCTTCGTCCAGACCGTGGCCGCGGCGCTCTGCGTCCAGGTGGTGGGCTCCCTCCAGGACGGCACGCCCCTGCCGATGACGGGCTGCGTTCTCGTCGCGGGGCTCGGGGCGCTGCTCTCCATCGCGGTGCTCCGCTCGCGCACGGGGGCGTGACCCGCGCAGCCGCGCGAGGGCGGCTGGCCGGTCGGTCTCAGGGTGCCTCGACGGAGAAGACCGACGCCTCGTCGAGGGAGGTGGCCCCGGCCTCGAGGGGGCGGGTGTTTCCGCGTGGCATCGAGACGAGGTATTGCTCGTTGCTCGCCCGCAGCGCGATCCGCCCATCCCCAATCGGAACCCAGAGGAAGCGCGCGTCCTCGTCGGGCTCTCCCTCGGTCACCTCGATGGGATTGAGGGAGAGATGCTGCACGCGCTCGAGGAAGCGTCCGTCGCCGGTCTGGAGGGTGATCGCTCCGGGACCGGCCGCGTCCACTCGGAGCTCCGCCTCGGGTGTCGGCGCGCCCGCGACCGTGTCGATCACGGTGCGGCCCTCCCGCTCGAGGACCTGGAGATAGGCCCCGTCGGTGGTGCGCAGTCGGATCGTCGCACCCGGTCGCGGCGGGAGCGCGGCAGTCGGGTGTTCACTCGAGCCCTCGCCGGGGACGCAGAGGCGTTGGTCCGCATCCTCGATCAGGCCGTCGCCGCAGGCGGTTGCCTCTTCCCAGGCCCGACAGGGACGTGTCTGGTCCTCGCCGCATCGCGCCGGGACGCAGCGCCCGATGCGGAAGTCCTGGACCAGGCCCGGATTGCAGGACGGCACCCGCACGAGCGGACCACAGGGCGCGCCGTTCTCGCCGCCGCACTCCGAGTCCTCCGGTGAGATGCAGCGCGCCCGGTCGAGGTGCTCGACGAGGCCGGGGTCGCAGGGCGGGATGCGCTCCCAGAGCGCGCAGGGGCGCCCGTCCTTGCGTCCGCAGTCGGAGCCCCGGCCGGCTACGCAGCGATCCTTGGTGAAGTCCTGCGCCAAGCCCTCGTCGCAGGGACGAACCATCTCCCAGTCTGCGCAGGGGCGCTGATCCTGACGTCCACAGGCGGGTCGCCAGGCGGCGACGCAGCGGGTGCCGTCCCCGCGCTTTCGCAGGCCGTCGTCACAGGCGCCCATCGCCTCCCAGAGCTTGCAGGGGCGCTCGCCTCCGCCGCCGCAGTCCGGGCGCCGCTCTCCGGCTCCCGCGGACGCGGGCAGGCAGAGCGCGACCGCAAGGGCCAGCAAGGCGGATCCACGGCATCGCCTCGGGCGAAGCCCGGTCTCGGCACACCTCGACGACCACCCCATGGTGCGAGGGTAGCCGGTGGAGCGCCGAGCGGAATGCCTGCGGGCGGCGCTGCCCCTGCTGCCGGCGTAGAGTCCCTTTCTCCAATGACCTCGCGCGATCCGCGTTCGCTGCTCCCTTGCGTGGTCGCGTCGCTCGGCGTCGGGCTGCTCGGCTTCAACGTCCTGCCCATCGCGATCGGGACATTGGTCGACGGCGTCGGTCTGGACGAGGGGCAGGCGGGATGGATCGGCTCC
>CALDCK010000106.1 GCA_937937315.1 uncultured bacterium
CGAACTCGTCGTAGAGGAGCAGACGCCGCAGGTCCGGGTGCCCGTCGAAGCGGATGCCGTAGAGGTCCCAGACCTCGCGCTCCATCCAGTTCGCCGAGGCGTAGAGGTCGACCACGCTCGCGATCTGGGCGGCGTCCTCGGCGACCCGCGCCTTGATGCGCACGCGCTGGTTCCTGGGGATCGAGTAGAGGTGGTAGACGACCTCGAAGCGCGGCTTTCGGGGCAGATAGTCCACGGCGGTCACGTCCGAGAGCATGTCGAAGGCGAGGTCCGCGTCGTCCCGCAGGAGCCGCAGGGCATCGACGATGCGGCTGCGGTCGACGACCGCCGTGGCGTCGCCGAGATGGGCGTGGGTCTCCTCGACCGCCTCGGGCATGGACTCGAGCAGGCGGCGCAGCGCCGGTGAACCGTGGTCTTCCATCAGCTGTCTTCCGCCTTCCCGGCCACGGGGACGTCAGTGCGGTCGTACTCACTGCGCAGGAACTCCAGACGGCGCTTGAGGAGCGTCTCGGGCACCAGGAGCTGCTCCTTCTCGAAGTTGAGGCTCTCCCGGTCGTAGCGTGAGAGCTCGACCTCCCGGCTCATCACGATCGCCTCCTCGGGGCAGGCCTCCTCGCACAGACCGCAGAACATGCAGCGGGACATGTCGATGTCGAAGGCCTCGGGGTAGCGCTCGATGCGCGATCCCTCGATCTCGCCGGGCACGATGCTGATGCAGTCGGTCGGGCAGGCGAACTCGCAGAGCCCGCAGGCGACACACTTCGGCTGGCCGTTGTCGAGCTGGACGAGGACCGGCATGCCGCGGAAGGCATCCGGGTAGTCCACGCGCTCCTCCGGGTACTGCACGACGAAGTCGGTGCGGTTCTTGCCCGTGACGAAGCCGCGCAGATTCGAGAAGAAGTGACGGCTGGTGACCGCAAGCCCCTTCACGATCATCGGGATGTAGAGGCGCTCCACGAATCCGGTCTTTTCGTGGCGATCGACCTTGATGACCTTCCCCGGCATGGGCGGGACTATAGGAATCCGGGACCCGGGGGGCCAGACGCCACAGGCCCGAATCCCCCGGAATCTCAGCCGAATCGCGACCGGAAGGCGGCGCTCACGGCGGACCGCGCGCGCCCGGTCAGGTCGTCCGGGGCGGCGTCACCCAACTCCCGCGAAATGCTCGTCATCTCGACGTCGTGCAGCCCACAGGGAACGATGCACGCGAAGCCCGAGAGATCGACGTCGACGTTGAGGGCGAAGCCGTGGAGGGTCACCCAGCCCTTCGCCCCGACCCCGATCGAGGCGATCTTGCGAGCCGCGGCGCCGGGCTCGGTGGCGACGAACACCCCGGTCCGGCCGGCCTCGGTGCGTGGCTGCACCCCGAGGGCCTCCAGCGCTTCGCAGAGAACGCCTTCGAGCCTTCGCAGGTAGCGGTGCAGGTCTCTCTCTCCCCGGGCGTCCAGATCCAGCACGGGATAGCCGACGAGCTGCCCCGGTCCGTGGTAGGTGACGTCCCCGCCACGCTGGGCCTCGAAGAGCTCCACCCCCTCGCGCGCCAGGTCCTCGCGGGATCGCAGCAGGTGCTCCGCCCGGCTTCCCCGGCCGAGGGTCACGACGGGCGGGTGCTCGAGCAGGAAGAGGGTGTCCGGCGCGTCCCCGCGACGTCGCGTCGCCACGGCCTCCTCCTGGAGCTTCAGCGCCTCGGCGTAGGGCACAGACCCCAGCCACTCGACCCGAAGCGTCCCGGACACTAGAGGTCGAACTCGGCTTCCTCGAGGAGCTCGCGAATCCGGTACAGGAAGCCGTTGGCCGGGGCGCCGTCCACGGCGCGGTGGTCGTAGGAGAGAGCGAGGTGCATGATCGGTCGGATCACGATGGCGTCCTCCCCGCCGCTGCTGCGCACGACCGGCCGCTTCACGATCTCGCCCATGCGCAGGATCCCGACCTGGGGCTGGTTGATGATCGCGAAGCCGTAGAGGTTTCCGTTGCGACCCGGGTTCGAGATCGTGAAGGTGCCGCCCTTCAGCTCGTCCGCCGAGAGCTTCTTCGTGCGCGCCCGGCTGGCCAGATCCTCGACGGCCTGGGCGACGCCCGCAAGAGAGAGCCGATCTGCGTGGCGCACGACGGGCACGACGAGACCCTTCTCGGTCTCGACCGCGATCCCGATGTGGATGTCCTTCTTCTCCACGATGGCGTCCTCGAGAACCGAGGCGTTCAGCCGGGGGAACTCGCGCAGGGCCCGCACGGCCGCGTGGACGAGGAAGGGAAGAAAGGAGAGCGCGAAGCCATTGGTCTCGCGGAAGGCGCGTTTGTGGGCGTCGCGCACCCGGGAGACGCCCGCCATATCGATCTCCGCCACGGTGCCCACGTGGGGGCTCACCCGCTTCGAGAGCACCATGTGCTCGGCGACGAGCCGGCGCAGGGGCGACATGGGGATCACCTCGTCGCCGGGCTGGAGCTGGTAGTGGAGGAAGGCGGCCCGATTCGGGCTCGCATCGCGCGGGCGCGCAGGGGCGGGAGCGAGCCGCTCCGCCGAGGCGGAGGGGGCCGCGGGCGCAGCGGCGGGAGCCGGAGTCGCCGGGGCGGCGGAGGTCGTCGCGCGCTCGACGTCGGCGAGGGTGATGCGATCCCGACTCCCGGTTCCTTCGACGGCGGTGAGGTCGACCCCGGCGCCCTCGGCGGCGCGACGCGCCAGGGGCGTGGCCGTGGCCCCGTCACCGGAGCCGCTGGAGGACTCCGCCGGAGTCCCGACGGCCTGGGGCGCGGCGGACCCGTGCGGAGGCGAGGCCCCCGTGCCGGCCGCATCCGTCGCGATGCGGAGCAGCGGCGCTCCGACCGGCACCACGTCGCCCTCGGCCACGAGCAGCGCCTCGACGACGCCGGCGACTGGCGAGGGGATCTCCGCGTCCACCTTGTCGGTGGTGACCTCGACCAGCGGCTGATCCCGCTCGACCGGGTCGCCCTGGGCGACGAGCCAACGCGAGACCGTTCCCTCGACGACGCTCTCGCCCAGCTCGGGCAGCGGGACGTCGACCGACACCTCAGGCGACCGGCTTCTCGATCACCGGCAGCGCGAGGTCGGCCGTCTCCACGTGCCGCCCATCGGCGGGCACGCGCTCGTTCTGGACCCGGGCCTGCAGCTTCATCAGACCGTCGAGCACCGCCTCGGGGCGGGGCGGGCAGCCGGGGATGTAGATGTCGACAGGGATGAGGGTGTCGATGCCCTGGACCGTCGCGTAGTTGTTGTACGGCCCGCCGGAGCAGGTGCAGGCGCCGAAGGCCACCACCCACTTCGGCTCCGCCATCTGGTCGTAGACCTTCTTCAGGACCGGCGCCTGCCGGTGGGTGATCGTCCCGACCACCATCAGCAGGTCCGACTGGCGGGGCGAGAAGCGCGGGAGCGCGCAGCCGAAGCGGTCGAGGTCGTAGCGCGGACCGGCGACCGACATGAACTCCATCCCACAGCACGCGGTCACGAAGGGATAGAGGAACATCGAGTACTTGCGGCTCCAGTTGAAGAGCGCGTCGACGCTGGTCGTCAGGAAGGAGTCGCCCCCCTGACGCAGGTACTCGACGGCGTTCTCCGTCATGTCGCGATCCCTCTCCTCGCGGCTGACGGGGCTCTGGATGACGTTTCGCATGGGACCTCTCTGCTGGAGTCTTGCTCGCGCGGCGAACGCGAAGGGCAAGAATAGCGGCTCTGGTATCCTCCACCGCAACGCCGCGGCCCGGGTCGAGGATCCGATCGCGGAGACGCCCTTCCCCGGAGGGCCGCGAGCCCGGCCTTCCCCACCCGCCCCCCCTCGACAGGCCCCCCAACAGGTCCGGATCCGCGTGAACGCCGCCGACTCAACTGCTTCCCCGCCGCCGGGCCGGGTGATCCTCGCCTGGGGAGTGCACCTCTTCACGGCGAGCGGCGCCGTGATCGCCGCCCTGGC
>CALDCK010000107.1 GCA_937937315.1 uncultured bacterium
GAGCGCGGTCGCCGCGTGGTCCCCGGTCACCATGATCACGCGAATTCCCGCGCGATGGCAGCTGGCTACGGCCTCGGAGACCCCCGGTCGCGGTGGGTCGGTCATGCACACGAAGCCCAGCAGGCTCAATCCCGTAGGCTCCGAGAGCGCGCCCGGTCGGGGGGGGGACGTGGTCTCTGCCTCGGCGATGGCGAGAACGCGGTAGCCCCTGCGCATCAGGGCCTCGACGGGCGCGAGCGCCGCCTTCGGATCCCAGGGCGCCGCGGGCCCGTCGCAAGGATACTCGCCGTTACACATCGCGATCACCTGCTCTGGCGCGCCCTTGACGCAGAGCAGCCCCCCGGACTCGCGCCGGTGGAGGGTCGCGGCATAGCGCCGCTCGGATTCGAAGGGCAGGGCGGCGATCAGCTCGTGGTTCTCGATCAGCGTGACCGGGTCGAGCCCGGCCTTGATCCCAAAGGCAAGCAGGGCCACATCGGTAGGGTCGCCGGACCACTCCCATGTCCTGGCCTCTTCGCGGCAGGTGAGAGAGCCTTCATTGGCGAGGCAAGCGGCGCGGGTGAGCCGAAAGAGCCGCTGCTCTTCGGGAAGCAGCACCGGGCGTCTATGGTGAAGAACCTCTCCCTCGGGCTGATAGCCTACGCCCGTCACGTCCACGTGCAGGGAGCCGGCCAGGACCCGCTCTACCGTGAGCTGATTGCGGGTGAGCGTACCGGTCTTGTCGGTGGCGATGACGCCGCAACTTCCCAGGGCCTCGACGGCGGGGAGGTGGCGGACCACGACGCCTCGTCGCGCCATGCGCGAAACCGCCACGGCGAGTGCCACCGTCAGGGCCACCGGGAGGCCCTCGGGAATCGCAGAGACGGCCAGGGCGATGGCGCCGAGCAGCACTTCCTCGAGGGGTTGGCTGCGCGCCAGCCCCAGGCCCACGAGCACCGCACAGAGCACGGCCGCCGCAGCGCCCAGGCGTCTGGCGAAGCGCTCCATTCGGCGCTGCAGCGGGGCGGTCTCGGGCGGAACGTCCTGCAGCTGGGCTGCGATCGCGCCCAGCTCGGTTTGGGCGCCCGTTCCGGTCACGAGACCGAGGCCTCGGCCCGAGGTGGCGAGGCTTCCGGCAAAGGCCATGTTGACCCGCTCGGCGAGCGCCGTGTCGGGCTCGAGCACGGCGTCTGCATGCTTCTCGATCGCGAGCGATTCACCGGAGAGCAGGGATTCGTCGATATGAAGGCTCCTCGTTTCGACGAGTCGCATGTCCGCGCCGACACGCACTCCGCCTTCGAGCAGGAGCAGGTCACCCGGCACCAGGTCGACCGTATCCACGTCGACGACCCGACCATCACGATGCACGCGAGCGTGGCTGCTGACGAGGCGGGAGAGGGATCGGACGGCGCGATCCGCCCGAAACTCGTTCACGAATCCGATGGTCGCGTTGACGACGAGGACGGCGGCGATGAATCCCGAATCGGCGAGCTCTCCGAGCAAGGCCGCGATCGCACCGGCCAGCAAGAGCACGTAGATCAGCGGGCTCTGGAACTGACGAAGTGCGATCTGCCAGTGCGGAGTCGGCTTCGGTGGCTGGATCTTGTTGGGGCCGAAGCGCTCGAGCCGTGCCGAGGCCTCCTCTTCGCGAAGCCCCGAGAGGGAGGTGCCCAGCCGGGCTGCGCTTTCTTCGGGGTCGAGCGCGTGCCAATCCGTCGGCTTCACCTGTGACGCCTCTGCATCAGCCAGTCGAGGCAGGGGCCCATGCCACCACCCGTGACGGCGGATGGGGCCAGGAGATCCGGCGCGGGTGCCTCGCCGGGGAGGGGCTCGCGCGAGAGAGCTTCGATCGTCATGGGCGGAGCTCCTCGTCTCCCGCCACCGGAGTCGTTGGGGTTCAGCAGATCCGCGGCAGCTGCTCGCCGCTCAGCCAGTCCACCACGCGATCGCCGCCGAAAGCGGTCCGCATGCGCACGAAGTGGTGCTCGTCCTCCTCCACCTCGCCTACGATCGCCGCGCGCTCGCCGAGGGGGTGGGCGCGCATCGCCTCGAGCAGCCCCTTCGCCTCGTCGGCGGGGCAGATGCCGATGAGCTTGCCCTCGTTGGCGACGTAGAGCGCGTCGAGGCCGAGGAGCTCGCAGGCTGCCGCCACCTCGGGCGAGACCGGAATCTCCGTCTCCTGGATGCACATTCCCACGCCGCTCTGCCGCGCGATCTCGTTCAATGTGGTCGCGAGTCCGCCGCGTGTCGGGTCCCGGAGGCAGCGGAGTCCGGGAGAGGTCTCCAGCATCACGCGAACCAGGTCGTGCAGTGCGGCCGAATCCGATTGGATGTTCGTGTGAAACTCGATCCCGCTGCGCTGGGACATCACCGCGACCCCGTGATCTCCCATCGTGCCGCTGACCAGGATGCGGTCTCCGGGCCGGGCGCGATCTCCGGAGAGCGCGATGCCCTCCGGAACGACGCCGATGCCCGTGGTGTTGACGAAGACGCCGTCCGCCTGGCCTCTCTCTACGACCTTCGTGTCGCCGGTGACGATGGTGACATTGGCGGCGATCGCCGCGCGCGCCATGGACTCGACGATCCGTTTCAGGTCTGCGAGGGGGAAGCCCGACTCGATGATGAAGCCGGCCGTGAGGTGGAGGGGACGCGCGCCCGACATGGCGACGTCGTTGACCGTGCCGTGGATCGCGAGGGAGCCGATGTCGCCACCGGGGAAGAAGAGCGGCGAGATCACGAAGCTGTCGGTGCTGATCGCCACGCGCCCGGGCGGCAGGTCGATGCAGGCCTGATCGTTGCCCTGGTCGAGCCACGCGTTGGAGAGCTCGCGCGTGAAGAGCTCGTCGATGAGCTGTGCCATTGCACGCCCGCCGCTGCCGTGGGCCAGCTCGACGACCCCATTCCTGAGATCGATGGGGCGGCCGAAGCTCCTTCGTTTCGACATCAAGCGGTCGCCGACTTCACCGGCTGCCGGAACCGCCCGTACTGATAGTACGCCGCACAGGCGCCCTCCGAGGACACCATGCACGAGCCCATCGGGGTCTCGGGCGTACAGGCCGTGCCGAAGAGCTTGCAGTCGGTGGGCTCGAGCACCCCCCGCAGGATCGAGCCGCACTCGCAGGCGCGGTTGTCACCGACCGGGGCGTATGTCAGGTCGAATCGCCGCTCGGCATCGAAGCGCCCGAACTCCTTGCGGATCTGGAGTGCACTGTCCGGAACCACGCCGAGGCCGCGCCATTCGAACTCGCTCCGGGGCTCGAAGATCTCGGCACACAGGTCCTGCGCCTTGACGTTCCCGAGCCGGGTCACGGCCCGGGTGTACTGGTTCTCGACCTCGGCCCGTCCCTCGTTGAGCTGCCGGATCAGCATCAGGATCGACTGCATCACGTCGAGGGGCTCGAAGCCCGAGATCACTACCGGCTTGCGATAGCCCTCCGCGAAGCGTTCGTAGGCGTGGGTGCCGATCACGATGCTCACGTGCGCGGGCCCCAGGAAGCCGTCGATCGGTACCGAACCGATCTCGCGCGCGGCGGGCGAATCGAGGATGTTGGCGACCGCGGCCGGGGTGAGGACGTGGTTGCAGAGGACGCTGAAGTTCTCGAGGTCCTCGCTGTGCGCCTGCCGGATCGCAACGGCGGTGGGGGGTGTGGTGGTCTCGAATCCGATGGCGAAGAAGACGACCTGCCGCTCCGGGTGACGCCGGGCGAGCTCCAGCGCGTCGGCGGCGGAGTAGACCATGCGCACGTCCGCTCCCTCACCTCGGGCCTTCAGGAGGCTCCGGCCGCCCGAACCGGGTACGCGCAGCATGTCGCCGTAGCTGCAGAGGATCACCTCGGGCCTGGACGCGAGGGAGAGCGCCATGTCGAGGCGTCCGACGGGCAACACGCAGACGGGGCAGCCCGGGCCGTGGATCATCCGCACCTGGGGCGGGAGGAGGTCCTGGACGCCGTAGCGGTAGATGGCGTGGGTGTGTCCGCCGCAGAACTCCATCAGGTGGTAATGGTGATCGGGCTCGGCCTCCGCCGCGATCGCGCCGGCAACTCTTCGCGCCGTGGCGCCGTCGCGGAACTCGTCGATGTACTTCATCGCGCAGCCTCCAGGCCCGCTTCGCCAAGGAGCGCGAGCGTGCGTTCCGCCTCCTCCGGGTCGAGGCGACCGAGCGCGTAGCCCACGTGGACGACGACGTAATCGCCGACCGCCACGTCGTCGAGCAGCTCGAGGGAGATCTCCTTCTGAACGCCGTCGAGATCGATCAGCGCCTGCTGGTCGTCCAGCAAGGCTTCGACGCGCGCGGGAATTGCTAGACACATGGTCTCGCTCCGTCGGCTCCCGGATCCGTCTCGCCGGCCGCGAGTCCTGCGACCCAGGCCTGACCCAGGCTGACCGATCCGTCGTTGGGAGGCAAGCGCGACGGCAGCAGACCCCGGATTCCGGCGCGCTCCAGCTCATCGAGAAGCCCGGTGGCGAGCACCTGATTCAGGAGGCACCCCCCGCTGAGCACTACGTCGTGAACACCGGTGGTCCGTACCGCACCGTGCACCCAGTCCGAGAGCGCCGCGATCAGCGTTCCGTGGAAGACCTCCGCGCCCTCGCGTCGTTCGAGGTCCGCCACTGCGGCGAGTAGCGGCAACAGATCGAGCACGCCGTCGCGGACGCGCCAGGCGCCCGGGAGCTTTCGGGGCGTCTGAACCAGTCCTTCGAGCATCATCGGCGCCTGCCCTTCGTAGCTCGCCTGAGGCACGACCCCGAGCAGTCCGCAGGCCGCGTCGAAGAGGCGGCCGCAGCTCGAGGTCGGCGGGGTGTGGATCTCCTTGCGAAGCATCTCCGCGATCAGCGCGCTGCCCGGCCGATCCCGATACCGGGAGGCGATCTCCGTGTCTCGACCGAGCGCAAAGAGGGCGGACGCCCCCATCCGCCAGGGCTGGGTGGCGGCCGCGTCGCCCCCCGGCTGGAGCAGCTCGCGCAGGTGTCCGAGGCGCTTCCAGCGGGCCCCCTCGACCCAGAGCAGCTCGCCGCCCCAGCTCTCACCGCCGGGCCCGAGGCCAAAGCCGTCCAGTGCGAGTCCGAGCACGGCATGGGAGATTCCTCGCTCCGCCGTCACCGCCGCCACGTGCGCGACGTGGTGCTGGACCGCCACCGTGGGGCACCCGGACTCGAGCGCGTAGCGCGTGCTCGCGAAGTCGGGATGCAGGTCGTGGGCGACGATTTCCGGCCGAACGTCCAGGAGCTTCAGCAGGTGCTCCACGGTCTCGCCGAAGAAGCGGATGGCTTCGGGGCTGTCGAGGGATCCGACGTGCTGCGAGACGAAGGCCTCGTCGCCCCGGGTCACGCAGACCGTGTTCTTGAGGTGCGCGCCCACGGCCAGGATCGGTGGTAGTGGCTGCGCCAGGGGAATCGGCTCGGGTACGTATCCGCGCGCCCGGCGGATGAAGGTCGTCGCTCCGCCGACGACCCGGACCACCGAGTCGTCGGCCCGGACGACGATCTCACGGTCGTGACCGACGTTGAGATCCGAGATGCCAGCGAGCCTGCGCTCGGCCTCCCGGTCGTCGGTCACCAGAGGCTCGCCACCGGGATTGGCACTGGTCATCACGAGCACGAGGTCCTGGGGCGACTCCGACCCCGTAGCCCCCTCCGGCGAGCCGGCGGCCGCGTGGAAGAGCAGGTGGTGGATCGGCGTCGTGGGAAGCATGAACCCGAGGGATGACAGGCCCGGTGCGATGCCGGGTGCGAGTCCGGGTCCGCGGCGGCGGAGCACGACGATCGGATGCGCACTGCCCCGGAGAAGCTCCGCCTCCTGTTCGTCGCAGTGGACCCAGCGCCGAACCGACGCGATGTTCGCCGCCATCAGGGCGAAGGGCTTCTCTTCCCGGTCCTTCCGCCTCCGCAGCTGCGAGACCGCTGCCTCGTTGCGCGCGTCGCACGCCAGGTGGAACCCGCCCAGTCCCTTGATCGCGACGATGTCGCCGGTGGTCAGCCGCCGCAGGATCTCGCCGATGGGGTGGGTGAGCTTCGGACCGCAATCGGGGCAGGCCGTGGGCTCGGCGTGGAAGCGACGGTCCTCCGGATCCGAGTACTCCGCCTCGCACGGAGTACAGAGTGGGAAGGCGCCCATCGAGGTGTTGGCCCGGTCGTAGGGAAGTCGCTCGACGAGGGTGAAGCGCGGGCCGCAGT
>CALDCK010000108.1 GCA_937937315.1 uncultured bacterium
GCTCGCGAGCCCGGGCGAGCTCCAGGAAGGCATCTGCGACGTCCTGGACGATCCCGAGGCGAAAGTCGATGAGCTGCTGAGTCTGTCCGTCGTAGGTGTGCTGTTGGATCTGGTAGCTCGCCCAGTCCGCCTCGTCGTAAAGGACCTGACTCACCTTGGCCCCGAGGTTGACGGAGCGTTCGGGACTGTGGCCGCGGTCCGAGTCGGAGCGCTCGGAGTCGATGACCTGCGTACGTGCGCCGAGGTCGACCTGGGGCAACAGGGCGGCTCGCTCCAGCCCGATCTGCTCGCGGTCGGCGGCGAGGGCCCTCTGGCGCGCGGCGAGGTCGAGATTCGAAGCCAGCGCTTCCTGGACGGCCTCACTGAGACCGAGACGCGATGTGGACGGGGGCTCGCCATGAGCCGGGACCCCGGGAAGTGTGAGGAGCAGCAGGAAGAACGGAATCGAGCCGCCAGTCAGGGACCGCATCGTGCACCTCTTCGGTCGAGAAGCATCGCGGCGATGAGTTAGGCTGTCTACCCTGTGCAGGACAGAAGACCGGAAGCTCACGCGCTGGCCATCGGCCTAATCGCGGCCACCAGCCAGACCGGGTGCGCACCGACCGTGAACGTGATCGGCGTGTATTTCCCTGCCTGGCTGGTCTCCGCCGTCGCGGGGGTCGTGATCGCGTACGTCGCAGTGTCCATTCTGGCTCGCAAGGCAAGCACACGGGGGCTGGCCCAATCGGGGCTGCTCTTCTGCAGCCTGACCCTGGGTGTCGGCCTCTCCGTGTGGTGGATCTTCTTCAGCCGCTTCTAGATCTCGAGGAGGGCACTTGAGCCGACCGCGTCGCATCGCCATCATCGCGTCCTCCCTCACCGTAGCGAGCATCCTCGCGGCTCTCTTCTTCTGGCACGCGCGCCGCCATCCGGGCACCGATGACGCCTACATCGACGCAGACGTCGTGCTCGTCGCTCCGCAGATCGAGGGGCCCATCGTGAACATCGCGGTCGAGGCCCATCAGTCCGTGGCCGCGGGCGACCTGCTGTTCGAGATCGACCCCCGGCCCTTCCGGATCGCCGTGGCCAAGGCCCGGGCCGAGGTGGACCAGACGGGCCAGGACGTGAGCGCCCTGGCGGATGCGGTGGTCAGCGCCGAGGCCCAGCTCCAGGAGGCCCAGGCACAGCTACGGCTGGCCAGGGCCCAGTACCAACGAATTCAACCCCTGGTCAAGGTGGGCGCGGTCCCCTACCAGGACAAGGACAAGGCCGACGCAGGGCTCGCCAAGGCGGAATCGAGCGTCGTGGACGCCGAGGCACGCCTCGCCCAGGCCATGCACAACCTGGGAGAGACCGGCGAGAACAACCCCGAGCTCCGATCCACAGTCGCCGAGCTCGAGAATGCGGAGCTGGAGCTCAGCTACGCGCAGGTGGCCTCTCCCGTGAACGGGCTCGTCACGGACCCGACCCCCGTGCTCGGCAGCTACGCCAGCCCGGGCGAAGCCGTCGTGACCCTCGTGAACACCGACACCTGGCGAGTCGTAGCCTACTTCCGGGAGACCCAGCTCCGAGACATCCACCCCGGCCAGCCGGCGCGCATCCAGCTGCCCGCGTATCCGGGGGTCCGCTTCGACGGCATCGTGCAGGGCGTCGGATGGGGAGTGGAGCAGCAGGACGGCGAGACCGGAGCGGACGGGCTGCCGAACGTGAGCCCCACCGTCGACTGGGTGCGCATGGCGCAGCGCTTCCCGGTCCGTATCACCCTCCTGGACCGCGATCCGGCCCATCCGCTCCGCAAGGGCATGCGCGCCACGGTGCGCATCGACGCGGCGGCGAACCGAGCCGACAGCGGCGACGCGCCCTGAGATTCGGCGGACCCTTGGCGCAAGCCGTCGAAGCGCTCCCTCTGCGCGGCCTGCTCGAATGGCTTCGGACGCCCTCGCCCGCTGCTCGCTACGGCATCAAATGGGGAGCGGCGGTGACGGCGGCCCTCTGGCTGGGGCAAGCCTACGGCCTGCCCGAGCAGACCTGGCTCGCGATCGCGGTCATCTTCGTGATGCAGCCGCTATCGGGCGCTTCGGCGCTGAAGGGCGTCTTGCGCATCACGGGAACCGTGGCCGCCGCGCTGGTATCGATCGCCCTATTCGGGCTCTACTCCCAGGATCCGCCGCTGCTGATGGCCAGCCTGTTCGTGTGTCTCACGGTGGCCGTCTACGGCATGACCGGGCCGCGCTACCAGTACGCCTGGAACGTCTTCGGCTTCACCACCGTCGTCATCCTCGCAGCTACGTTCTCCGGGACCGACGCGATAGAGACGCTCGCGTTCGAGAGGGCGAGCCTTGTCGCGTTGGGGCTCATCCTCGTCTTCGTCGCGGATTCGATCTTCTGGCCCGTCCGCATCGGAGAGCAGCTGCGCCGAGGGTTCTCCGAACGAATCCAATCTCTTGGGAACACCCTGAGCGCCTGCCTGGAAATGATGCAGTCTGGGGGACCCGGCGCGCCGCTCGGGCCGGCGACGCCATCGCCTCTGGCGCAGCAGCTCCGGCTCGTCAGCCAGTACCGCATGGAGCTCGGAGTCTCGCGACGCCACGCCGACGCAGCCTCGCGGACGGCGACCCTGCTCGAAGGGCTCGCGCTTCGGACCCGGCGGCTGACGCAGATGTTCGCGGAGGATCCGCCGCGCGCCGTGGAGGGACCGCTGCGCGGGTTGATCGAGGAGCTCGACCGGATCGTCAACCTCGCCTGTCGAGAGATCGCGAAAGCGCTGGAGGATCAGACGGCTCCGAGGTCCTTCGCGCGGGAGCTCGGCGAAGTGTTCGACCGCATCGACAACCTACGAATCGGCGAGCTCGACGAATGGCTTCGGTCGCAGGCATCCGAGGACGCAGGGCAACCATCCCGTCGGACAGTGACGCGACGGACCCAGCTGATACCGGTACTTCGCGACCTCGTGACGACCGTAGGGCGGATCGAGCGCGAGGTGGCCCGGCTCGTCGGCCCCGAAGCTCCAAGCGCTGCGGCTGAGCGAACGTCGCCCTCATGGCGGCTTCGCATCGACCCCTTTCGCTTGCAGATCGGAATGCGTGCGGGCCTCGCCGGCTGCATCGCCCTCGCCCTCATGCTCGCGTTCGGATGGCCGGTGAACGCGATGGCGGTGATCGTGGCGTTTATCGCCTCAGCGACTCCCACCCGGCCCGCCGGGGCCAGGATGGCGGGCGGCCTCCTCGCCGCGGGATTGGCCGCGTGGGCGCTGGCGGATCTCGCCATCGTCTTCCTGCTCACGCATCTCGACCGCATGCCGCTCTCGCTGCTATTTCCCTTCAGCGTCGTCTTCAGCCTCGGCTACCTGGCCGTCTCGAGGCCCCGACTCGCGCCGTTCGTGGCGCTGGTCGCCGTCATGGTGATCCTTCCGATCTTCGGGGGCCCGGCGCCACCCCAGAACGTCGAGGCGCCCTATGACACTGCGGTGTATCTGCTCCTGGGTGTGGCGTCGGCGCTCTTCGCGCAGCGGACGTTCTGGCCACACACGGCCACGCACCTGTTCTGGCAGCGCAGCGCCTCACAGCTCGACGTCTGCGGGCAACTCTTTGCGGCAGGCGAATCCGACGCGGAGGGGCGAGACGAGGCGACTGCCCGCAGCATCGACACCTACGGGACCCAGCTGGCGTTGCTCGGCCAGCTCGATGGGCAGGCGCGTCAGGAGCTCACCAACGACCCACCCGACGACGAGCGACGCACCCAGCTCCTCGGACTCACCCAGGCGCTGTTCGATGCGAGCCTGGCGGTCCGATCGATCTCCCGGCCCGACCGGATCTCGACGGGCGACGCCAGAGAGGACGCGCTCGACACGCTGGAAGCGGCGCTCCGACGCCAGGACCAGGCGATTCGCGACAGCATCGCCTGGGCCGCCACGGCGCTGCGCGGAGGGGATCGCACCCCCTCCACGGACCTGTTCCGCTGCCGGGCCGACGTCGAGGCCCGCCTCGAGGAGATCCGAGAAGATCGCGACGTCGTGCGTGCACTCGGCGCGCGCCTCAGCGACGCCATCTCCGGCCATGTGGCTGCGCGACGCGAGATGGCCAGCCGGCAGCTGGAAGTCGAAGGCTGGATCTCGGCCGCATGATGGGCGCCCACTACCCGAGCCGTAGCGAGGAGCGGCGAAGCTCGATTGGCATCCTCGAGCCAGGAAGCCCCTGGCCTCGGGACCAGACGAGACCCCGTTGCGAGCCGCCAGGAGGGAGGTCGGAGCCTTGATCGAGAACATTGCCCTCGGTGCGTTGATGACGATCCTCACCACCGCAATCCACGGACTGTGCACCGCGGCGCTGATCGCCTTCCTCGAGGCCACCCATGCGGATCAATGGGCGCTCCGGACCCTCCGGATGCGAGTCCTGGTCGTCGCGACTCTCGTGCTCTTCATGTTCATGATCGCCGTCGTCGAGTCCGGCATCTGGGCCGTCGTCTTCGTGGCCGTGGACGCAATCCAGACCTTCGAAGAGGCGCTCTACTTCTCGGTAGTCACCTTCACGACCCTTGGCTACGGCGACGTCACCGTGAGCGAAAAGTGGCGACTCCTGGCGTCTCTCGAGGCGGCCGTCGGCACGATCATGTTCGGCTGGACGACTGCGCTCATCGTCTCGGCCTCGAACCGGCTCTACTTCAGGAAGCGTAATCGCTAGCGCCGCTCACGTTCAGGCCGTCAGGCTGGGATCGGTCTTCGCCCGCGCGGCATAGGCGTTCGCGAAGGGATTCGCGGTGAGCCCGTGACCGAGGATGCTCAGGCTGACCGTGCAGACCACGGTTGCAGCCAGCGTCACCGATCCCGCCACATTCTCGCCCATGACGATGACGGCGAAGACGATGCTCGCCAGGCCACGCGGACCGAACCAGCCGAGAAAGAGCTGCGCATCGGTACGCACGCCGAGGCCCAGCAGAGAGAGGCTGACCGGTAGCATCCGGATGATCGTCAGGCTGAGCAGCGAGTAGACGAGGACCCGCCCGTCCAGATCCCCGATGTGGGGCCCGACGACCGCTGCGCCGAACATCACCCACGTCAGAATGGAGAGCAGGTTTCCAGCCCCCTCCGCACCTCGGAGCAACCGCTCCTTGTGGCGCCTTACGAGCCCGCCGAAGACGAGCCCGCCGGTGAAACAGGCGATGAAGCCACTGCCTCCCGTAGCCTGGGCCACTGCGAAGCAGGTCAAAGCCAGGGCCACCACCGGGAGCTGCGTCCACGGCTCCTCGACCCAGCCCCGTCCTGCCGCTGCGCGAAGGACGTAGCACCCGGCCACGCTGAGCCCGACGCCCACCGCCAGACCGATGCCGATCGCCTCTCCCACCAGACTGACGGCGATCTCGGCGGGGCTCCCGTCGGCGCCGGCGACGAGAGCGAGAAAGGTAAACAGGATGGGCACACAGATGCCGTCGTTGAGGCCACTCTCGACGTTCAGGCCTTCGCGGATCGGAGCCGGCACCGCGTCGTTCGTCACGACGGCCTCGCCCAGTGCCGCATCGGTCGGTGCCAACATCGTGGCGAGGAGAGCCACCGTGAGCAGCGGCAGCTCGGGAAAGATCAGTCTACCGGCCCCGAAACCGAAGGCGATGGTCAGTGGCAGCCCGATCAGGAGCAGGCGCTGCGGGATGTGGAAGCTGCGCCGCAAGGTCGCGAGGTCGGCGTTGGCGGAGTCGGTGAAGAGCACCATGGCAAGGGTCAGCTCCGCCACGGTCCGCAGGGTCTCTCCCTCGACGCTCAGGTCGAGCAGGCCCAGCGCCTCGGGGCCGGCGAGGATTCCGAACGCGAGGAAGACCAGCGGTCCGTTGACCGGTGTCTTCTCCACGCGACTCGCAACGACGCTGTAGAGGAAGGCAAATGCCGCGAGAACCGCCAGCGTTCCGTACATGTTGCCCTCCGGTGGAGACATGGGCGCAGCCCGAGAAGCCCACGTCGAGCGCGCAAGGATCGTCGTACCCCGTGGCGGGGTCCGCAAGACTCAGAGCTCTTCGTAGCGAAACCCGCACGACTCTTCCCCGGAGGAGCGCCTCGACCCCGCGCCCAACCCCTCCCGCGAGAACGGCTTCACGGTTTCCAGCGCCGGCACGACCGCCATCCGGGCCGAGGAGAGCACCCGGTCTTCGCGCTTCGAGGGCA
>CALDCK010000109.1 GCA_937937315.1 uncultured bacterium
GAACTATTTCGACACGGCGCCCGACTACTCGGGCGCGGCCAGCGAATCCGCGATGGGAAACGCGATTCGTGGCCAGCGCGATCGCCTCTTCGTTGCCACAAAGTTCTGCACGCCGACGGGCCACCTGCCCGCCGGGACTCCCGTCGAGGACTACAAGCAGGCCGTCGAAGGCAGCCTTCAGCGTCTGGGAACCGACTATGTGGATCTGTGTCACATCCACTCGGTCGATTCCGTGGACCGGCTGATGGACGAGAACGTTCACGAGGCCTTCGACCGGCTGAAGGAGGAGGGGAAGGTCCGCTTCCTCGGCTTCTCGACGCACACGCCGAATCTGGTCGAAGTCGTCTCGGCGGGAATCGACTCCGGCCGCTTCGACGTCATGATGCTGGCCTACCACCACGGACTGTGGGCGCCGATTCCGGACCTCGCACGGCGGGCCCGAAGCGAGCAGGACATGGGTGTCGTCGCGATGAAGACCCTGAAGGGTGCGAAGCACCGCGGCCTCCAGGACTTCCAGCCCTACGCGGAGTCGTACTCGCAGGCGGCGCTCAAGTGGGCGCTCTCGAACGCGGATGTCTCCTGTGCGGTGATCTCCTTCTTCGAGCTCCAGCACGTGGACGAGTATCTGAGCGCCTCGGGGAAGCCGCTGACACCGTCGGATGTGGCGATTCTCGAGGAGTACGATCGTCAGATCGCCGGCACCCATTGCGGACCGCACTGCGGGGCCTGCCTCGGCTCCTGCTCCGAAGGGCTCGCGATCCACGACGTCCTGCGCCACCGCATGTACTTCGAGGATTACGGCTGGGAGAAGGAGGCGATGCGGCTCTACGCTCAGCTCGAGAAGAACGCGAGCGTCTGTTCAGGTTGCAGTGCTCCGTGTCTGGGGAGCTGCCCGGTGGGCATCCCGATCTCCGACCGCATGACCGGCGCTCACGACCTCCTGACTTGAGCTTCGCTCGGGCTACGTCCTCGCTGCGCGCGCCTGTTCGGGCGGCTACGCCGCCCTGCGGCGCTTGCGCGGTCGTGGCACGCGCTTCGTCGCTCCCCGTCAGCCGGCCTGTTCAGAGAGTGACGCGGAGCTTCGGGCGCCATGACACGGTTCGGGCCATGGCGCGTTGCGCTGAAGATGCCGAAGGACCCGACGCCCCGCCCCGATGATGCTCCCCGAAGGACGCATCTGAGCGATCGTACGAGGGAAGCGATTCACGCGCGTCCGATACGTGAGCGCGCAGCCAGACGAAGCCCGAGCGAAGCATCCGGGCCTTGCGTCAATCGCCGTTGATCGCCTTGGCGAAGGCAGCCTGGAGGACGTTCTGGATGCGCGTGCGGGTGGCATCGCCGTAGGTCTTGCGGAACGCCTTCAGGGGGATGATGCCTTTCGCCATCGACCTGTGTCCGCCGCCGACGCCCAGGCCCTCGACGACTGCGCGCACGACATCTCCGGCGGCTCGTACGTAGCCGACGTTGCGCACGGAGAAGACGAGATCCGACTTCACGATGCCCGCGGCGATGGCCCACTCGGCGCCTTCGGCCTGGAGCCCCAGGTCCGCGACCTGGGGGATCACGTCTTCGCGGACGCGACCCAGCACCAGCAAGTGGACTCCGTCGGTGATCTCCGTCCGGGAGAGTGCTCGTCCGAGCGCGCGCAAGGCCTCGGCCGGGAGCGCGGGACGCTCGATCCGGCGCAGCAGGGCGGGGCTGTGGACGCTGTGTAGATAGGCAAATGCCGTCATGTCCTGGCGGCTGGTCTCCCGCCCGAGCAGCTGGGTGTCGCTCTTGATCCCGTAGGTGAGGGCCGTGGCGAGTCGCGGGCGCAGCTCCATGCCCGCGGCTCGAATGTACTCGGTGAGGATCGTCGCGGTCGCGCCGTAGGCGGGACGGATGTCGCGGATCACGGTGTCGTAGCCGCTGCGCTCCGGGTGATGGTCGATGACTACGTCGACCGAGAGCACCCGCGCCGGCGGGCTCTCGCCGAAGACGCTCGGCTGTACGTCGACGAGGGCCAGGGCATCGAACTCGTCGAGCTCGTCGGGGGTGACGGTGCGGATCTCGAGGCCCAGGGCCTCGACCATGGCCCGGTTCTCGGGTCGCTTCACCTCCCCGAAGGAGATCAGTGGCGCCGTGGGGCTCTTGCGCCCGATCAGGGCTCGCAGCGCGTAGCCTCCGGCGATGCCATCGGGATCGGGATCCGGCTGGAGCAGGATCCCGACCTTCTCCCGGGGCTCGATCAGCGTCCGGATCGCGACCACGCGCCGCAGGTTGGCGAGATGGTCGAACTCCTCGTCCACGTCGTCGCGGATCAGGGACCTCAGGCCGTTCGCCCGCAGACAGGGATGGCTGGGCAGGTCCTCGGCGGTGACGCTGTCCGAGAGCACGAGCACCGGCGAATTCGGCGCCTCCCGGGCGACCAGGGACACGGCGGCCCGGGCGAAGGTCGGGTCCTCGCTCACGAAGGCGAATCCGTCCCCGGTCTTGGGAGCGAGCTTTGCGACCGATTCCGCGCACAGGCCTCTGGAGAGCGCATGGAAGCCGGGGGGGCGGGAGCGCGATTCGCCGTCGCGCGGCACCCAGGTCAAGACCTCGGCCTCATCGGCGCCAATGCGGCTCCAGAGTCGCGCGGACGCAAGTCCATCGCAGACGATGATCCGACGTGCCACGAGGCCTCCGGAAGGACGTGTGCGGGGTTGGGGCTTGGCGGGCGGCGGGATGCGGGCGCCCGGTGGGCAGTGGCCGCAGTGTAGCCGGATCCCCCGGTGTTCGTATCCGTCTCGATCGAGGTGAAAAGCACCCGGGTCGAGCGTCTCTCGATCGGCCCGAATCCCGAGGGGTCGCGGGGAATCCCAGATTTCTGCTGGATAATCCGGAGTCCACCGCCGAATCCGGCCGGCGCACCGGGATCCGCACCATGGAACGCATCTTCATCGGCGACGTGCAGGGCTGCGCCGACGAGCTCGACGAGATGATCGCTCGGGCCCAGCGTCGGTTCGGCGCCCACTTCGAGCTGTGGCTGGTAGGGGATCTGGTGAATCGGGGCCCGTACAACCTGCGGGTCCTGCGGACCGTTCGAGAGCTGATGGAGCGGGGACGGGCGCGCTGCGTGCTCGGCAACCACGAGCTCGGGCTGCTGCGAACCGCACTCGGCCTGCGCGAGCTCTCCCCGCGCGACTCGATCTCGGACGTGCTCGAGGCGCCCGATGTCGACGACTGGATCGGCTGGCTCTCGCGCCTGCCCCTGGTGGAGACGGGGACCCTCGGCGATCAGTCCTTCGCCATGGTCCACGGCGCCGTCCATCCCGACTGGGATCTCCCGCAGCTAGAGGTGCGCGCGGGTCGGGCCTCTGCGCGTCTCGCGGTGGATCCCGCCGGGCTGCTCGCTGCCGTGGACGATGAGGATCTCGACGTGCTCGAACGGCTCACGCGCTGTCGAAGCGTAGGGCTCGATGCTGAATGGTCTTCCCAGCTCCCCGCAACGCCGCGCGAGGCCTGGCACGCGGTCTGGTCCCGGAAGGGTCACGACTACGGTGTGGTCTACGGACACTGGGCGCTTCAGGGTCTGCACGTCGCGCCGGGTCTGCGCGGACTCGACACGGGCTGCGTTCACCACGGCCGCGGCCGCGACGGGATGCTCACCGCCTGGATTCCCGACCCCGAGCGCACGCATCCCTTCGACCTTCCCGACGACGGTCTCTGGCAGGTGCGCGCAAGACGGCGCTACTACGGGTTCGAGAACACGTAGCAGCCACCGTCGGTGGAGCGGCGAAGAACGATCGGTTTCGCGCGACGAATTCCTTTGCATCCCATCGTCGCAGGAGTAGACTCGGCCGTGACGGGCGCGGCCCGCGGCGTAAGGAGACCGAGGTCTCGCTTCCTCCGCCGGAACGACCTGGCCGCAGGACCGCGCACCGCCTGGAGCGACGGGGGAAGCGGGCAAGATTCGGGTGAAGAGTCGGTGCGACGCTTCGCGTAGATCAATCGCGTAGCGCTCGCGGCGGATCGGCACATCGGATCCAGGTGTGGGGAAGTCTTCCCGGACCCGGGAGCTTCCAACATATGCGCGGAGTTCGAGGCGGACTCGATCCGCTGCGTCGCGGCGTCTCCGGTGCGCGACGGCGTGGTGCCAGTCCACCGATCTCATCCGGCGGCTCACTCCTCCCAGCTGCAATTCGAGACATCGCGGCTGGGGAAGCGAGATCGTCGATGGGTCTCCGCCGGCCGCCCAAAGGCCTGCCCCGTCGGAGGCCCGGGAAGACCCCGCAACCTCGGCGCTCATCGACTCCCTTCCGATCCCTCCGGCGTGCAGCCGTCGCGCGCATCGCGCGAGCCGGGGATGAGATGTGATGATGAGATGGACGGGGATCGTTCTCCGCCCTGCGCAGGAGCTGCCGACGCACGGCCTCGTCCGAGGCGAGTCCGAGTGACTCGATCGCGACCCGGTCTGCGCGCTAATGCTGCGCTCCTCCTGGCGCCGGCTCGGTCCGGAGCGCTCGGCCGAAGCTCCCAAGCCGCCGCGCGCCCTGCACCATGAGACCTCCGCTAGACTGCGACTTCGCCCCGACGGAGTGGATGCGCACATGCCGAAGGTGAAGATCCCGCCCCCCTATCAGGGGCCGACCCAGGGGATGGAGCGGGTCGAGGTGGTGGGGACGACGGTCCGGGAGTGCATCGAGGCCGTCGGCGCCCGGTTTCCCGGCTTCGCCGAGCAGGTCTTCGACGCCGGGGGCGCCGTCCACCGCTTCGTGAAGCTCTTCGTCAACGGTGACGAAATCGATCGCGCCGCCGCCGATACGCCCGTGGGCGAGGGGGACGAGGTCGAGATCCTGGCCGCCATCGCAGGCGGCTGATACCCGGTGCCCGCGGGCAGCGCGCGGGAGGGGCGGAGTTCGAGCGGAGTCGACTCCCCGGCCGTGTTATCCTCGGCGCCGATTTTCACTGAGGAGACTTGCCCATGTCCGGCTCCAATGGCGACCGCTTGATCCGGGTCGATATGACCAACCAGACGGTAAGCATCGATCCCTACCCCGAGGACTGGAAGCTCTTCGGCGGGCGGTCCCTGTCGGCGCGCATCCTCCTCGAGGAGTGCGATCCCTCCTGCGATCCCCTCGGACCCGACAACGTCCTGGTGATGGCGCCGGGCGTGGTGTCCGGAACCGCGGCGCCTACCTCCGGCCGTATCTCGATCGGCGGCAAGAGCCCGCTCACTGGCGGGATCAAGGAAGCCAACGCCGGGGGAAACCCGGGCCAGGATCTGATGAAGCTCGGCTATCGGGCAGTGATCGTACGCGGGCAGCCGGCGGATCCGGAGAAGCGCTACGCGCTCGACGTGACTGCCGAAGGCGCCTCGGTGAAGGAGGTGCCCGACTGCAAGGGCATGTGGAACTACGCGCTGATCGACCACCTCGCGAAGAGCTACACGCCGACGGCGTCGTTCATCAGCATCGGACCGGCCGGCGAGCAGCGGCTCACAGGCGCCTCGGTGGCCTGCACGGACCAGGAGCAGGACCGGCATCCCGCTCGCCACGCGGCCCGGGGTGGGTTGGGAGCCGTGATGGGCGCAAAGGGCCTCAAGTACGTGTCGGTCGACGCCGGCAAGACCGGTGTGCGTCAGGCCGCGAACCGCAAGGAGTTCACGGCTCGCTGCAAGACGTACACGAAGGACTACCTGGCCGGGCCGCAGATGTTCAAGACCGGCACGAGCTCGGTGGTGCCCGTCGCCAACATGCTCAACACCTTCCCGCACAAGAACCGCACCGAGGGCCAGTCTCCCGACGCGGCGACCCTCGACGGCGCGCGCATCGTCGAGAGCTTCGAGGAGCGCGGGGGCGGCATGCACAACTGCATGACCGGCTGCATCGTGAAGTGCAGCAACGTCGTGCACGATCGCGACGGAAACTACAAGACCTCTGCCCTCGAGTTCGAGACGCTGACCCTGCTCGGGTCGAACTGCGGCATCGCGAGCTGGGAAGACGTGGCGGACCTCGACCGCCTCTGCGACGACGTCGGGCTCGATACCGTCGAGACCGGCGCCGCCATCGCCATCTACATGGACGCCGGCGAGATGGAGTTCGGAGACGCGGAGGGGGCGAAGCGGATACTCAAGGAGATCGCCGAGGGGACGGAGCTCGGACAGGCGATCGGCAACGGTGCGGTGGCGATCGGCAAGAAGACCGGGCACCACCGCGTTCCCGTCGTGAAGGGTCAGGCGTTGCCCGCCTGGGACCCGCGCCCGCTGAAGGCGACCGGCATCACCTACTGCACGAGCCCGATGGGCGCGGACCACACCGCGGGCCTGATCGTGAACCCGGGTCTACCGGCGGAGGAGTGGGCGAAGGCCTCTCAGCAGGTTCAGCTCGTGAACGCGGCGGCAGACTCGTCCGGCTTCTGCCAGTTCCTTCAGCCCACGCTCAACGACATCGCGGGCTTCTACAGCGAGCTGACTGGCGAGGCGGTCGCGCCCGAGGACGTTGCCGATCTCGGCTGGCAGTGCCTGCAGGACGAGTGGGAGTTCAACCGCCGCGCGGGCTTCACCGCCGCCGACGACACGATGCCGGCCTGCATCGAGCAGGACCCGATCGGGCCCCAGAACCTGGTCTGGGACGTTCCGGCCGACGTCGTGGCGAAGGCCTACGAGCGCTTCCCGAACGAGGCCGCCCTCTTCGAGACGAAGGCCTCCGGGTAGGTCGAACGCCGGTCGCCGGAGCAGAGACCGGACAGGGGAGCGCCGGTCGCCCGAGTAGAGATCCGACCGGCGCCCGAAGCCCGCGCGAAACGGGTAGGCTGAGGCCCCCATGCACGACGTGCGAATGAAGGGCTTCGCGACGCGGGTCGACGTCGAGGAGGTCGATCGCTTCCTCGCCGCTCGGGCCCAGCCCCTCCCAGCCGAGGAGCGCGCGCTCGCCGAGTGCGTCGGAGGCGTGCTGGCCGAGGACGTGTCGGCCCAGGTCGACGTGCCGGGCTTCGACCGCTCCGCCATGGACGGCTACGCGGTGCGGGGCGAGGACACCTTCGGAGCATCGGCCTACGAGCCCATCTCCCTGGAGATCCTGGGCGAGGCGCTGCCGGGCCGGAGCTTTCCGGGGCGGGTCGAGCGGGGTCGGGCGGTGCGCATCATGACCGGAGGCCCGGTGCCCGAGGGTGCGGACGCGGTGGTGATGGCCGAGGTCTGCGAGGAGCGCGATGGCCGGGTCTGGATCAGCGAGGCGGTGGCGCCGCACAAGAACGTGGGCGCAGTGGGCGAGGACATTCGCGCGGGGACCCGGGTGCTCGCTGCGGGCAGACGCCTGCGCCCCCAGGATGCGGGGCTCCTCGCTTCGATCGGCGTCGCGTGGCCTCGCTGCGTGCGTCGCCCCCGGGTGCGGCTCGTGATCACGGGAGACGAGCTGCTTCCTCCCGGAAGCCGCCCGGACGGCCCGCGCATCGTCGACAGCAACTCGGTGGTGCTGCGGGCCCTCGTGGAGCGAGACGGCGGGGAAGTGCTTCCCTACGAGATCCTTCCGGACCGGCCCGAACGGATTCGCGCGGCCCTGGCCGACGACGCGGCCGACGTCACCGTCGTCTCCGGCGGGAGCTCCGTCGGGCTCGAGGACCACGCGCCGCGACTCCTGGCCGAGCTGGGCTCCCTCGACTTCCACGGCATCTCGATGCGGCCCTCGAGCCCGGCGGGTCTCGGCCGGATCGGCGATCGCTGGGTCTTCCTGCTGCCGGGCAATCCCGTGAGCTGCCTGTGCGCCTACGAGTTCTTCGCCGGGCCGACGCTCCGCGCGCTCGGGGGGCGTCCCCGCGCGTGGCCCCACCGGACCGTGCGGCTGCCGCTGGCGCGCAAGATCAGCTCGGCCGTAGGACGCACCGACTACGTCCGCGTCGCGATCGAGCGGGATCGGGTCGTCCCCATCGCGACGTCCGGAGCGTCGATCCTCTCCTCTACGGTGCGCGCCGCGGGCGCGGTGATCGTACCGCGCGAGCTGGAGGGCATGCCCGAGGGTGCGGAGGTGGAGATCCGACTCTACGACGATGTGCCGGCGGGCGAGCTCCGGTGAAGCAGCAACAGTTCCTCGAGGTCCTCGATCGCGACGAGGCGGAGCGACGCTGGCGCGAGGTCATCGACGCGACCCCTCTTCCCGCAGAGACGCTCCCCCTGGAAGAGGCGCTCGGCCGGGTGCTCGCCGAGGACGTCCGTTCCGAGGTGGACGTGCCCGGCTTCGACCGGTCGAACATGGACGGCTTCGCCGTGCGCGCCGAAGACACCTTCGGTGCGAGCGAGGAGGCCCCAATGCGCCTGCGCGCGAACGCCGAGTCGATTCCGACCGGCGTCTTCCCCCAGCTCGAGGTGAAGCCCGGGACGGCGACGACCATCGCCACCGGAGGGATGCTGCCTCGGGGCGCCGACGCGGTGCTGCCGGTCGAGTTCACCGACCTCGAGGAGGGCGACACGCGGGTGGTGGTGCGGCGTTCGCGCACGCCCGGTGCAGCCGTGTCCTTCGCAGGGACCGACATCGGTCGCGGCGAGACGGTGGTGTTTGCCGGGACCCGTCTCACCTCGCGGGAGACCGGGGTGCTGGCGGCGATCGGGCGGGAGGCGGTCTCCGTCCGGCGACTTCCGCGGGTCGCGATCCTCTCCACCGGAGACGAGATCGTCCAGCCCGGAGAGACGATGCGACCGGGCCTGGTCTACGACAGCAACGGCCGCATCCTCGCCGACGCCGTGCGAGAGCTCGGCGGGGCTCCGCGCTTCCTCGGCGCCTTTCGTGACGATCTCGAGGCGGTGCGTGCCGCGCTTTCCGAGGCCCTGGCCTGGGGGGACCTGATCCTCCTCTCCGGCGGCACCTCGAAGGGGGAGGGAGATCTCAACGCCCGCGTGGTGGGCGAGCTCGAGCCGGGAGTCGTGGTCCACGGCGTGGCCCTGAAGCCCGGCAAGCCGATCTGTCTGGCGGCGAGCGGGTCCACGCCCGTCGTCATCCTGCCGGGTTTCCCCACCTCCGCCGTGTTCACCTTCCACGAGTTCGTGGCCCCCCTGATTCGCGAGATGGCCGGGCATCCCCCGGACTCCCGCCAATGCGTCCCGGCGCGGCTCGCCCAGCGAACCGTCTCCGAGCGCGGACGCCTCGAGTACCTCCTGGTCGGCCTGGTCCAGCGGCCGGCGGCGGGCGGCGGGGAGCCGGACCTGGCGGCCTACCCGATGGGGAAGGGCAGCGGCAGCGTCACGGCCTTCAGCCGCGCCGACGGGTTCGTGCGGATCGGGCGCACCACCGAGATCGTCGAGGCCGACGCTCCGGTGGAGGTCACGCTCATCGGTGGCGCGCGTCCGGCGACGGACCTGGTCGTGATCGGGAGTCACTGTGTCGGCCTCGACGTCATCGCCGGGGCCCTCTCCCGGGAGGGGTTGCGGGTGAAGGTGATGGCCGTTGGGAGCCAGGGAGGGCTGGCGGCGGCGCTCCGGGGGGAGTGCGACGCAGCGCCGATCCATCTCCTGGATCCGGCCAGCGGCGAGTACAACACCCCCTTCCTCGGTAAAGGGCTTCGCCTGCTCCGCGGCTACGCGCGGACCCAGGGTGTGGTGACCCGACCCGACGAGTCGCGCGACCTCGAGGCGCTCCTCGCCGATCCCACCCTGCGGATGGTGAATCGAAACCGGGGCAGTGGAACCCGCATCTTGATCGACGATCTGCTCGGCGAGCGGCGGCCGGCGGGCTACGCATACGAGCCGCGCTCCCACTTCGCCGTCGCCGCCGCGGTGGCGCAGAGCCGCGCCGACTGGGGGGTCACGATCGAGACCGTGGCACGGCAGGCCGGGCTGCGTTTCCAGGCGCTGCGTCCCGAGCACTACGACTTCGCGATCCCGGTCGAGCGCTGGGACCGTCCCGGAGTCAAGGCCCTGGTGCGGGCGCTCGAAGAGGGAGGTACGGTGCGCGGCGCACTCGAAGCCCTGGGATTCGAAGCACCGCAGCGGGGTTGAGTTGGCGTCTGGTCTGCGCAGGGGATCGAAGCTCGGGAAGTACCGCCTCGACCGCCGCCTCGGGCAGGGGTCCTTCGCCGAGGTCTGGAAGGCGCGCGATACCGTCGAGAAGCGGAACATCGCCCTCAAGATCGCGAGCTCCGACTCCGTGGCGGCCTTCGGCCGGGAGACGATCGAGCAGGAGGCGCGGATCGCGAGCCGCCTGCGCCACCCCCACGTGGTCGGTGTCCACAATGCCGACTGGATCGCCGGTCGCTTCGTCCTCGCCACCGAGCTCGCGGTCACCAATCTGAAGGATTACAAGCGGGCCTGGCGCTCGGCGCGCGTCGGGCTCACGGTCATCCGCGAGATCGCGTCGGGCCTCGCCTACGCACATCGGCACCGGGTGCTGCACCGGGACGTCAAGCCCGAGAACATCCTGATCTTCGCCGACGGCCGCAGCGCCCTCGCCGACTTCGGTGCCTCGCGCTTCTCGAAGGGAGCGACCCGGACCTACACCGAGGCCGGGACCCTGGGCTACATGGCGCCCGAGCAGGCCTACGGCCGGGTGCGCTTCGCGTCGGACGTGTTCTCCCTGGGCTTGATCGCGTACGAGGTGCAGACCCGGGTCCTGCCCTCCTGGCCCTTCGACTGGCCGCCAGAGGGCTACGCGCGCTTTTGCCAGCGTGTTCCCGAGCCGCTCCACCCGGTGCTGCGCAAGGCTGCGGAGTTCGAGCCGACCCGCCGATACCCCGATGCCCTGGCGTTCTCCGAGGCGCTCGAGAAGGTCATCGCAAGGGTCGAGGCGAAGCCGGTCCACAAGGTGGTCCGCCGCCGGCGGCCGAAGGCGGCCCCTCCCTCTCCCCTGACGGTCCAGGCCGAGGCGTTTCGGAAGGTGCACGGGAAGGGGCTCGCCCTGCGCTACGGCTGTCACCGCTGCAACGGGCCGATCTCCGAGGAGATGAGCTTCTGTCCCTGGTGCGGATCGAAGGAGAACTCCTTCGCGGAGCTCACCCGCTTCCCCCTCGTCTGCCCGGAATGCGAGCGCGGGGTCCGACCGGAGTGGAAGGGCTGCCCCTGGTGTTATGCGGGGCGCTTCGAGAGCAACGGGCGTCGTCCGCCGTTCGACCACGCCGCCGTGCGCACCTGCCCGGAGCGCGGCTGTGAAGGACAGCTGCGCCCCTTCATGCGCTACTGCCCGATGTGCAAGCGCAAGACCCGTCGCGCCTGGTCCCATCCCGACCTGCCCGATCGCTGTCCCCGCTGCCGGTGGCCCACCTCCCACGCGTTCCTCCGCTTCTGTGCCTGGTGTGGCCGGCGTGAGCCGCGAGCGGGCAGCTTCTTCAAGCGCTGAGATCTCGCGTCCTGGCCGCGCTCCCGCTCAAGCCAGGCGGCGCAGTGCCTGGGACTTGATCACGAGGTGAACGCGCCCACCCGGGGCGAGGGCGAGGGCATCGGCTGCGGAGCGGGTGATCTTCGCGACCAGCGGGTCGCCGGCTTCCAGGTGCACGAGCAGTCCGTCCTCGACGGGCTCGAGGGCGGCGATCCGGGCCTCGAGGACGTTGCGCGCCGAGATCCGACCGGGTGGGTCCGCCGCGATCAGGATGTCCTGGGCGCGCAGGCCGAGCTGCAGGGTCTGCCCCGGGGTCAGGGGAGCCGGGCAGGGCACGGTGAGGCGCAGACCCCGGGCGGTCCGGGCGATGGCGTGATCCGCAGCTGCCTCGAGCACCCGGACCTCGAGGACGTTCTCGAGTCCGAGGGACTCGGAGAGGGGCAGTACGGCTCGGCTCCACAACACCCGGGCCGGGGCTCCCTCTGCCACCACCCGTCCCGCATCGATCACCGCCGCTCGATCTCCCACGATCATCGCCTCGTCCGGGTCGTGGGTGATGTAGAGGATCGGCAGGTCCAGCTCGTCGCGGACGCGCAGCAGGTAGGGGAGCACGCGCGCGCGCAGCTGGAGGTCCAGCGAGGCCAGGGGCTCGTCCATGAGCAGGGCCCGCGGCGTCGAGGCCAGGGCGCGGCCGATGGCGACCCGCTGCCGCTCTCCTCCCGAGATCTCGTCGACGCGGCGCTCGAGCAGGGGGCCGAGCTCCAACACCTCGATGGCCGTCTCCAGGAGCGATGCCCCGGTGCCCGCAGCTCGCGCGGCGCCGAAGCGCAGGTTGTCCCGGACCGGGAGATGGGGGAAGAGCAGACCCTCCTGCGGGACCCAGCCGAGTCCGCGATGCTCGAGGGGGGTTTCGAGGGGGAGGTCCGGATCGTCGAGGACCTCCCCGCCGATGCGCACGAAGGGGCGGGACGTCGGGTGGAGCCCCAGGGCCACCTCGAACAGGGTCGACTTGCCCGCGCCACTGGGGCCGAAGACCACGAGCACGCGCTCGTCCCAGGCGAGGTCCACCTCGAGCTCGAAGCCTTCGCGGGCCACGCGGGCGCGGATGAGGTTCCGGGTCACGGTGGGGGCGGTCCGAAGCGGCGGCTCGGGCGTCGCAGCCAGGTCTCCGCCACGAGCATCGCCGAGAGGGCCAGGACGAAGGACGCGGCGCAGAGTGCGAGTGCGCCGGCGTCGTTGCCAAGCTGCACCCGCGAGTAGATGCCGAGGGCGAGGGTCTCGGTGCGCCCCGGGAGGATGCCCGCGACGATTGCGGTCGCGCCGAACTCGCCGAGGGCCCGGGAAAAAGCGAGCACGACACCGTAGAGCACGCCGCGCCGGGCCAGGGGCAGGGTGACCCGCCAGAAGGTCTGCCAGGGCCCCAGGCCGAGGGATCGGGAGACGCGCTCGAGGCGCGGGTCGACGTCGCCGAAGGCCTGCTCGCAGGCGCGAACCAGCAGCGGAAATCCCACGACCGCTGCCGCGATGGCGGCTGCCCACCAGGAGAAGACCAGATCGACGCCGAGGGTCTCCCAGAGGGGCCCGAGCGGGCCGCGCCGCCCGAGGGCCAGGAGCAGCCCGATCCCGATCGCCACCGGGGGCAGCACCATCGGCAGGGCGAGGAGGGCTTGGAGCAGCGGCTTCCCGGTGAACTCGTGGCGCGCCAGGGCGTGGGCGATGGCGAGGGCGAAGGGCAGGGAGAGGGTCGTCGCGATCAGGGCGACCTGGAGCGTGAGCCCCGTCATCGACAGCAGCTCGCTCCCGCTCATGGCAGGTCCGAAGCCGGCGGGGGGCCGAGGCCCGCTTCGGCGAGATGGGCGAGAGCGCGAGGATCCGTCAGGAAGCGGAGGAAGGCCCGGGCCGCAGTCGTCCGCCGCGAGTCGAGGATCTGTGCCGCTGCGTAGGCGATGCGCGGCTGCTCGCTCGCCGGGATCTCGAGCACGACCCGCGCCGAGCGGGCCAGGCGGGCATCCGAGGCGTAGACGATGGCCAGGTCGACGTGGCCCTGATCCACGGCGGTGAGGGTCGCTCGGGCGTGCTCCGTGTGCACCACCCGCGGAGTCAGCGCGGCCTCGAGGCCGCGTCGAGCGAGCCAGGTTCGCGCATAGCGGCCCACCGGCACTGTGTGCTCCGGGATCGCGATGCGGCGCACCTCGGGCCGCGTCAGGTCCCCGGCGGTGTGGATCACTGGCGGGAGGTCACGCGAGGCCACCACCACCAGCCGGTTGCTGGCGAAGGGCACCGGAGCCCCGGCGAGTCCCTCTGCGGCCAGGCGCTCAGCGATGCGTTCGTCGGCGGAGAGCAGCAGATCGATGGGCGCCCCGGCTCGGATCTGGGCGGCGAGCACGCTCGAGGCGCCGAAGGCGATCTCGACCCGCGTTCCCCCGGGCTCCGCTGCGAAGAGCTCCGCGATCTCGGAGAGGGGCTCGCGAAGGCTGGAGGCAGCACCGACCCGCAGCTCCGTCCGCCCCGTCCCCGGGAGGAGGAGGGCCACAGCGAAGGCGGCCGCTGCGCCCAGGAGGATCGGGTGGCGCCGTCGCATGGCGTTGGGCGCGGGCACCGTGTCAGCATACCGTGAGGCTCGTGGAGAACTCCATCATGCGGGGACGGGGCGGAAAGCGGTCGCAGCGGCGCGGCGCGGACACGACTTCCGCCGCGGCCGGGGGCTCCCTCGAGGTCCGCATCGAGAGTCTCGCAGCGGGTGGGGACGGCGTTGCCCACGGACCGGATGGCCGGGTCCTCTTCGTACCCTTCACGGCGCCCGGGGACCGGGTCCGGGTCACCGTGACCGAGGCGCGCGCGCGCTTTGCCCGCGGCCGGGTGGAGGCGCTCCTCGAGGCGGGTCCGGCTCGTGTCGACCCCGTGTGTCCGGCCTTCGGCAGCTGTGGCGGCTGTGCCTGGCAGCACGTCGACTACGGCGTCCAGCTCGAAGCGAAGCGCCGCATCGTGGAGGACGCCCTCACTCGCATCGGCGGAATCCACTTCGACGGAGCGATCGAGAGTGTGGCTTCGCCGGACTTCTACGGGTACCGCAGCCGGACCCGCGTGGTCCGTTCGGGGGCCCGGATCGGCTACCGGCGCCGGCGCTCCCGAGCGGTTCACGCGGTCTCGCGCTGTCCGGTGCTCACCGAGGGGCTCGACGCTGCGCTCCACGATCTGGCCGCGGCTCCCGGCGAGTCCTCGGCGGGGGGCGAAGAGGAGTGGGAGCTCGCTCAGGGGGCCGGCGCCCCCCGCGTCGTTCGGCTCGGTGCTCCCCTGCCAGGTCCGGCGCCCGCTCCCCTCGAGCTCGAGGTGCTCGGCGATCGCCTTCGCATCTCGCCCGGTGTCTTCTTCCAGGCGAACGCCCTGCTGCGCGACGCCCTGGTGACGGCCGTGATCGATGCGGCCGGCCGGGGAGATGCCGCCGTCGAGGCCTTCGCCGGCGCCGGCTTCTTCACCCTGGCCCTGTCCCGACGCTTCACCCGGGTGACGGCGATCGAGGCGGACCCCAGCGCGGCCCGCGACCTCCGGGGCAACCTGGCCGCGGCGGAGCGGGCGAACGTGGAGGTCCTCGCCGAGGACCTGGTGGCGGCCGTCGATCGGCTCGCGCCGGCGGAGGCGCTGATTCTCGACCCGCCCCGCTCCGGACTCTCCCCGGGCAGCGTGGGGGACCTGGCGGCCCTGGCGCCGGAGCGCATCGTCTACCTGTCCTGCGACCCTGCCACCCTGGCCCGGGACCTCTCGGCCTTCCAGGCCGAAGGCTATCGCGTGTCGGCCCTCACCGTCTTCGATCTGTTCCCCCAGACCCCCCACGTCGAGACCCTCGCACGCCTGGAGCGCCGCTCAGGAGCGGGATCGTGACGCACCGCGGCGTGGGCGCGTGGCCCGCTGCCCGATGGATTCGTAAACTCCCGAAGGGCTCTCGCGCAATGGCTGGAGGATCGGGCTCGGCCCCTGTCGGCCCGGCGCGCTGCCGCACCGGGTTCCGCACTCGAACTGCTCGCGCCGAAACAGGGAGTCCCGCCGAATCGTGTCCCAGCTCGATGTCGATTCCACCCGGCGCCGCGGGCCCGCGGCTCCGCCGCTCACCCTCTACGTCGAGGGCCCCCAGGATCGGAGCATCCTGCGCGCCTGGGCGTACCGGTTCATGCCCTCCCGCGCCCGGGCTCTGCTCCAGACCTCGGTGATCCTCGGAGGTCGGCGGCCCGCCCGCGCCATCGAGGACTTCCGGCGTCGGCTGGACACCGAGCCCGAGGCCCGAGCGCTCTGCGTCCTCGATCGGGACGACGGTGAGGAACGGCCGCCCGACGCCAACGGATACGCCATGGACTTCTTCACCTGGGGGCGTCGCCATATCGAGAGCTACCTGCTGGTCCCGGACGCGATCCGCCGTGCAATCGGTCTGCCCGACGGCGACCGCAGCATCGCGCGGCTCCTGGACGGACATCTCCCGTCGGCGGGGGACGAGTCGGCCTGGCGACGACTCGACGCGAAGCGGGTGCTCTCGTCCCGGGGACTGCTCCCTCTCGCGCTGGGTCGTCCACTGCCCCTGGCGCGGATCGCCCGCGCTACACGAGAGCAGGAGCTGCACTCGGACGTGCATGCCCTGTTCGAGCGGCTGCGCGAGCTGCTGGGCGAGGCGAAGGCGCGTTGACGGCGGATGCGCCGGGCGCGGCGGATGCGCGTTAGCGGCGAATCCGCCGACCGCCGTGCTGGCGGCCGGTGTGGGCTGGGGCGATCGGGGCGACTGGGAGCGGGTTCTCAGCTACGCCGGCGCTCCGCCGTGATGCGCGCGTCGAGCTCGCCGATGAAGAAGGCGATTCCGAGACCTCCGAGTGCGCCGCTCAGGACGAGTCGGATCTCGTTGGCCGAGAGGTCCACGAACTGGGCGAGCTCCCGATCCATGTAGATTCCCATCACCGTCGCGAACATGAGGCCGAACCAAAGCATGGGGGCGATTCCTTCAAGCGAGGGGTGGTATCGCGCCCCCCCAGCACGATTGGTAAGTGACCGCGCGGCGGAAAGCGTGACGACTTCGGAAGGCGGTGCGCAGTTCCTTCAGGGGGTAGGCTTCGCGCGATGCGTCTGCTGGCTCTCGACTTCGACGGCGTGATCTCCGACAGTGCTTCCGAGTCCTTCGTCGTGGCGCTGCGGACCTATCTGGCGTTCCGGCCTGGCTCGAGTCTGATGGGGGACGCGTCGGACCTCATGGGCACGTCGGCGCCTCTCCTCGAGCGGGTGCACGGCGCGCCCGCCTACGCGGCCTTCCTCCAGATGATGCCCCTGGGAAACCGGGCGGAGGATTACGCCGTCGTGCTGGCGGCGATCGACGCGGGGCTGACGATCATCGATCAGCCCGGCTATGACCGCTTCCGGGCCGAGCAGGATCCGGACTGGCTGAGCGAGTTCCACCGGCGCTTCTACGCGGAGCGGGAGGGCCTGTCGGGAGCGGATCCCGAGGGCTGGCGGAGGCTCATGGCCCCCTACGCCCCGATCGTGGACCTGCTGCGCCGCCGTGCGGTGGATGCCGTGCTGGCCATCGCGACCTCCAAGGACCGCCGCTCGGTCGAGGCCCTGCTGCGCCTCTACGGCATCGAGGACCTCTTCCCCGCGGATCGCATCCTCGACAAGGAGACCGGGCCCTCGAAGCGGCTCCATGTGGAGGTGCTGGCCCGACGCTTCGACGTGGACTTCCCCGGGATCACCTTCGTGGACGACAAGGTGAACCATCTGGACCGGGTTGCTCCCCTTGGGACCCGCTGCGGCCTGGCCGCCTGGGGCTACAACGGGGACAGAGAGATCGCACTGGCGCGGAAGCGCGGATACCTCGTGTGCACCCTGGCGGAAGCCGAGAGGCAGCTCTTCGGCTGAGACGGCGCTGCTGGACCGGCCCGGCCCGCCGCGGCTGTTGGCGGTGGGTGGGAAGCGCCCTACCCTTGGCCTGGGCCGATCGCGAACGGGCGAACTCGCTGCCTGGGGTCGTCTGGGGCGGCCGTCTCGCCGATGGATCTGACCGAGGACTCCGGCCGAAGAGATCGGCGGAGGAGTTCGGCCGGGGACGAAGGATCCCGCGAGAAATCGCGGCGAATACGAGCCGGAATCCCGCCAGTCGGCCGGCGAGTGAGGTGAGTGTGGACCTGGGTTTTCGAATGCATGCCGAGCGCACGCCCAACCCCAACAGCATCAAGTGGGTGTTGGGACGCGCGATCGTCGAGCCCGGCACGAGCGCGCACTTCGACGCCGCTCCCGACTCGGATGTCTCTCCCCTCGCCGCGCGGCTCTTCGAGCTGACCGGGGTGGAAGGGGTGTTCCTCGCCTCGAACTTCATCACCGTGACGAAGCGACCCGATCTCGAGTGGACCGAGATCGCCCAGCCCATCGTCGACGCGATCAAGGCCTGTCTCGCCGACGATCGCGCCGCCCTGGGCCCGGCCTTCGCGGTTGCGGAGCGCGTCGACGAAGACGAGGTGGTGCAGCGCATCCGCCAGATCCTCGAAGACGAGGTCCGGCCCGCCGTGGCGATGGACGGCGGTGACATCGTATTTGCCGGCTTCCGAGACGGCACGGTCGAGCTGTACATGCAGGGCTCGTGCAGCGGTTGTCCGAGCTCGACCGCGACCCTGAAGCTGGGGATCGAGGCGCGCCTTCGGGAAGAGGTTCCCGAGGTGCAAGAGGTAGTGGCGCTCTAGGCGAGTGCCCGCCGCGCCGGCTTCCCCCGAGCCGCGCGGAGCAGCGACGCAGAGGATCATGAGCAGCAGAAACGGGGGAGGCCGGGCGTCTGGGCCCGATGAGCGGGTCTGTGCCGGGCTCGTTCTGGGATCGAGCCGCTGGCGAAACGACCAGCTCGCCCGGCGCCGGCGCATGACGCGCCGGGGACAGGTCACTCTGGCCAGCCTCGGACTGGCCTTCGTGCTGGCGCTGGGATGGCTGGTCGAGCCCTTCGGGGCCGTGCGCGCTGCGCTGAACCCGGAGTACGACGTGGCGGCGGCGGCCATCGAGGCGCGATTCCAGGAGCCCGACGTCGACTCGCTCTCGCCGGCGGCCCTGCGCGCCCTCTTCGAGCGGCTTCCGGTCACCCGGGCCTCTCTCGAGCTCCCGGCCACCGACGCCGGAGGGGGGGCTACGCCCGGACGCATCTACGAGAACGTGGCCGCAGCGGAGCTGTCGCCACGTATGTCGGGTCCGATCAGGGTCGAGTACACGCTCGACGCGGAGCTCACGAAGGACGTCTTCTCGATCCTGAAACGGGGTCGCGTCGCCCTGGGCAACGTGGTGGTCATGGAGCCCGAGACTGGCCGGGTGCTCGCCTATGCCGCGACGGACATGGAGCACTTCCCGCCGACTCGTTCCTACCCGGCCGCGTCGCTGGTGAAGGTCATCACGGCGGCGGCGGCTCTCGATCGCGCGCCCGACACCGCCCGCTTGCCCTGCCGCTATCGCGGCAGCCCATACCGGCTCACGCCCGCGCGGATCGATCCGCCCAGCAACGGGAACACGGTGTCTCTGCGCCGCGCCCTCGCGACCTCGAACAACCAGTGCTTCGCGCAGCTGGCGGTTCACGCTCTCGGGGCACAGCCCCTGCTCGACGCCCTCGGCCGCTTCGGCTGGCTGAGCTCGCCGGCGCCCGCCCACCCGGCGGGAGTCGCCGAGGTCGGTGAGGAGCGGTACGACGTGGGGCGCCTGGGCTGTGGACTCGCGGGCAGCCGCATCACGCCGCTCCACGCGGTTCAGCTCGCGTCGACGCTTGCCCACGGCGAGCTGGTGGCGCCGCGCTGGATCGAGCGTGTCCTCGACGGAGACGGCCGCAACGTGCCCGTGCCCGAGACCGGCCTGCCCCGGCGCGTCCTGTCCCAGAAGCTCAGCGCCGAGCTGCGCGACATGCTGGTGGACACGACCCGGTCCGGCACCGCCCGCCGCGCCTTCCGCGGTCGGGGGGGGCGGCCGCTGCTCGGCCCGATCGCCGTGGCGGGAAAGACCGGGAGCCTGTCCGGGAAGGATCCGGACGGCCGCTACGAGTGGTTCATCGGGGTCGCACCCGCCGAGAATCCCCGGATCGCCGTCGCCACCGTGCTCGTGCAGGACGACCTGTGGTGGCGCAACGCCTCCCAGGTCGCGGCGGACGTGCTCAAGGCCGTCTTCTGCTCCCGCGAGGGATGTCGGGCCGAGAACGCGTCGCGCTTCACCGAGCCCGCATCGGCGGCGGCCGTCGCCGGAGTCGGATCGCCGGCGACGTCGTCCCGCCTGAACTGAGGTTCAGCGCTCCTCGGCGCCCGCGGCGGAGGATTCGAGCTCGGCGCGGAGCTGTTCCACGATCTGCGGCGCCTCCGCGGCGAGATCCTTCTCCTCGGCCGGGTCGAGGACGAGGTCGTAGAGCGCGACGCCGCCTCGGGGCAGATCGTAGCGGCGGGTCATGTCGATGAGCTTGTAACGCTCCCGGACGATCGCGCGCTGGTCGGCGCCGTTCTGGGGCTCATCGAGCCGATGTTCGAAGCTGCGCTCGAGCGGGGGCTGCGCCTCGCCGCGCAGGAGGGGGCCGAGGGAGCGTCCCGCTCCGGGCCGGGCCGCCAGACCGAGGGACTCCAGCACAGTAGGCACCACGTCGAGGGTGGACACGGGCGTCTCGACCGTGTTGCCGCCGACTCCGCCGGGGAGCTTCACGTAGAGGGGGACCCGCAGGACCTCGCCGTGGAGCGTGAAGCCGTGACCGAAGCCGCCGTGGTCGAAGAGTTCCTCGCCGTGATTCCCGACGACGATGATCAGCGCGTCGTCGTAGCGACCATTGCGTTGCAGCAGCTCGATCATCTCACCGACGCGGTCGAGGGTGTAGCGCACGGCGGCGTCGTACTGCTCTACGAGGCTTCGCACCATCGCGTCAGTCACCATGCGCCGCACCGGACGCCGCCCGCTCATCACGGCGCGGGCGGCGTCGCCCGCGTAGTCGAAGGTGCGCGACGCCGGTCGGCCGAAGAGTGCGCCCCGTCCGTTGGCGGGTACACGGTAGGGGCCGTGGGCGTTCATCGGGTGGAGGTAGAGGAAGAAGG
>CALDCK010000110.1 GCA_937937315.1 uncultured bacterium
TCGGCCGACCCTGGGGGGAGCGGTCCGACGCTCCGGGAGAAGGAGCGAAGAACGGAGCCGCTGTCGGGTAAAGTCCTCGATCTAGCGAAGGAAATTCTGTTTTCAGCCGACGGGGACCCGACTTTGCCCCGCCCGGGGGCGCGGAGCCCCCCGCAGCCGGAGCTGAGTATGACCAAGAGTCACTCTCTGTCAACGCCCCCGGGGGGATCGAGGTGGCGGGCCTCGAGCCGGCGGTCGCCGCCGTCCCGAGGGCCGATCCGAAGTGAGAATCCCGAGCGGGACCCGTAGACTGCGCCCCATGGGCGGATGCGTTCGGGTCGAGCGGGACGAGGGCGGCAGGATCGGCTGGCTCATCTTCGATCACCCGGAGCGTCGCAACGCCATCAGCGTGGACATGTGGCGCGACATTCCCGAGGCGGTGAATCGCCTGGAGGAGGACGACGCCGTCCGCGTGGTCGTGATGCGCGGCGCGGGGGAGGTGGCCTTCGTCGCCGGCGCCGACATCTCCGAGTTCGGCGAGAAGCGCAGCGGCGGTGCGGCCCAGAGCTACGACGTCGAGTCGGGGCTGGCATTCGGGGCTCTCGCGAATCTACGCAAGCCGCTCCTCGCCATGATCCGCGGCTACTGCGTGGGAGGGGGTGTCGCCATCGCTCTCGCAGCGGACCTGCGCTTTGCCGCGGACGACGCGGTCTTCGCGATCCCCGCCGCCCGCCTGGGTCTCGGCTACCACATGAGCGGGCTCGAGGCCCTGGTGGCGCTGGTCGGACCGTCGCGGGCGAAGGAGATCTTCTTTACCGCTCGGCGCTTCGCTGCGTCCGAGGCCCACGCCATGGGGCTCCTGAATGATGTCACCGCGCCCGATGCCCTCGAGGCTTCGGTTCGCGAGACGGCGGAGCGCATCGGAGAGAACGCGCCCCTCACGATCCGCAGTGTGAAGCGGATCGTGCACGAGATCGCCCGGGAGCCTGGAGCGCGAGATCTCCAGGCGGTGAACGACTCCATCCGCGCCTGCTTCGAGAGCGAGGACTACCAGGAAGGCGTGCGAGCGTTCCTCGAGAAGCGCACGCCCCGGTTCCGGGGTCGCTAGGCGCGTGGCCGAACGCATTCCGTCCGCGGCTCCGGGAGACGCGCCGCTGGCCGGGATTCGCGTGCTCGATCTCACCCGGTTCCTCGCCGGCCCCTACTGCACCATGCTCCTCGCCGACTACGGCGCCGACGTGGTGCGTGTCGAAGCCCGCGAGGGTCGCGAGTTCCGCCCGCCGGGCGCGGAGCGCGACAGCTACTTCTTCCTGTCCTCGAACCGGGGCAAGCGTTCGGTCACTCTCGACCTGCGCCGTCCGGCAGGGCGGGAGCTCTTCCTGCGCATGCTGCCGGACTTCGACGTCCTCGTGGAGAACTTCCGGCCCTCGGTGATGGAGCGCCTGGAGCTCTCGGCGGAGCGCCTCACCGCGCGCTTTCCAAGGCTGGTGTATTGCGGAATCTCGGGCTACGGGCCCGACGGTCCCTACCGGGATCGGCCGGGTCTGGATCAGATCGCTCAGGGAATGAGCGGGTTCATGAGCCTCACGGGCACGCCCGAGGCTGGACCGACACGAGCGGGAATCGCGATCGGCGACGTCCTCGCCGGCATCTTCGCGGCTCAGGGGATCCAGCTCGCCCTGCTCGCCCGGGAGCGCACCGGGCGCGGTCAGGTCGTGAACACCTCGCTCCTGGAATCGATGATTGCAGTGCTCTCCTGGGGCGCCGGGATGTACTTCGAGCGGGGCGTCGCGCCGGGCCTCGCTGGACAGCATCACCCCCTGTCATCCCCCTACGGGCGCTTTCGCGCCCGCGACGGATACCTGAACATCGCCGCCGCCAGCGAAGGGCTGTGGGAGAGGCTGGTGCGGGCCCTGGGGCAGCCGGACTGGCTCACGGATCCGCGCTTCGACGGGCCCCTGGCTCGGCTTCGCGAGCGGGAGGCGCTGACGGCGGAGATCGAGAGTGCGCTGGCGACGGCCGACGTCGCCCACTGGGTGGAGGTGCTCAACTCGGCGGGCGTTCCGGCGGGTCCGGTCTTCGACCTCGAGCAGGTCTTCGCGGATCCCCAGGTGCTCGCGCGCGAGATGCTGGTGGAGCTGCCCCACCCCGAGATCGGAACGTTTCGCACCACGGGACTGCCGGTGAAGCTGTCGCGCAACCCGGGAGCGATCCTGCGACGCCCACCGCTCCACGGCGAGCACACGGACGAGGTGCTCGGCGAGTGCGGCCTCGAGCCCCTCGAGATCGCGCGCCTTCGTCGCGACGAGGTGATCTGAGCCGTCGCCGCGCCGGTGCTCCCTGGGATCGCGGCTGCACCGTTCTCCCTGGGATCCGCAGCGCTCAGCGGGGCCGCGCCGCGGCGTCTCGCGTGCGCGGCATGATGGCCACGTCGTCGACGTAGCCCGGCGCCGCGAGGATGCGGACCAACGATTCCGCCACGGTTGCGAGGGGCATCATCGTCGCCGCGGGGAAGAGATTGCGCTCGACCCAGATCTTGAGCGTCCGGTTCAGACGGTCCGGGTCCCAGTCGTCGGCGAAGCCCGTGCCCTGGGTATTGCCGACCACCACCCGGGTGAAGTCCACGTCCGGGTGCTCCATCCGCCAGCACTCGATGAGTCCGTCGAGGGCCACCTTCGAGACGCGGTAGAGGGCGAGACCGGGCAGCGGCTGGCGCACCGAGTAGGAGGAGATGTAGAAGGCGCTTCCCTCGCTCTCACGCAGCGCCGCCAGTGCGGCGGCGGTCATCAGGGAGGCGCCCACGACGTTGACGTCGAGCACGCGGTGCCACTCCTCCGCGCTGGCTTCCTCGAGCATGGCCAGCGGGGACATGCCCGTCGCGTAGACCAGATCGTCGAGGCCCCCGAAGGCGTCGACTGCCGCGTCCACGGCTCGCGCGCAGTCCTCGGCCTGGGTGGCGTCGCAGGCCACGGCCAGGGCCGGCCCCGGGGCCTCGGCGACGGCTCGCTCGAGCTCCGGGAGTCGACGTGCCGAGAAGGTGACCCGCGCGCCGGCGGCGCTGGCGCGCAGACCGATGGAGCGTCCGATCCCCGAGGAGGCGCCGAGGACGAGAATGCGCCGACCCTCGAGATCCTGCGTCGGCGCCGTCACGACGCCTACTCTACACGGCTTCCCGGCAGTCGAGAAGGCGCTCCTCGAAGGCCCTGTGCTCCTCGCGCACGGCGCGGAGCGAGGGGCTCTCGGCCTCGCGCACCGATGCGGAGTGATAGGCTCGCGGCCATGCGCATCGGGCGGGGTGGTGTGTCAGCGCTGGTGCTCCTCGGCCTGGCGTCCGCACTGGCCTGGCGCAGCCTCGTCGACGTGGACGTGGGGCTGCACCTGGCCGGTGGGCGCTGGATCGCGGAGCACGGGCGGGTTCCCGGCGCCGATCCCTTCACCTGGACACTGGGCGAGCGCGCCTACGTCGCCTACCACTGGGCCTTCCAGCTCGCGCTCCACGCGATCGAGGGTGCCGCCGGGGCCACCGGCCTGGCGGTGTTCCGCTTCGCCCTCGTACTGGGCACAGCACTGCTGCTCCTGGACGGGCTGCGGCTGCGCCGCGTCGGTTCGCTCGCCGCTGCGGTCACGGCGCTGCTGGCGATCTTCGCGACCGAGTGGCGCTTTACGCTGCGGCCAGAGCTCGTGAGCTGGCTGCTGGCTGCCGCCCTGCTGGCGGTGCTCGAGCGCCATCGAAGCCGGGGCTGGGCTCCCCTGTGGCTGCTGCCGGTGATTCAGTGCGTCTGGGCCAACACCCACGTCCACGTCCTCGGTCTGGCACTGATCGCCATCTACACCCTCGACGACTGTGTGCGCCGGCGCAGGGTCCGGACGCCGCTGGTCGCCTGGGGCGCGGTCTCGGTGGCCGCGGTCTTCGTCAATCCCTACGGGGCGGAGGGGGCGTTCTATCCGCTGGTGCTCGCCACCCGCCTGACGAGCGGCAACCTCTTCGCCCAGCACATCACCGAGCTGGCTTCTCCGCTCGCAATCGCTCCGGACGCCGGCGGGTCCTTCGGATCCGGCGTGCAGCTCTCGGCCTATCGCACACTCTTCCTGATGGCCGCTGTGGCCCTCGTGGTGCACCTGCGTCGCGGACGTCTCGTCGATGCGGCGCTCCTCGCCATCTTCGGGGGCCTCTCGCTACTGGCCGTGCGCAACGTCGGCATCTTCACCGTCGTGTCGGTGCCGGCGATCGCGGCGGCTCTCGACGGCTGGCTCACGTCGCCCGACGCGGCGCCGCACCCGGCGCGCCGACGGCTCGCCGACGCATTGCTCGGCCTCGCTCTCGCCAGCGCGTTCCTTACGATTCCCCGCGTCGTGTCCGGCAGCTACTACGCCCTCGATCGTCGACCCGATCGCTTCGAGGCGCGCTGGTGTCGCGACTGTCTGGCCCTCGAGACTGCGGACTGGGTTGCGGCCAGCGATCTGATGGGGCGTGGCCTCAACGACCTGCGCATGGGCTCGGTGCTGGTGTGGCGCGACCCCGGGCGAGGAGTCTTCATCGACGGTCGCAACGAGGTGACCGGAGAGGCGTTCTACGCCCGCTACCTGGGCGCTCTCGACCCGGATCACTGGACGGAGACCCAGGCCGAGTTCGGCTTCGATTACGTGACGCTCTTCCACCGCGGAGACGCGCGGGCCGTGGCCCTCGCCCGCCGCCTGTTGGACGAGCCCGACTGGCGCATGGTCCATCTAGACGGGGCGGGCGTCGTCTTCGTCCGGGTGAGCGGACCGAACGCCCACTGGCCCGCGGCTCGTCTGCCGCATCCGGTTGGCCCGGAGGAGCGGCGCCGACGGCTGTCGGAGATCCACGTGGAGGCGAGCGCCGGAGACCAGCTGCGACGCTGGCTCTGGTCCACCCGCCCGCCGCCGGGCGCGGCCCAGGGGCTCGGCAACTTCCTGGCCCGGGTGGGAGAGAGCGCCGCCGCGGAGCGGCCCCTGCTCGAGGCGTCGGAGGCCAACCCGGACTTCTTCGAGCCCCACCTGGACCTGGGGCTCGTCTATCGCGAGCTCGGGCTGCGCCGCGCGGCGCTCCAGGCGTTTCGCCGCGCGAAGGCGCTGGCGCCGGATCACCCGGGTCTCGCCCCGATCGCGATGGATGGAGATTGAGGGGCCGGGCTCAGAACGGCCAGTTGGTCCCCTCGGTGCCGCCGTCCACCTCCATCACCTTGCCCGTCACCCAGCTCGAGGCGGGTGAGGCGAGGTAGAGGGCCATCAGGGCGATGTCCTCGACCTCGCCGAGGCGCCGCATCGGAGTGAGCGCCTCCATCTTTCCGCGCAGTGAATCATCGAGGAAGGGGAGGAGCGACGACGTCGCCACCGATCCCACGCCGATCGCGTTCACCCGGACCTCCGGTGCGAACTCGGCTCCGAGGTTCTTCGTGAGGAAGGAGAGGGCGGCCTTCGCCGTGCCGTAGGCGGCGAAGCCCGACTGGATCAGGCGCCCAGCTGCCGAGGAGATGTTGACGATCGAGCCGCCTCCCGCGGTGCGCATGTGAGGCACGACCAGACGCGAGAGCGTGAAGGCGGTCGTGACGTTGAAGTGGAAGGCGCGCTCGAACATCCGCTCGCTGGTCTCGAGAGCGGGCTTCGGCGGAGAGCCGCCGGCGTTGTTCACGAGAATGTCGATCCGGCCGAACTCCCGAGCGGTTCGCTCGACGAGGCCTTCGAGCTCTTCGCTGTGCATCACGTCGCAGGGGATCGCCAGGGCGCGGGACCCGCCGGCCCGAACCTTCTCCGCCACGGCTTCGATCTGGTCGGCCGTGCGCGCCGCGCATACCACGTGGGCGCCCATCTCGGCGAAGGCGAGGGCGCAGCCTTCGCCGATGCCGCGTCCGGCCCCGGTGACGATCGCGACCTTGTCGTCCAGACGGAAACGATCGAGGATCATCGGCGTGCCTCCCGCTCTGGCGTCGTCCGCCCGCGACGAGCGCGCAGTATACGCGCGGGCCCGAGGCGCGACCAAGGCGGGGCTGCCCTCCGCGGGGTGATAGAATCCCGCATCGGAGGGCCTCTCATGGTGAAGCTGATCTTCGCGCTGCGCCGCGCGCCCCATCTGAGTCGGGAGGCGTTCCAGCGCTACTGGCGAGACCAGCACGCGCCGCTCGTCGAGAGGCACGGGGAGGCGTTGGGGATTCGGCGCTACGTCCAGGTCCACACCCTCGATCACCCGGCGAACGCGTTGCTTCGGGCATCTCGGGGGGCGCCGCCCGAGTACGACGGCGTCGCCGAGCTCTGGCTCGACTCCGCGACGCTGCCGGACACGCCCGAGGCCAGGGAGGCGGGGGCGGTGCTCCTCGAGGACGAGCGTCGCTTCATCGACCTGGCGAGCTCACCGATCTGGCTCGCCGAGGAGCACCCTGTGATCGGCGCCGAGGAGCATCCCGCGATCGAGGATGGATCCGCCGCCCCGGCATGACTCCGGTCCATCGCCTGGGCAGAGCGCTCGCGTTCCCGGACCCGGAGGACAGCGAGCCCGACGGGCTTCTCGCCGTCGGTGGCGACCTCGAACCGGAGAGACTGCTGCTGGCCTACTCGCTGGGGATCTTCCCCTGGTACGGTGAGGGCCTCCCCATCCTGTGGCACTCTCCGGATCCCCGCACCGTCCTGCCGCTCGACGCGCTGCACGTCTCGCGCAGCCTGCGGAAGGTGCTTCGCCGAGGAGACTACGAGGTGCGCCTCGATACCGCATTCGCCCGCGTGATCGAGCGCTGTGCGTCGATCAGCCGACCCGAAGGCGAGGGCACATGGATCACCGCGGAGATGCGCGATGCCTACGAGCGCCTCCACGCGCTGGGCTATGCCCACTCCGCCGAGGCCTGGGCCGACGGGCGTCTGGTCGGTGGGCTCTACGGCGTATCCCTCGGCAATGTCTTCTTTGGCGAGTCGATGTTCGCCGACCGTCCGGACGCCTCGAAGGTTGCCTTCGTTACGCTCGCGCGGCAGCTCCAGGCCTGGGCCTTCGATTGGATCGACTGTCAGGTGCACACCGAGCACCTGGCGCGTTTCGGCGCCCGGAGCTGGCCGCGGCGACGCTTCCTCGCGGCCCTGGGCCGCGCTCTCGCGAGGCCCACACGCGTGGGTCGCTGGCATCTCGATCTGGCGGAGGACCGACCGTGACCGACTCACCGAACGCCGAGCAGGTGACCTACTGGAACGAGACCTCGGGGCCGAAGTGGGTGGCGCGCGTCGAGCAGCTCGATGCCCAGCTCGCTCCCCTGGGAGAGCTCGTCTTCGACCGCCTCGACCCGAGACCCGGCGAGCGGGTGCTCGACGTCGGCTGCGGCTGCGGGCAGACCGCGCTCCAGCTCGCGGAGCGGGTGGGCCCCTCCGGTCGCGTGCTGGGCGTCGACGTATCGGCGCCGATGCTCGCTCGCGCCGCCGAGCGCGCCCGTGCAAAGGGGGCCGAGCATCTGGACCTCGTCGAGGCCGACGCCCAGATCCACGCCTTCGAGCCGGGCTTCGATGTGGTGAGCTCCCGCTTTGGCGTCATGTTCTTCGCCGATCCGGTCGCGGCCTTCGCGAACCTGCACCGGGCTCTGGCGCCCGGAGGACGCCTTGGCTTCGTCTGCTGGCGCGAGATCGGGCTGAATCCGTGGATGCGCATTCCCCTGATGGCGCTGGCCGGACACGTTCCCCTGCCGGAGCCGCCGGCGGTGGGCGCCCCGGGCCCCTTCTCCTTCGCCGATCCGGAGCGGGTCCGCGGCATCCTCGACGGGGCCGGCTTCGCCGACGTCGCGCTGTCGCCGGTGGCCGCCGGGCTCCACGTCGGGGGCGGAGTCGGCGGGGGTGTCGACGGGGCCGTGGAGTTCCTGCTCTCGATCGGTCCCGTCTCGGCCGTGCTCCGAGACGCCGACGAGGGCACCCGGGCGACGGCCGCCGCCGCCGTCGGCGATGCGGTCCGCCCCTTCCTGGACGGACCCGACGTGGTGATGGATGCCGCCGTGTGGGTCGTGACGGCGCGTCGATCCGGCTGAGTGGGCGACGGGGAGAAAGGGCGCGAGGGCGCGATCGTCCGGGGGCTCGATGCCCTCGCCGCATCGAGCGTCTGGGTGGCCTTCGCGGCCGCCGCCCTGTGTACGGCGGCGGCCGAGGCGATGGGCCTCCCGCCGAGTCGCGAGCTCGCGGCCCTCGCGGCCAGCGGAACCTTCGCGATCTACAACCTGGACCATCTCCGGGACCTGGAGCGCGATCGGGGGACGTCGCCGCGTCGCAGCGCCTTCGTCGCCACCCACCGACGCACCCTCGTCGGACTCACTGCACTGGCCGGGGTGCTGGCGGCGGCCCTGGCGCTTCGCTGCGGCCCGTCCGTCGTCGTCCTGCTCGCGCCGGTGGCGGGTGCGGGGCTGCTCCATCGGCGGCTGAAGCGCTTCGGGTTCTGGAAGCCCTTCTACATCGCCGCCGCCTGGACGGCGGTGGTCGTGGGCCTGCCCGCTCTCGGTGGCGCGCTCGGCGCCCAGGCGTCCGCGGCGGGGGGGTGGGTGGCGGGTCTCCTGTTCCTCACTCTCCTCGCCAACGCGATCGCCTCGAACCTGCGGGACGACGAGGCGGTGGCCTCGCGCTGGGGCCCGGCGGTGCCTCTGCGTCTGGCCCGCAGCGGCGCGGGACTCGCCGTCGTCGGGGGGCTGCTCGCGCCGGAGGCGGTGCGGCCCCTGGCCCTGGTGCCGGCGATCCTGCTCCTGGCCCTCGTCTTCTTCCGCGCCGACGAGCGCTACGGACTCGTGGTCGTGGACGGTGCTCTGGGGATCGGCGCGGTGGCGGCCCTGGCGTTCCTCTGACCGCCTCGCTTCGGCTCGGGATCAGTCGCCGTCGAGCTCGGCCAGGATCCGTGCGCGATCGGCGTCGAGGTCCGGTGCGCCGGGTCGGGTCGCCGGGTCCTCGAAGCCCGAGAGCTTCACCGGGTTGCCGGCCATGCGCACCGGCGCATCCGACCCGACCGCGGTCTCGATCAGCATGTTTCGGGCCGCGACCTGGGGATCGCTGATCACCTGGGCCACGTCCTGGATCGGTCCGCAGGGAACGCCGGCGGCCTCGAGGGCGGAGATCCACTCGGCGGTGGCGCGTCGCGCGAAGGCCGGGTCGAGCGCCGCCTTGAGAGCGGGCTGGTTCTGCGTGCGCAGGGCGTTGGTCGCGAAGCGCGGGTCCTTCGCCAGCGCTTCGCAGCCGAGGGTTCCGCAGAGGGTGCCGAAGAGGCGGTCGTTGCCTGCGGCGATGACCAGGTGCCCGTCGCGGGTCGCGAAGGACTCGAAGGGCGTGATCGACGGATGGCGCGATCCGATCGGCCCCGGGACCTCCTCGGTCGCCAGGTAGCGCGCGATGGCGTTCTCGAGCAGGGCGACCTGGGCGTCGAGCATGGCCACGTCGACGTGGCGCCCCTCGCCGGTGCGGACGCGGTCGATCAGGGCCGCCTGCACCCCGATGGCGGTGAAGAGCCCCGCGGCCATGTCGCCCAGGGAGGTGCCCACCCGAGTTGGCGGTCCGTCGGGATGGCCCGTCAGGCTCATGATCCCCCCCATGGCCTGGACCACGATGTCGTAGGCCGGGCGCGTCGCGTAGGGTCCCGTCTGTCCGAAGCCCGAGGTCGACGCCAGCACCAGCCGCGGGTGACGCGCGTGGAGGGCGTCCCAGCCGTAGCCCAGCCGCGCGAGCGCTCCGGGTCGGAAGTTCTCCACCAGCACATCGGCTCGAGCCAGCAGGCCCTCGAAGATCTCGCAGTCTGCGGCGTCCTTGAGGTCGAGGGCGATGCTCTCCTTGCCCCGGTTGAGGGACAGGAAGTAGGCGGATCGACCGTCGATGAAGGGGCCGATCTGCCGCGCGTCGTCGCCGCTGCCGGGCCGCTCCACTTTGATCACTCGGGCGCCCAGGTCCGCCAGCACGAGGGTGGCGTAGGGCCCGGCCAGTACCCGGGAGAGGTCGATCACGGTCACGCCCGTGAGGGGGCCGGCGACGGTCATCGGGGCATGGTAGCCACTGGAGGGGTGGGGGCGGGGCCGAGGACGGGCGTCGCCCCCGGTCAGACGCTCGGGCTGACGCGCAGCTGCTCCACCGAGCCCCGGATGAAGATGCCCTCGGCCGCCGCCGTGAGCCGGCCGTCGTGGCGCATCTCGCCGCGGGTATAGACCTTCCGGCCGTCGACCCGGTCGAGCCAGCCCTCGAGCGCGATCTCGGTGAGGATCGGGGTCGGCGCCTCGTAGCGGACGGTCAGGGTGCCGGTCATGCCGCCGACCTCGTGGATCAGATTCGTCGAGCCGAGCAGCTCGTCGAAGGTGGCGGCGATCACACCGCCGTGGACCGACTGGGGTGGCCCCACGTAGGCCGCCGTGTAGGTGACCCGCCCGAAGATGCGTCCGTTGCGGATCTCGAAGGTAGCCGGCGGCGCCAGCGGATTGCGCGGGCCTACGAAGGGGCTGTAGGGGAAGAACGCGGCGAAGTCCGTGGGCGCCTCGGGAGCGGTGAGCTCCCCGGTCCACTCGAGTCCGCGCTGCATGAACGGGCCGGGGTAGGCTCCGGGCTCGAGGTCTCGGGCGACCGCGTCGAGGGCCGCCGTCGCCTCGCGCATCTCCTCGGGAGACGCGGCGGAGCGGCGCACCAGGTCCACCACGCGGCGGGTGGCCGCCGCCAGCTCGGCGGCCGCCTGCGGGTCCGGGATCTCGGGGCTCATGCTGCACTCCAACCGCCGGGAGCCCTCGGGCCCCGGCAGCCCGGAGCTACTCGCCCGCGGACTCGAGTCGCTTCTGGAGGGCGTCGAGCTCGGACACGAGGGCCGCCGGCATCCGGTCTCCGAACTTCTCGTAGTACTCGCGGATCAGCGGCAGCTCCGAGAGCCAGCCCGCGACGTTCACCTCGAGCAGCTCCGATAGATCGCTCGCGTCCAGGTCGAGGCCCGAGAGGTCGAGCTCGTCGGCGGCAGGGAGGTTGCCGATGGGTGTCTCGACGGCCTTCGCGGTGCCGATGCATCGTTCGAAGATCCACTTGAGCACGCGACCGTTTTCCCCGAAGCCGGGCCAGAGGAAGTCGCCGCCGTCGCCCTTCCGGAACCAGTTCACGTAGTAGACCTTCGGCAGCTTCGCGCCGTCGCGTCGACCGATCGAGAGCCAGTGGGACCAGTAGTCGGCCATGTTGTACCCACAGAAGGGCAGCATGGCCATCGGGTCGCGCCGCAGCTCACCGATCTTGCCGGCCGCGGCGGCCGTCTTCTCGCTGCTGATGATGGAGCCGAGGAAGGTCCCGTGCTGCCAGTCCCGAGCCTCGTTCACGAGGGGGACGACCGTCGCGCGCCGCCCGCCGAAGAGGATCGCACTGATCGGGACGCCCTTCGGGTCCTCCCACTCGTCGGCGATCACCGGGCACTGGCGTGCCGGCGCGGTGAAGCGCGCGTTGGGGTGGGCTGCGGCTCGGCCCTTCTCCGGGGTCCAGGGCTCGCCGTGCCAGTCCGTGAGCTGGGGGGGAGTCTCGTCGGTCATCTCCTCCCACCAGATGTCGCCGTCGGGGGTGAGGGCGCAGTTCGTGAAGAGGCTGTTCTCGGTGAACGAGAGCATCGCGTTCGGATTCGACTTGTCGCTGGTGCCCGGCGCCACGCCGAAGAAGCCGGCCTCGGGATTGATGGCGTAGAGCTGGCCGTCGTCGCCGTACTTCATCCACGCGATGTCGTCGCCGATGCACTCGACCTTCCAGCCGGGCACCGTGGGCGTCATCATCGCGAGGTTCGTCTTGCCGCAGGCGCTAGGGAAGGCCGCGGCCACGTAGCGCTTCTCGCCCGAGGGAGCGGTGAGCTTGAGGATCAGCATGTGCTCTGCGAGCCAGCCCTCTTCGCGGGCCATCACCGAGGCGATCCGCAGCGCGAAGCACTTCTTTCCGAGCAGCGCGTTGCCGCCGTAGCCGGACCCGAAGGACCAGATCTCGCGTTCGTCGGGGAAGTGCACGATGTACTTGTTCTCGGCGTTGCAGGGCCAGGGCACGTCCTTCTGACCCGCTTCGAGGGGGGCGCCGACCGAGTGGAGACAGGGGACGTACTTCCCGTTGCCCAGGGTCTCGAGCACCTTCGTGCCGACCCGTGTCATGATGTGCATGTTCGCGACGACGTAGGGCGAGTCGCTGATCTGGACGCCGATGTGAGCGATCGGCGAGCCGATCGGCCCCATGCTGAAGGGGATCACGTACATGGTGCGGCCCTTCATCGAGCCCCGGAAGAGGCCCTCGAGGGTCGATCGCATCTCCGCCGGGTCGCACCAGTTGTTGTTCGGGCCCGCGTCCTCGCGGTTCGCCGAGCAGATGTAGGTCCGGTCCTCGACCCGCGCCACGTCTGCCGGATCGGACCAGATGAGATAGCTGTTGGGCCGCTTCGCCTCGTTGAGCTTTCGAGCCGTGCCACTCTCGACCATGAGTCGCATCATTTCGTCGTACTCGGCTTTGGAGCCGTCGCACCACTGCACCCGTGTCGGCTGGCAGAGCGCTTCGACCTCCTTCACCCAGGTGTTCAGCTTCTCGTTCTGGCTGCTCATGACGAAACCTCGCTCCCTTGTCTTGGTGAGTGCCGCTTCCCGCCCGAAGGAGACCCGAAGGAATGGCACGTGCCCTCGCCGGGAGGCGCGGGACGATCGGATCCAGGGGGGTTCTCGGGACGATGGCGCGGTCTGCGCCGTGGGAATGCGGGCTCGGCGAAGGTTCGGATTATACCCCCCGCTGCGCTGCTTGGGGCCAAAATAGTGTTCTACGACGGGCAGATCGCCGAAGTCCCACCCGGGTCCGGCCCGGCGTCCTCAGATCAGCCGGATCACCGCTCCGACGAGCCCCCCGACCACGAGGATCGTGTTGGCCAGGAGGGTGAGGGCGAAGCCCGGTCCGCGGCGGGCCGGGTCCTGGACGTAGCCCCGGGCGTACAGGCCCCGACCGAGAATGAAGACGAGCCCCGTGACGGCGGCGCCGGGTCCGCTCACGTAGTGGCCGAAGAGGAGCATCCCTGGCAGGAAGAGCACGAGCTGCTCGACGGTGTTCATCTGGACGCGGAAATAGCGCTCGTAGATGGGGTTTCCCGAGGTCGAGGGCGCGGGCACCCCGTGCCTCCCGCGGGCCTGGCCACACTGCCAGACGAACACCGCGTACTCGGCAAGCGCCAGCCCGATCACGATGGCGACCCAGTCCATGTCGTGTTCTCCGCCCTCCCCATCCGCCTCTTAACACGATCCGGGCCACCGAGACAAGCGAGTGAAGGATGGGGCGTCTCGGCTACGGGAGGCCTCAGAATGTGTAGCGGAGGCGCAGGAAGACCTCGTCCCGGTCTCGAATGGCGCTGAGGCCGTTCTCCACGTAGGCCCGCTGGGATCCTTTCCCCGCGCCTCCGGAGGGCCCCGCGATCGGGGAGAGGGGGGCCGTGGCGCGCTCCTCCCGGCCGTAGAAGCCGGCGATCCCGACCGTCACCGAGAAGTCGGTGGTGTAGCGGTAGGTCAAGCTCCCGATTACGGCGCCCGAGACCGAGCGCGTCTCGTGGGCGAGGACGAGGCTCGGGCTGAGCCGGTCCTGGAAGTAGCCCGTCGTCACAGCGAAGGTGAAGAGGGCGTTCAGGGGGCCGTTCGCCACGAAGCTGTCGTGGTAGCCGTCGATGTACTGCAGGAAGACCTGGGAGTTGAAGAAGAAGGTGCGGGAGGGATTCAGGAAGCGGATGAAGGTCGGGCGGTCCATCGACGCGGTGAGATTGAAGTGCTGCGTGTCGCTGAGCCCGTCGAACTCGCCGTTGTCCGCCATCGGGACGTGGTCGAACCAGGTGAGCTCGAAGCCCCAGCTCGTCTTCGTCCAGTCCTCGGCGAAGTCGAAGGAGAAGCCGAGGACGTTGCGGCGGTCGTAGTCGAGTACCGCCACGCCCCCCCCGTGCCACTGGAAGTCGCGCCGCCCGAAGCGCCGGTTTCCCCCGGCGCGGATCGTGTTCCGCTGGGCGCCGGTGGTGCCCAGCATGGCCGTGACGTTCTTGCACAGGAAGGGCCGCCGGAAGGAGCAGCCGTCGAGGCGCTCGGAGTCGTTCACGTCGAACTCGTCGAAGCGGGGAGGGCGGTCCGCGCAGCCGTCGGGCTCCTTCGGGTCGGCGGGATCGCAGGGGGGGCTGTCGCCGCCGCCGAGGCGGTCCGGAGGGACGGAGGTCGCCACCATCGACATCAGGAAGTTCCAGGACAGGGCAGCCAGCTCGTTGCGGAAGACCTGGGCACTGCGTCCCGGCACGAGCCCGAGGAACTCGGCGTCGAAGTTCCGGTCCACGTCGAAGGTGCAGGAGATCCCCGCGAGCTCGTCGGCCGGGGTGAGACAGCCGGCGTAGGGGTGGTAGAGGGTGGTGGCCTGCTCGAAGAAGACGTTGCCGACACAGAGGGACAGGTCGACGGGGCTGCCGTCGGCGGAGACTCCCATCACGGCGTGGTCGCCGATCGTCGGGGCGAAGACGCAGCCGTCGACGGTGACGTCGTAGCCCGGGTCGAAGGTCGCGAGGACGACCTTCTGGTCGGAGAAGATCTCGGTGGACTCGACCCCTCGGCAGCCCGGGAGCACGAACTGCCGGCCCGTCGCGCGGTCGTAGCGGGTGCACACCGGCCCCCCGTCGAAGCCCACGGTCGCCGGCTGAGGGCGCGATCCGTCGAAGGTGTCCCAGGTGTTGCCCTCGGTGCCCTCCACCCCCGGGAAGGCCTGGAAGAGGGCGCTCGCCTCGCTGGAGAAGAAGTCGAATCCATGGATGTCGCAATCGGTTCCCCAGTAGTCGCCACAGCCGACGACGGCCTCCTGGGGCG
>CALDCK010000111.1 GCA_937937315.1 uncultured bacterium
TGGGGGGCACATAGACGGTGCGCCGCGCCTTTCGCTCCGTGCGCGCGTCCTCCGCGGCCTTGTCGCGCTCGGCGCCCTCGGGTGTCCTCGCGAACTCACGGGGTTCCTCAGCTTCCGCGGGAGGCGTCCACGCGAGCAGCAGTCCCGCAACCAGCAGACAGACGGCACGTGTCACGGCTCTCCTCCTTCGCGATCAGTCGACCGATGGCGCCCCAGGAGCACGAAGCGAGTTCCATCACACGCACGTCGGACCTGCGCCTGCGCGGGCGGCTGTATCGAACATCTGGGCTTCCCCTCATCCCTCATAAGAGGGAGACGGCACGGACCGCAGACTCGGATCACACGGATGCCCCTTGAATCTGGGCAAGGTCGGGGAGGGCCGCGGAACCCGAGCTGCTCCTCCGGCGGCCTCGCGCTGCGGAGCTATGCCCGCAGAACCCGTAGTGTCACCCATCCCGTGGCCAGCAGAATCCCGCGTGGCAGGCAGAGCCTCGGCGCCGACATCGCCGGAATCGGAGGTACGTTGATGTTGTTCGTGATCACGCCGGTGTTGATTCCGAAGCCACTGTGTGCGCCGGCTGCTTCGATGACGTGCGGCCCGGGTGCGAGCGTTCCCGGCTCAGCCCTGGCTGGCCGCGGCGACTCCTTCGAGGATCACCAGTCGCAGGGCGATCAGGGTGAGCACCGTCTTGTAGAGACGAACGAACCACGTCTCGGACACGTGCCCGAGGATCCTGCTTCCCACCCACGTTCCGGCGACGACGGCGAGGGAGAGCAGGAGCAGGGGCGTCGCGTAGTGCAGGAAGGCGAACCCGGCGACGCCGAAGATCGCGATCTTCGCCAGATGGCCGAGGGCCTGGCAGGCGGCCTTCGTGCCGATGATCTCCTGGCGCGCCATTCCCAGGTTGAGGAAGAAGGGCGCCAGCAGGGGGCCGGTCGCCCCGACGGTCGGGTTCAGGACGCCAACCACGCCACCGAGGGCGAAGAACCGGCGATTGCGTTCGGCGTGCTCGGGGTGTGCGCCCAAAGTGAGGAGGCTGGGCGCCCAGGTCGCCAGCAGGACGAAGATGCCGATCAGGCCCCGGGAGAGGGACGGCGAGAGCGAGGTCGCGATTGCGAGCCCGAGCACTCCCATCGGAAGGAGCAGCGCGCTGTAGCGCAGGACCAGCGCGCCCTCGACGTGGTGCCTCTGGATCCAGGTCCGGGAGGCGTTCGAGACGAGCTGCACCGCGCCGTGAAGGGGGATGGCCTCGAGGGGCGGGAGGAAGATGAGCATGACCGAGAGCAGCACGATGCCCCCGGCCATGCCGATGATGCCGGACAGGATCGCCGTGAGGAACGCCGCTACGCCGAGGATCGCGAGCGGTTCCCCTTCCACTAGAGACGTGGCTCGGGGCGACGCCCGAGCCACTCGAGCAATGACTGGACCGCATCCACGTCGGGGAGGCGGCGAGAGGCTGCTGTCGGGGTGTCGGGGCTTCCCACCCGGAAGGTCTGGGCGAGGCCCGCGAGGAAGCGGAAGGCGTCTTCGTCCGTCTGATCGTCGCCGACGTAGACGACGCGCGCGGTCTCCGACCAGTTCGGTCCGTAGCGCGCGCGCAGGACGTGGAGGACGGCCCGGCCCTTGTCCCAGCCCACCGGCGGACGCGCCTCGATGGCGCAGTGCGCGGGCCGCGGCTGATAGCCGGCCTTGGCGATGCGCTGCCTCGCGTCCTCGATGAGCCCCTCGCGCACGGGCTCGGGCACGGCGCGGAAGTGGAAAGTGAGGGTGGGCCCCTTTCGCTCGGTCCAGGCGCCGTGGGACGCGATTTCGTCGAGCTGGTCCGCGAGCGCTTCCGAGCGCGCTCGGTAGTGGATCAGGTCCTCGTGCTCGAAGTGCTCGATGCCGACGCCCTCGATCTCCAGCCCATGGTTGCCGGCGTAGATCAGCCCCTCCTCACCGACGACTTTGCGCACCCCCGCCAGCCCGCGGCCGCTCACGATCGTGATGTCCGTGTCCGGGCGCTTCGCGCAGATCTGGAGGGCCTGACGCATGGCGGGGGAGAGCCGGGCCTGATCCGGGTGCTCGCAGAGAGGCGTCAGCGTGCCGTCGTAGTCCAGGAAGAGGGCCAGGCGGTGGTCGTCGATGAAGCCGCCGAGCCAGGCGACGAAGTCGGTGTCCGCCAGGGGCAGGGTCGCCGCCGGTCCGATCGTCGCCGCCTCGATGAACTTCGTCGTCCAGGCGTCGAGGTCGTCCCGGCGCTCGCGGATCCGAAGGGCCGCGATGCGCGACGCCCGCTCGTTCTCCCCCATCTCGAGCGCGCGGTGGATGGCTTCGGCGGTGCCCTCGACGTCGTAGGGGTTGACGCGCAGCGCTTCGCGCATCGTGTCGGCGGCTCCCGCGAGGCTCGAGAGCACCAGGACGCCCGGGTCGGCGACCTGACACGCGACGAACTCCTTCGCGACGAGATTCATGCCGTCGCGAAGGGGGGTGACGAGGGCCACGTCGGCGTCCCGGTAGAGCGAGGCGAGTCTCTCATGGCGGAAGCTGCGGTAGAGGTAGCGGACAGGGGACCAGCTGGCCGTCGCGAAGCGGCCGTTCACCCGCCCCACGAGCTCGTCGATCTCCCGCTTGAGCTCACGGTACTCGTTCACCTGGGAGCGGCTCGGCACCGCGAGCTGGAGCAGGACCACCTTCTCGCGGTGCTCCGGGTAGCGCTCGAGGAGCTTCTCGAAGGCCTGGATGCGCTCCGGGATTCCCTTCGTGTAGTCGAGCCGGTCCACCCCGAGCACGACCCGCTCTTGCTGGATCTCTCGCGGCCTCGGAGCGTTCGCCGCCAGCTTCTCGAATACGTCGAACTCGATGCCGATGGGGAAGGCGTCGATGCGCGTGGTGCGGTCGCCGTACTCGACCAGCATGGCGTCGCGGTGGACGCGGGCGCCCAGCACGCGCTCGGCGCAGTCGAGGAAGTTCTGGGCATAGCCGCGCACGTGGAAGCCGATGAGGTCGCAGGCGAGGAGGCTCTGGAGGATCTCCCGGTCCCAGGGCAGGAGGCGGAACATGTCGTAGGGCGGGAAGGGGACGTGCAGGAAGAACGCCAGGGGCGTCGTGCTGTCGCGCCTCCGGATGTGCCGCGGAGCGAGGAGGAGGTGGTAGTCGTGGATCCAGATCAGACCGGCATCGGGTGCGCTCTCGACCACGGCGTCGGCGAAACGCTCGTTCACCTGGGCGTAGGCGGCGTAGTCGCGTCCGTCGAAACGCGCGCGGTCGCTCATCGAGTGGAAGAGCGGCCAGAGGGTGCGGTTGGAGAAGCCGTGGTAGTAGCGGGTCACCTCCGACTCGCTGAGCAGCACCGGCGCGATCCGGTACGACGCCCCGTCGGTCTCGATCACCTCGCTCGGCCGGGGAACGATCCCGGGCCAGCCGATCCAGGTCCCGCCGCGCTTGCGCAGCATCGGCTCGAGTGCGGAGACGAGGCCCCCGGGCGAGTGGCGCCGCTCGAGGCCCTTCGAAGTCCGGTGGAAGGAGAAGGGAAGGCGGTTGCTCGCTACCGCGATCGGAGTCTGGGGGCTCGTCGTCGCTTCGTCGGTCACGTCGGAAATCTAGCAGGTTGCGCAAAGGGGTTGGAGCGCGCCGGGTGTGGAGATGCCGGTCGGGATCGAGGCGCGAAGGGGCAGCCCTGGCATCGGCAGTTCATCGCTGCGAACAGATCCGTCGAAGGATCCGTTCTCGATGGGAGGCCGATTCACCGCCCTACCGGTTGAGGCTTCTCGCGTCGCCGCGGTAGACCGGCACCGGAGCCTCGACCGTCGCTTCCCGACGTGCATCGCGGACGATGGCGTGACCGGGAGCGAGAGAGCAGGCCGGGTCCGCCGCTGCCGCGTCGCCGGTGAGTCGGAACGCCTGGCAGCGGCAGCCGCCGAAGTCTCGCTCTCGCTCGGGGCAGGTGCGACACGGCGCCTGCATCCAGTCCTCACCGCGAAAGGCGAGGATCCCCGGGGAGGACTCCCAGCACGCCTCGAGGCTGCGCTCCGGATAGCGCCAGAACTCGAGGCCCGCGATCTCGCCGGCGTCGTGACAGGGCAGCACGCGGCCTTCGGGCGTCATCACGAGGATCCGCCGACCCCAACCTCCCATGCAGGGCTTCGGCCGATCGGAGAAGTAGTCCGGGAGTACGAAGAGGATCTCCGGTCCATCCGCCTCGCCACGCGCGTGCTCGACGGCGCTTGCCGCCTCCTCCAGCTGCGCCGCGCTGGGCAGCAGGCTGGCGCGGTTGCGCAGGGCCCAGCCGTGATACTGAGCGTTCGCCAGCTCGAGGTGCCGCGCGCCCAGGCGCCTCGCCAGGGCGATGATCTCCGGCACCCGCGCCAGGTTGCCCCGGTGCAGCACGGCATTGAGGGTGAGGGGGAGACCGAGATCGGTCACCTGCCGGGCGAAGGCCAGCTTCTTCGTATGACTGCGCGTTCCGGCCACTTCGTCGGCCTCGGCCTCGCTCGCGTCCTGGATCGACAGCTGCACGCTGCGCAGCCCCCGTTCGTGGAGCGCCGCCAGCCGGGGGCCGTCCAGGGTCGTGCCCGCCGTCACCAGGTGGACGTAGTGCCCGGCCTCCGCCGCTCCGGAGACGATGTCGGGGAGGTCGGGGTGGAGGGTCGGCTCGCCGCCGGTGAGTCCCACGTGAACGACCCCCAGGCTCGCCGCCTCGCGAAAGGCCCGGGTCCAGGCACCGCCGTCCAGAGCGTCGGGGACCTCGCGATGGTTCAGGGGATTCGAGCAGTAGATGCAGCGCAGCGGACAGCGGTAGGTGAGCTCCGCCACCAGGTTGTACGGGCGATGGCCCTCCTTCGCGTCGGCGGCCCCCACGTCAGTGTTCGAGGATGAGGACCGAGAGTCCCGCCATCTCGTCGATGAATCCGTGCACGTCCTCGACCAGGTGGGACTCGCCCGGATGACGCTCCGAGAGCTCCGCAACGATCTCGACCGCTGATCGCGTGCCGTCGCAGAGCGTCAGGATCTCGCGTCCGCTGCCGCCGAGCTTCACGGCGCGCTCGGAGAGCACGACCATCGGCTCCGCGTCGTCGAGCCGGGGAATGGCATCCGCCGCGAGTCGTGGGCGCGCGTGGGCAGAATCGACCGCGTCGAGCAGGCTCCAGAGGATCTCGCACTTGCGCTCGAGCGCTCCGGCGCAGCGGTCCTGATCCTCGCGAGTGCGGGCCTCGCGCGTCACGTAGGCCAGCCCGAACGCGGCATCCGCCGGCGCCTGTCGGGTGCGGGACTGGAAGTAGCGCAGCCCCTCGATCGCGACCCAGGGGTAGTGCGCCTCGAAGGCGGCGATGCGCGTCAGCATGATGTCGCCGGCGAAGAGCTCCGTGAGCGAGGAGGCGACGGACTCCAGCAGGTCGTGGCTGGCGACGAAGTCCACGTAGGCGTCGCAGGCGCGTCGCACGCCCGGGAGCACGTCGCACTGCGAGGCCACCCGCTCCCGATCGAGGCCGACCGCATCGGCGAGGGCGAGCCAGAGCTCGAGGCCTCCCTCGCCCTCACGCGCCCCGTCGTGATCGTGGATGCGGCCGATCCAGTCGCGGCGGAAGGCCGGGTCCTGGGCCTTGGCGAGGATCAGGCCGTCCTTGATCGGAATGCGCGTCTGGTAGTAGTAGCGATTCGCGACCCAGGTGCGGATCTCCTCGGGCCGGAGCGTCCCCTCGTGCATTCGGACGTTGAAGGGGTGGCGGTGGTGGTAGCGGGCGTCCCCGATCGCGCGAAGCCGCGCTTCGAACTCGGCCGGGGTCGCGACCGTCACAGCGAGATCTCCATTCCGTCGAAGGCGATGCCGACGCCCACCGCCGTCACTCGCGCGGCCTGGGCCGAGTCGCGGTCGAGGATGGGGTTGGTGTTGTTCATGTGGATGTAGAAGGTGCGGCCGGGGAGCTCGGCGAGGGTAGCCAGGCTGCTCTCGGGTCCCGTGATCGGGAGGTGCCCCATGGCGATGGCTCCGGGGGCCCCCGGGCGCAGCTCCCTGAGCTCGTCTTCGGTGAAGAAGGTGCCGTCGACGAATCGCACGTCGGCGGCCGAGAGCTCAGCGAGGGTGGCGGAATCGAGGGACTTCAGTCCGGGGACGAACGCCAGGCGCGCGCCGCTCCGGCGCTCGACCACTCGCAGCCCCACGGTCGTCTCGGCGTGGGGCCTGGCGATCTCGCGCAGGTAGGGCGGGATCTTCGGCGCCACGGGGAAGAAGCGCGCCTCGAGGGCGCCGTCCCGGTCGAGTGGAACCTCGGTGTCGAGGGGCGCGCTCCCCCAGGCGCGCTCGAGCAGTCTCCAGGCGGCGTTCTGTTCGAGGATCGCCTCGCGCACCCAGTGCGTCGAGAGCACGCGGTAGGAGAGGGCTTCGCGGAGGACGAGCAGGCCCATCACGTGGTCCAGCTCGGCGCTGGTGAGGACGACAGTGTCGAGGGGAACGTCCCGGGTTCCCGGTCTCGGGTGCAGTCCGGGGAAGCGGGCGAGCTGCTCGCGGATGTCGGGGCTCGCGTTGAGGATCGACCAGCGTTCGCCGTCCGCGGACACGGCGATCGACGGCTGGGTCTGGGCGGGGACGGCCGGGTCTCCCGAGCGCGCTCGTACCGAGTTCGGACCGCCGCAGTTCCACTGGGGCAGGCCGCCTCCTGCGCAGGAGCCGAGCACCCGGACGTGCATCAGGACCCGCCGGGCGCGATCCGGTCGAGGAGGCGGGTGTCGAGCTCGAAGCGGCCCTCGGCATTCAGCTCGATGCGGCGCGCCTTGTGCTCGACGTCGAGCATTCGGCGCCGCACGAACGCCCGGGCGATGTCCGCTCGGCTCGGGTCCGCACCGAGCTGCTTGAGCAGCTCCGTGCCCGTGATGACGTCGATCACCATCTCGGCCATGAGCTTCGCCCGAAGCAGCGCGTAGTTCATGTCGGAATAGAGGATCTGGAGCGTGTCCTCGACGACGGTGGTCGCCTCGGAGACCCGCTCCGCGAGCTCCGCCCGCGTCTCGTCGTCCACCATGGCCGCGAGCTCGGAGCGGACCTCGGCGAGGACGACGGCGAGCGCACCCTTGCCCATCTCCCTGAGAGCGAAGGAGGCCTGGATCTCGCTGGTCCCCTCGTAGACGGTCATGATGAGGCTGTCGGCGTGGAGCTTCCCGACGTCCGAGTCCATCGTGAACCCGATGCCGCCGAAGACCTGCATCGCGTCCCGGGTCAGATCGCTGCACACCTCGGTGGCGAAGTACTTGCAGAGCGGCGTCAGGAGCCGGATGCGCGTGCTGTCGCGCTCGATCTCCTGCTCGATCCGGGCCACCTCCGCGTCCGGGAGGCCGCCCCGGCGCAGGGCCGCCTCGCCGGCGGTCACCGAGTCGACGAGGCCGTAGGTTCGGTACAGGAGCGCCCGCACGGCCTCGGTGTTGACGGCCATCTTCCCCAGCATCGTCAGCACCAGGGGCTGCTCGGCGATGGGCCGGCCGAACTGTTCGCGCTGCCGCGCGTAGGTCACGGCGTCCCAGAGCGCTGCGTCGCAGAGCCCGAGCGCCTGGGAGGCGACGCCGAGACGCGCGTTGTTCATGAGGTCGAGCATCGCCCGGAAGCCCTTCCCCTTCTCCCCGAGGCGAACTCCCTCGGCGCCCTCGAAGACCACCTCGCAGGTCGCGGAGCCGTGGATCCCGAGCTTCCGCTCCAGTCGCGAGACGCGCACTCCGTTGCTCGAGCCGTCGCTGCGGTGTCGGGGAACGAGCACGAGAGAGAGACCGTTCGTCGTCCCCTTCGACTGGTCGAAGGTCACGGCGTCGCGCGCCAGGACGAGATGGACCTCGCACCCCCCGTTCGAGATGAAGATCTTCTGGCCGTCGATCCGGACGGTCCCGTCGTCCTGTTCGGTCGCCCGGGTCGAGATGCCGCCGAGATCGCTGCCGGCCTGGGGCTCGGTCAGGTCCATGCAGCCTTCGACCTCGCCGGAGGTGAAGCGCGGAAGCCACTCCTTCTTCACCTCCTCGCTGCCGTACTTCTCGATGTCGTTGGCGGCTCCGGTCTGGAGTCCGACGACCATCATGAGGCTGGGGTCCGCCCGCGAGATCATCTCGAGGTAGATGCCGTTGAGGGTGGCCGGCAGGCCGTAGCCCCCGTAGCTGTCGGATACGGAGAGGCTCACCAGCCCGGCTTCGGCGAGCTTGTCGTAGGCTCGGCGGATGTGGGGGGGCGAGGTGGCGCCCCCGTCCTCCGTGAGCACGGCCTCGTCGGACCAGCGCTCCCGGGCCTCGGCCTGGAAGCTCTCGGCCAGGGCAGCGGTCGTCTCGAGCACGCTGCGGTACGCACCCACCTCGGCCTCGACGTCCACGTCGTCGCCGAGGCGGAGCCTGAGCTGACGCTCCCAGTCGATCATCTTGTCGAGATAGAGGCGCATTCCCGGAACGAAGAAATCCGGCACGTTCTATACCTCCAGTGTCCGCTCCGATGTCCATGGCGCTCCGGCCGCAGCCGAGGGCCTCGCCCCGCGCTTCGGTCCGGCGCATGGGCCGTCTGGCGCGGGACCGGAACGAGGCCGAATGGTAGCTTATGCGCCCCATGAACAGGACCGTCTTCGAGCGCGTAGCCCCCGTCACCGACTTCCCTGACGCCGAGTCACGAATTCGCGAGTTCTGGCGCGAGCGCGACATCTTCTCGAAATCCCTCGCGAAGGGTCGGGGACGGCCCCGGTTCGTCTTCTACGAAGGCCCCCCTACCGCGAACGGGATGCCCCACAACGGCCACGCGCTGACCCGCGTGATGAAGGACGTCTTCCCCCGTTACAAGTCCATGCGCGGCTTCGACGTGCCCCGCCGAGCGGGCTGGGACACCCACGGCCTCGCCGTCGAGATCGAGGTGGAGAAGGAGCTCCGCATCTCCGGGAAGGATGCGATCGTCGAGTACGGGGTGGAGCCCTTCGTCCGTCGCTGTCTCGAGAGCGTCTTCCGTTACACCGAGGAGTGGAAGAGCTTCACCGAGAAGCTGGGGTTCTGGATCGATCTCGACGACGCCTACGTGACGTATCACCAGTCCTATGTGGAGAGCGTCTGGTGGGCACTCTCCCAGCTCTTCTCCCGGGATCTCCTCTATCGCGGGCACAAGGTCGTGTGGTGGTGGGCCCAGGGCGGCACCGTCCTCTCCGCCGCCGAGGTGGGGGAGGGCTACCGGACCGTCGACGACCCCTCGGTCTACGTGCGCCTGCCGCTCCGCGACGAGCCCGACACCTCCCTCCTGGTCTGGACCACGACGCCGTGGACGCTGCCCTCGAACAGCTTCGCGGCGGTGAACCCGAACGAGGAGTACGCCGTGGTTCGCGACGGCGAGGGGAAGCTCGTCGTGGCGTCGGCGCTGCGCGAGGTCCTGGCGGAGAAGGTGGGCCGCGAGCTCCCGGTCGAGCGCACGCTGCGCGGGTCGGAGCTCGTGGGGCGCCCCTACACCCCGCCCTTCGACTGGTACGCCGGGCACGCGTGGGAGGCGGAGCTCTGGCGGGTCGCCCCCGCGGACTTCGTCGAGCTCAGCGCGGGCACCGGGGTGGTCCACGTGGCCCCGGCCTTCGGCGAGGTCGACTTCGAGCTGCTCCAGCGCGAGCGCGGCGAGCGGCCGGAGCTCCCGCTGCTCTGCGCCGTCCAACCCGACGGGAGCTTCGATCCGGAGGTGGCGCCCGTGTCCTACGCGGGCCGTTGGGTCAAGGAGGCCGACCGCGATCTCACCCGCGATCTCAAGGAGCGGGGGCTCTGCTGGCACGCGGAGCAGATCCGCCACGACTACCCCTTTTGCGTGCGCTCCGACTCCGATCCGTTGATCCAGTACGCGCGTCCGGCCTGGTACGTGCGGACGACGGCGCATGTGGAGGAGTGCCTCGACAACAACGCGCAGATCCAATGGCTTCCCGAGCACATCCGCGACGGGCGCTTCGGCGACTTCCTGCGCAACAACGTGGACTGGGCGCTCTCCCGCGAACGCTTCTGGGGAACGCCCCTCAACGTCTGGATCAACGACGAGACCGGACGGATGGAGGCGCCGGCCTCGGTCGCGGAGATCCTCGAGCGCGCCCCGGACGCCTTCGACGCCTTCGAGGCGGCGCGTGCCGCGGATCCCTCCATCTCTCCCCACCTGAAGGTGCACAAGCCCTGGATCGACCAGGTGACCTGGACCCGGGAGGGCGAGCCCGGCGTCTA
>CALDCK010000112.1 GCA_937937315.1 uncultured bacterium
CGAGGCTCAGCTCGCCACGGTGGATCGCCTGATGTCGACCTGGCGCCCGGACTCCGAGGTGTCGCGCTTCAATGAACATCGCTCCCTCGCCCCCTTTCCCCTCTCGCCCGCGACCCTCTCTGTGCTGCGCCTCGCCCGGCAGGTCAGCGAGGCGACGGATGGGGCCTTCGACGTCACCGTGGGTCCCCTCGTCGCGGCCTGGGGCTTCGGCGCCCGGGGGCGCGCGCCGGGAGGCGGCCCGGATCCCGCGGAGATCCGGAGGCTCCGCGAGCAGGTGGGATTCCGTCTCGTCGACCTGGCTCCGGCCCGGGGCGTCGCCCGCAAGCGGCATCCGGAGGTCGCCTGCGACCTGTCGGGCGTCGCCAAGGGCTTCGTCGTCGACGAGATTGCGCGAGCCCTCGGCGATCTCGGCTGGAGCGACTTCCTCGTGGAGGTGGGGGGTGAGGTGCGGGTCAGCGGCCAGCGAGCCGGGGGAGAGAGCTGGCGCGTAGGAATCGAGCGACCGGACCCGAGCGGGCGGGTGGTCCACGCGATCGTCTCCCTCGAGGATCTCGCCATGGCCACCTCCGGCGACTACCGCAGCTTCTACCGCGACGGCGACCGGATCCGGAGCCACATCGTGGATCCGCGCAGCGGGCACCCGGTGGAGCACGGGCTCGCCTCGGTGAGCGTCGTCCACCGCGAGGCGGCCCTCGCCGATGCCTGGGCCACGGCGCTGCTGGTGCTCGGGCCCGAACGCGGCTTCGCGCGAGCCGAGGCGGACGGGCTCGGGGCCTACTTCATCGTCCGCACGGGCGACGCGACCTTCGCATCCCGGGCCACGTCGACCTTCCCGGAGGTCGTCCTGCCCCGCCTCGAAGCCGACCGTCGACCGCCGGCCGCCTGAGGGGATTCGCCGCCTCCGCCCGATCGCAGACGCGCCTCGATGAAGAGCGCGTCGCGCTCGGCCTGGGGAACGAAACGCTCCCCGCGACCCGCGATGCGCAGGGCATCGTGCAGACGGCGCACGTCACGGCGCTGGAAGGCCGCGAGGAGACGCAGCGTCGCCTGCACGTCACCCGCCTCGCTGCGTGCCGCGGGGCTCTCGAGGAGATGCTCGCAGAGCGACGCGAGGAGCACGTCGGACTCACCGTCGAGGAAGCCGCGCAGGGCTTCCAGGAGCCCGGGGGGCACCCGTCGCAGAGCCACCAGCCGCGAGCCGCGCAGGCGCGGTGCCTTCGGGGTCCGCGTTCGGGGCTCCAGGTGACCGATGCGCGCGAAGAGATCCACGAGCCCGTCGAAGGCCTCGCAGGCCCGCAGCCGCGGCCGGTAGGTCCCGTGCCAGCGCAGGCCGAGCTCGTCGTAGGCCTCGGGACGAGTGCTCAGACAGAGGAGCAGGAGGCCGTCGCGCTGCCCGGTGCCGATCGCCGGGTAGAGGAAGTCGAAGGCGCCATCGACGTTGAAGCGCGGACGCAGCGTGCGAATCAGCTCGTTCTCCGCAAGCAGCGCATCGCCCTCGGAAGCCTGGACGCGCACCTCGATGGAGTGAGCCTCGCGCACCACCGCACGCATCTTGCGGTGGGCCTTGCGCCGACTCGCGTTCCGGTAGCTCGAAAGGCGGCGGCGGACGTTCTTCGCCTTGCCCGCGTAGAGCACGACGCCGGTCTCGTCCTTGAACAGGTAGACCGCCGGCGCCTCGGGCAGCTCGCGCAGGAAGTCGGCACCGAACTTCCGGTCGAAGCGCTTCCCCCCCACGCCGGGAAAGCTAGCAGGGTGCTGGGAGCGCGCGAATGATGCATGCTTGGCCTCCAACGACGGGAGGCACCATGAAGCCCGAAGATTGCATCCTCTTCAGCGGCGCCGCGAACGGCGCCGAAGCGGCATTCGGAGCGGCGGCCGAACGGCACGGCATCGCCGAGGTCAACTTCACCTTCGAAGGCCACAACGATTCACGGACCCGGGGAATCCGCGTCCTCACCGAGCCCGAGCTGAAGCAGGGCGACGTCAGCCTGACCTACCTGAGTCGCCTGATGAACCGCGAGTTTCGCGACACCCGCCTCTTCCGCCGGGTGCTCCAGAGCATCTGGCACCAGGTGAACAGCGGCCTCGAGGTCTTCGTCGTCGGACGCATTCTCGACGACGCGACCGTGAAGGGCGGCACGGGTTGGGGCGCCGAGTTCGCGAAGATCTGCAACAAGCCGCTCTTCGTCTTCGACCAGACGCTCGACCGCTGGCACCGCTGGACCGGCGACCAGTGGGACGAGGGCGCGCCGCCGGTGGTCACCCAGCCCCGCTTCACTGGAACGGGGACCCGCTTCCTGGAGGAGAGCGGCGCCCGGGCGATCGAAGACCTGTTCGAGAGATCCTTCCGATAGGCCGATCCAGGCACCGCGCGTCTCAGTAGCGGTAGCGGTCCGGACGGCCGATCCGGCCCGGGCCCCCGCCGCCGAAGGTCTCCGGGAAGGAGTTGCGGTGGATCGAGCCCCCGTAGTAGTCCCCGCCGCGCGAGGAGCCCTTGCTTCCGCTCGATCCGCTCCCCGCGCACGCGCTGAGCGACGCGAGCCCGAGGACCAGGACGGCGACCCATCCGATCGTCGAGACGCGCCTCACCGGGTCTCCTCCGCGTCCTTCGGGCTCCAGAGCTGCACCCCGATGGGCGCGCCCGTGGGATCGACGAGGATCACGGCGTCGTCGTCCTGGAGCACGACGCGCCCACCCAGGGCGGTGGCGCGCTCGGCGATGAGCGCCGGGTCCTGGACCCGGACGTAGGGCAGCCACTGGGGATCGACCTCCGCCGGCGCTTCGACGACGCCGGCGCGCGGGATGCCCTCGGTCGTGAGCACCCGGTAGACCTGGTCGCGGAAGTCGACGGTCTCGACGTCGTAGCCGGCGATCGCACTGTAGAAGGCGGTGGCCGCCTCCGCGTCGTGGGTCCAGAGTTCACGCCACAGGAAGCGTCGCAGGGGGGGCAGCCCATCCGGCGGGTCGCCACCGGTCGAGCGGAGGAGCAGCAGGTGGGCGCCGGCGGGATCCCGCACCAGGGCCAGGCGGCCGCGCTCCGGTGCATCCAGCGGTCCCCGCTCGACCACGCCGCCCCCTTCGGCCACGGCCCGAGCGGCGCCGTCCACATCCGCCACCGAGAGATTGCCCAGCCAGCCGGACTCGCGTTCCCACCCTTCCGGTCGCTCCACGTCCACGATGCCCGCGATCGGAGTGCCGTCCAGCAGAACGCGCACGTACTCGTCGTCGTCGCCTTCGAAGGTCCAGCCGAAGAGCGCCCCGTAGAAGGCCTTCGCCCCGGCGACGTCGTCGGTCACGAGGTCGACCCAGACGAACTTCCCGGCGCGCAGGAGGTCGGTCGGCACCTGGGTAACCGGCGAGATCGTTCGCTCGGGCGGCGAGGCGCAGGACGTCCCCAGCACGACGAGCGCGGCCACGACGATGCGCACCCAGCCTCGCTCTAGTCGGCGGGCTCGACGGGATATGGAGACTCGACTGCCCACGCGGGCTCCTCTCATTCCGCTCACTCCCTCGCTTCGAGAGGGCGCGAGTGTAGCC
>CALDCK010000113.1 GCA_937937315.1 uncultured bacterium
AAGGCCGTGCTCGAGGGCTTCCGCGTCTACTCCGACCTGGCCGGTGCGGCCCTCGCCTCGGCGGACGCGATCCTGCCCGGGCGCGCGTCGGGGGAGGAGGTCGGGGGGGCCCTCGAGGCGGTGGAGGCGCACATGGCGGGGACGCCCGCTCCGCTGCTCACCACCGGCTACGTCGCCTGGAAGCTCCAACGTCTGGCGAAGCGCTACGCCGAGGTCCCCGAGGCACAGCGAGCCGAAGCCGACCGGCTGATGGAGAGGGCGGGCTTCCTCGAGGTCTGTCGCCACCGCCCGTCCTGGCGGCTCGTGAAGCGCGACTTCCGAGTGGTGGTAGCCTGAGTCGAGATCGGGAGCGGTCAGGGCTCGTCGGAGAACCGGGGCGCCCGCTTCTCGGCGAAGGCGGCGAGAGCCTCGCGGAGATCTGCGCTGTGCAGGAAGGAGGAGTTCCACTGGGCCACGTACTCGAGGCCCTCCTCGATGCTGTGGGACTCCGAGTAGCCGAGCACCGCCTTCGTCCCCTGGACCGCCAGGGGTGAGTTCGCGGCAATCTCTTCGGCCATCTCCCGGGCTCCGGCCAGCAGCGACTCCGCGTCCGGATGCACTTCGGTCACCAGCCCACAGGAGAGGGCCCGCTCGGCGGGTACGAATCGGGCGGTGTAGGCCATCTCCCGGGCCATGCCCTTTCCGACGATCGGGGTGATGCGCTGGAGGGTCCCGACGTCGGCGACGATCGCAACCCGGGCCTCGTAGATCGAGAAGCTGGCGTCGCTAGAGCAGATCCGGATGTCGCAGGCGGTCACGAGGTCGACGCCGCCGCCGATGCAGCGTCCCCGAATGGCGGCGATCACCGGCTTGCAGCAGCGCTCGACGGCGGTGAAGCAGTCCTGGAGGTCGCGAATGGTCTCGTAGAGGGCGCGGTTCGCGGCCGCCGGGCTGCCGGAGGCCTTGCCGGTCGGGCCCGACAGCAAGCCGGCGGCGGCTTCCTTCAGGTCGAGCCCGGCCGAGAAGACCGGGCCTTCGCTGCGCAGGATCGCGACGCGCAGGGTCGGGTCCGCGTCGATCTCCTCGAAGGCCCGGCGGATCTCGTGGAAGAAGCGCGTCGACATGGCGTTGCGCTTCTCGGGTCGGCACAGCACGACCTCGGCGACGTTGCCGTGGCGCTCGATTCGGATCTCGGCGGTCTCACTCATCGCGTCTCCTTCAGGCGGCCCGGGTCTCGCTACCCGCATCGTCGCCGCAGAGCATACGGCGAAAGATGCGAAGGATCTCGTCGGAGATGGCGTCCGCATCATGCCCGGCCTCGGCGGGCGAGGTCCTGGCCTCCGGACCGCCCCGAGGCGCCCGAGGGATGATGGGATCGGCGCGGCGCAGCGTTAGAATGGGCCGAGGGGGACGCGCCTTGTATCGAGTGATGCGCGGGCTGCTCTCTGGATTGGCGTTCGGCCTGGCGGCCGCGATCACCGAGGTGTGGCTCGGTCTGATTCCGACCCTCTCCCGGGGCTTCGGCGCAGGCCCGGCCTTCTCGGCCCGAGTGGCGCTGTGGATGATCGCGCTGGGTGTCCTGTTGGGCCTCGCGGCGGCGCCGGTGCTCGCGTTGCGTGCCGGGCGCTGGCTGCATCTCCTCACGATGTCCCTGCTGCTCTACGGGCTCGCGCGCTGGGTCGCGTTGGACTCCCCGATCTTCGCCCCCATGGAATGGACCCTACCCCTCGCTGCGGGAGTGCTCGCCAGTCTGGGGCTCGGACTCGCGGGCCGCCGACCGCGCCTTCCCTGGGCGATCGGCGCCGTCGCGCTGGGGGCCGGGCTCTTCGCCGCTCCCGTGGCGCTGTGGGCCACACGGCCGGCGATCGTGCGCCGCGCCGAGCTGCCGCCGGCGCCGGCGAACGCACCGGACGTGGTGTTGGTCGTTCTCGACACGGTGCGCGCGGCGAGCGTGTCGACCTACGGCTACGAGCGGCCCACGGCACCGGCCATCGATGCGCTCGCTCGCGAGGGGGCGCTCTTCCTCGACGCGACCTCACCCTCCACCTGGTCACTGCCCTCCCACGCGTCGCTCTTCACGGGCCGCTATCCCTCGAGCCACGGTGCCCACGCCGAGCACCGCTACCTGGATGACCGCTTCCCGACCCTCGCCGAGGTCCTCGAGGGAAATGGCTACGAGACCTTCTGCATCACCGCCAATGCGTGGATCAGTGACGGACTCGGACTCACCCGGGGCTTTGGCTATCAGGACGAATCGCTGCGCGCCCAGGGTGGAGCGGGTCGGGGCTTCAGCTTCGTCCACCGGCTGCTCGATCGTCTGGGACTCCAGGACGCAGACAAGGGAGGCGCGACGGTCGCGACCCGCTTCGAGGAGTGGGCGCAGGCGCGTCCCGCTGCCGCCGAGCGTCCCGCCTTCGTGTTCTTGAACTTCATCGAGGCCCACTTTCCCTACCACCAGCTGCCCCGCGAACATCTCTTCCGCTACACAGGGCGATCCTACGCAGAACTGCGCGGAATCAGCATCGATCTGCTGGGCGCACAGTTCGGGGGTCCGGGGCGGGAGGCCGACGAGGTACGCGAGCCGACCCGGGCCATGTACGACGGAGGCGTCGGCTACACGAGCGAGCTGCTGGGCCGGGTCGTGGACGCCCTACGCGCGCGGGGCACCCTGGATCGTACGGTGCTCGTCGTCCTCGCCGACCACGGTGAGGTGTTGGGAGAGCGGGGCGGCTTCTTCGGCCACGGCCCCACACTCTATCAGGAGTCCGTCGGCGTTCCGCTCCTGGTGCGCTATCCGCCGACGGTTCCGATGGGCGTGCGTGTCGATGCGCCGGTCTCGACCCTCGGCGTCTTTGCCACCATCGTCGATCTTGCGGGCCTCGCGCCGCCGCCCACCCTCCAGGCGAAGTCCCTGAGGCCGTTCCTGGCGGGTGCCGCCGGCGCTCCGGGCCCGATCCTCTCCGAGCTTCACGCCGCCGAGGAGATGGGGGGCGGGAGGGTCGGCTCTTCGGATCCCCAGATGTGGGGCGACCGGCGCTACCGCCTCCTCCGGGTTGGGGACCTGAAGCTCGTCACGAGCTCGAAGGGAGATGCCCTTCTCTACGATCTCGGGACAGACCCCCTCGAGTCACGCGACCTCGCCGCGGAGCGGCCACAGGACCTGGCCCGAATGCAGGAGCGGCTGTCTGCCGCCGAGGCCGAGCTCGGCCTGTCGGCGATCGATGCACCTCTCGCCGTGGGTGAGGACGCGCCGGAGCTCGACGAGACCACCCGCGAGCGCCTGCGGGCGCTCGGCTACGCCGAGTGAGGGTGGCGGGGCCGCTGCCCGTCGATCAATCCTGGGCGTCGGTTGCCGCCGACATTTCACCGACCCAGGCCCGAATGATCTCGTAGCCGAGGGCGAGGACCACCGCGCCCACGAAGAGTCCGAGGATCCCCATGGCGAGCATGCCTCCGATGGCGCCGACGAAGATGACGACGGTGGGCACCTTTGCGCCGCGACCGAAGAAGATCGGTTTCAGGAAGCTGTCGAGCAGCGCCACGATCAGGCACCAGGCGGCGAAGATCCCGGCCACGACCGTGCTCGAGGAGGAGAAGACGATGGCGATCGGGGGAATCATCACCAGGAGCACGGGCAGCTGGACGACGGCGGCAATGAGCACCAGTGCGGCCCACAGGCCTGCAGCGGGTAGCCCCACGGCGACGAAGCCCAGACTCGCGAGCGCCGACTGGATCAAGGCGACGAGGACGATGCCCTGGACGACGCTCTGCACCGTGGCATTCGCCAGGGCGGCGAGCTCGATGCCCTGATCTCCCGCGAGACGTCCCGCGAAGCGCTCGATCGCCTCGTTGCGCTGCCGGGTACGCACGAGGAGGATTCCGGCGATCACGATCGACGCGATCAGCTGGAGCATCGCCAGCCCCGCCGACTGGGCGGCGGAGACCGCCCACAGACTCGCGGCGGTGAGCTGGGGCTCGAGCGTCGCAATCGCCTTGTCCAGGCTCTGGTTGGCCAGGAGCCAGAAGTCGTGGACCCGCTCGCCGATGATGGGCCATTCGGCGATGCCCTCCGGCGGCGGCGGGATGTTCAGGCGGCCGTCCTGCATGTCGTCGGCGAACTGCTGAGCGCCGGAGACCAGGGTGTCCGAGAGCAGCACCGCGGGAACGATCAGCAGCATCATGCCGCCGACGACGAGCAACGTCGCGGCCAGGCCGCGTCGCCCGCCGAGCCAATCGGAAAGCCGGTCGTGGGGAGCGGCCGTAGCGATCGCGATCACCAGAGCCCAGACCAGGATCCCGATGAAGGGGGCCACGATCTGGAGGCACCAGAGGACGAGCAGGAAGAGCGCGCCGAGGCGGACGGCGATCTCGGTGGCGGTTCGGATGCGCTCCGCCCGGTCCGGGTCGGCGGCGCGCCGGGTCTCGATCGTCTGCTCGCTCATCTCGTCCTCCCCAATCTCATCTCTCGCGTCCGGCCGCGGCCCGAGGGATCGTGGGCGGGATGCTAACGCGCGAAGGGGTCGGGTACCGGGCACTCTTCGGCGGGGCGCTCGGGGGAGGGGGCGTCGTAGTCGGAGGGGTAGGCGTGTCCAAACCCCCACCGCCAGCCCGCGGGCACCCGGGGGTGGCCCGTGATCCGCACGCCGCCGCCCATGAACCGTCCGAGGGCCGGTGCGCCGTGGCTCGCGACGCATTGCGCCAGGCACGCGTCTGCCCGTCTTCGCTGCTCCCGGGAGCCGCCGCACCAGTAGGGGATGTCGTGCTGTACGCAGCAGGAGACCTTCGATCCGTCAGGGAAGCCGCTGCAGCCATCGGTGACGAAGGGCTGCTCGGGCACTCCCCGGGCGGGGGCCATGTCGCGGCAGATGCGTTCCGCCTCGGTCTCCAGGTGACGCGCCGCGTCGATGTCGCTGCGGTAGGGCTCCACGGTATGATGCACCGTCGTGCAGCCCAGCCAGATCGAGACGAAGAGCAGGGCCGCAGCAGTCGGCGGCGACGAAGCGTTCCGAGCGCGGGTCATCACGCCTCACTCTAGCTCTCGAGCGCCACGCGCGATCGGGCACGGCATCGGAGGCCCAGGAACGTGAACGCTCGTCTCGCCCCGATGCTGTTGCTGGCGATCGCTCTGGCGCTGGCCTGCACGTCTTCCTCGCGTTGGGAGACGCAATCGTCGCCGCGGGCGGACGAGATTCCGCTGCTTCTCCAGTCCCCGGATCCCGCCGATCACATGAGCGAGCTCTTCGTGGAGGAGATTCCGGCGGTGCCGATCCGCAGGCGGCTGCGCCCCTGCTGTGCCTTCGGCTCCCAGCTTCAGGCGAAGCTGGGACCGATCCCGGTGCCCTTCTACCGCCTCTCCAATCTTCTCGACGGGGACGGGATCGGCCCCCACACCTACGACAGCGGCCTGCTGATGGTCCGCCTGGGTGAGGAACCGCGCCTTCTGGTCAACGACGAGCGCAACGGGCTCGTCTACACCTGCGGCGGTGGCTTCATCGATACGGCCCACGTGCGTGACTACGCCGATTGGGCCGTCTTCGTTGCGGCGAGCATCGCCCCGGCCCTCGAGACCGGAACGACCATCGAGCTCGGAGAGGAGGGGGGAGTGCGTCGCATCGTGCTCGAGCCCCTTCCGCCGGAGGTGGTCGAGCGCATGGGGATTCGTCGCGTTGCCGTGTCACTGGGCCAGTGGCTGGCGTTCCAGATGTCCCTCTACCACGAGATTGCGACGGGCTTCGGATGGACCGCGGTTCCCGGGTTCACCGAGCTGGCATCCGTCTTCTCCCCGGAAGACCTCTACTCGAACCTGATTGGCGTGAAGGTGGCGGCGGCCATCATGTACCGGCCGGGGCACTCGGGTTCGGAGCGGGCCTACAACAGGAACGTCGGAGTGTGGTTTCGCAAGGTGCTGCGGTACCTGAATGCAGTGCCCACCGATCAGGCGCAGGAGGCGGTGACTCAGCTCGACGGCCTGTGGTGGGACTCGAGTCAGCGTTTGCCCGACCCGCGCCTGGTGCGGCGCAGGAACTTCGATACCGACACCGAGCTCGAGCCCTGGCGGGTGCCCGACGCACTCATGTCGCCCGACCTGCGCGCGACCTGTGGTGACCGGGAGCCGATCGTCCTGGCGAACCCGGACCGTCTCGACGAGTTCCGGTTCTCGGACTTCGCCCGCCTCGAGGTCGATGTTCCCAGGAAGTGGATGGTGGACGAGCCCTGGAAGAGCCTCGGTCCTCGAGTCACCCAGGAGGACTTCCCAGTCCTCGTCGAGTTCCTGCGGGAGCGGGCGCTCGAGATCTTCGGTCCGCGCGCCGACGCACCCGACTGATCGAGGCTCCTACCCGGTCGCCTTCGCCGCGATCGCCTTCACCGGATCGGATTCGGCGCTTCCACGCCCGGTTCTCGCGCCTACTTGACGATGTCGGGTCGGAAGCGGTTGTGGCACGAGACGCACATCGTGACCATGCCGCCGTAGTGGCCCGCCAGGGCTTCGCGAAGCTCGTCGGTTGCGGCCTCGCCGCGCGCCTCGTCGCGCTCCATCAGCGACTGGGAGATCGTCTTCAGATCCGTTGCGTGGGCCCCCATGTTGCTCGCGTAGGCCAGGAACTGATCGCGCCGGTCGCCACTCACTCCGTCCGGGACTATGTGGGTCAGCTCTTCCGCGTGCTCAGCGATCACGTCGACCTGACCGGGAACCGCCCGGTAGTCGCCCTTGATCAGCGAGTAGAGGATCACCTGGAGGCCGCCGAAGTTCTCCCCCATGATCTGCTTGATCGGCTTCTCGGCCAGGGCCAGCTGGGGTGCGGCGAAGGCGATGGCGGCGATGCAGGCCGCCGCGGTCCTCGAAATTCTGATCTGGGTCACGACATCCTCCCGGTCTCCGGATTCTCGCGCAGCTCTCACCGACGGCGCCTCGCCGTGGCTCGGGCTCGCGTTCCGGAGGGTATGCCCTCCGCCGCTGCCGGCGCCAGTCTCCGGAACCCCGAAGTCGGGCGACGGCGCGGCCCGCGAGGCCAGGGACCCGGGCAGATCGCCCCATTTTGTCGGAACCGAGGCGGAGCCTCTCGGCTACGCTTCGGCGACTCAGACGCCCGAGGGAGTGCCGCATGCCGGAGCCGCGAGACGCCGAATCCGCCGCCTTCGACGTCCTGATCGTGGGTGCGGGATTCGCGGGGCTCTATGCCCTCTACCGCCTGCGCGGCCTGGGCCTGTCGGTGCGCGTCTTCGAGGCGGGCAGCGGCATCGGCGGCACCTGGTTCTGGAACCGCTATCCCGGCGCGCGCTGCGACATCGAGAGCATGGAGTACTCCTATCAGTTCTCGGAAGCCCTCCAGCAGGAGTGGGAGTGGACCGAGCGCTACGCCACCCAGCCCGAGATCCTCCGCTACATCGAGCACGTCGCCGATCTCTTCGACCTGCGCCGCGACGTCGAGCTCGACACGCGCGTCGAGGCCGCGACCTTCGACGAGGCCACCGGTCGCTGGACCGTCGACACCGACGACGGCCGTCGGACCACCGGCCGGTTCTGCATCATGGCCACGGGCTGCCTTTCTTCGCCGAACCAGCCGGACTTCGTCGGGCTCGAACGCTTCGAAGGCGAGATCCATCACACGGGTCTGTGGCCCCACGAAGGGGTGGACTTCCGCGGCAGAACCGTCGGCGTCATCGGCACGGGCTCTTCGGCCATCCAGTCGATTCCGCTGATCGCCGAGGAGGCCGCTCGGCTCTACGTCTTCCAGCGCACGCCGAACTACTCGGTTCCCGCCCACAATGCGCCGCTCGATCCCGAGGTGCAGCGCCGGATCAAGGCCGACTACCCGGCCTTCCGCCAGCGGAACAGCCAGATGGGCTTCGGCCTCGACACCCGCGAGAACGAGACCCTCGCCCTGGAGGTCGGCGAGGAGGAGCGGCGTCGCGAGTACGAGGCCCGCTGGGCCGCGGGTGGGCTTCCGTTCCTCGGCGCCTTCGGCGATCTGCCTGTCGAGCAGGCGGCGAACGACACGGCGGGCGAGTTCCTGAGGGGGAAGATCCGGGAGATCGTGCGCGACCCGCAGGTCGCCGAGCTTCTGTGCCCCCAGCAGGTGGTGGGCTGCAAGCGGCTCTGCGTCGACACGGGCTATTTCGAGGCCTTCAACCGTCCGAACGTGACCCTCGTCGATGTCAGCGCCGCGCCGATCGAGGAGATCACGGCCCGGGGCCCTCGGACCGGGGGGCACGAGTACGCCGTCGACGCCATCGTCTTCGCCACGGGCTTCGACGCCATGACCGGGGCCCTGCAGAAGATCGACATCCGCGGTCGCGAAGGTCTCCCGCTCCGGAAGAAGTGGGAGGCGGGGCCGCGGACCTATCTCGGGCTCGGCATGGCGGGCTTCCCGAACCTCTTCACCATCACCGGCCCCGGCAGCCCCTCGGTGCTTTCCAACATGCTGCCCTCCATCGAGCAGCACGTGAACTGGATCGCCGAGTGCATCGCGCATCTGCGGGAGGAGGGGCTCGGCCGGATCGAGGCCACGTTGGAGGCGGAGGACGCCTGGGTCGCCCACGTGAACGAGGTGGCGGGGGAGACGCTCTACACGACCTGCAACTCCTGGTACCTCGGGGCGAACGTGCCCGGCAAGCCGCGAGTCTTCATGCCCTACCTGGGATTTCCCCCCTACGTGGAGAAGTGCCAGGAGGTGGCGGCGAAGGGCTACGAGGGATTCGCG
>CALDCK010000114.1 GCA_937937315.1 uncultured bacterium
AGAGGGCGTTGCCGGCGGCAATTCCGAGAGCCGGGCTCCCGGTCTGACGGAAGAGCACCGAGACGAAGCCCCCGGCCTCGAGGGGAGCGCACTCGGCGATGCGGGGAAGCAGGGCCACGACCTGGTTGGTGCCGGGAGACCATCGGAGGCGAGAGGCGATGCTGAAGCCGCCTCGGGCGTAGAGGAAGTCTGCGTCCTGATGGACGATCTCGATCCGCACGCTGGAGCGGCTGATGGGGGAGCTGCCGAAGCCGCGCCTTCCGACGCTCCGCGATCCGCGCCAGTCCTCGAGGTCGCCGATGCCAGCGAGCGGGCAGGTGCGGTCGTCGCGCTCTGCGGGACCGAAGCCGTCGGTTCGGCCGATGCGGACCGTCTCTCCCTCGACGAAGACCGCGACGCAGTCCTCGGTCGCGCGGGAGAAGATGCGACGCGAGATCGTCCCGCCGGAGATGGCCAGGTCGAGGAAGCCGGCTCGGGGTGTTACGGAGTCGACCTGGAAGGACGCGCTCGACCCGGGGAGTCCCCTCTCCCAGCGTGAGTGCTGTCCTGTCTCACAGGCCGCCCAGAGCGGTAGGACCAAGAGGCACGCGAGGCTCCCGAGGCGGTGCATCGCGTTGATTATGGGCCAGGGGAACACGTGCATCAATCGCCGGGGCGCGCAGCCTGACGACGCCCCGGCGTGGGGGCTACGGTAGAGCCGCATGGAGATCGGGATCACCCTCTTCGCCACGGATCAGTCCATGAGCCCCGTCGACCTCGCGGTCGAGGCCGAGGCGCGGGGCTTTGCTTCGATCTACGTGCCGGAGCACACCCACATTCCCGTGAGTCGCCGGACTCCGCCGCCGACCGGGGAGACGGAGCTCGCCGAGGAGTACAAGCGGTCGCTGGATCCATACATCGCCCTCGCTGCCGCGGCGTCCGTCACCGGGCGAATTCGCCTCGGCACCGGCATCGGTCTCGTCGCCCAGCACGACACCCTCACCTTCGCGAAGCAGATCGCGACCCTCGACAGGCTCTCCGGTGGCCGCCTCGTGCTAGGCATCGGCTTCGGCTGGAACCGCGAGGAGATGGAGAACCACGGGGTCGACGTGAAGCGCCGCCGCGCGCTCGTGCGCGAGAAGATGCTCGCCATGCAGGCGCTCTGGTCCCAGGAAGTGGCCTCCTTCGAGGGGGAGTTCGTGCGCTTCGAGGCGAGCTGGCAGTGGCCGAAGCCCGTGCAGCAGCCCCGCCCGCGGATCCTGATCGGCGGCGCGGCGGGTCCCGTGCTCTTCGATCATATCTCCGAGTACGCCGACGGCTGGCTTCCGATCGGCGGTGCGGGGCTGAAGCAGTCGCTGGGAGAGCTGCGGCGGGCCTGGGAGGCTCGCGGTCGCGATCCTGCCTCTCTGCACATCGCGCCCATGGGTGTGTTGCCCGACGCCGAGAAGCTCGACTACTACGCTTCGATCGGCTGCGCCGAGGCGGTGCTGCGCGTTCCGTCCGCATCGCGCGATCGGGTCCTGCCGGTGCTCGACGAATACGCGAGTCGCTATCTCGGGCGCTGAGGCTCAGGCGAGAGCAGCGAGGATGTCGTCGCCGAAGCGCCGCACCGCGGCGCAGAACGCGGCGCGGGTGTCGCCCGGGAGGGAGAGGGTGAGCCAGGTGACGCCGAGGTCCGCGAGCTCAGCCACGCTGTCGCGGAAGCGAGTGGGGTCGACGCCCTCCCGCCGGTGCATGGAGAGGCCGAAGGGAACGAAGCAGATGTCGAGGGGGCGCTCGCGTCCCACCTCGGCCGCGTAGCGACGCGCGTAGGCGATGCGCTCGGCGAGGTCGGCCACGCTCTCGATCGCCGCGGTGCGGATGCGCTCGCTGGCGATGCCGACGGTGGGGAAGGGAATCCAGCCGTCGCCGTGATCGACGGCGCGTCGGATCGCGCGGCGGCTGTTGCCCCCGATCCAGAGAGGCGGATGGGGACGCTGCCGGGGCCGGGGCCGCATGGTGTTGCCCGACGCCCGGAAGTGTCGCGCCTCGAGGGCCAGGCCGTCTTCGCTCCAGGCGCGCCGCAGGATCGAGAGGGCCTCGTCGGTGAGCTCGTTGCGCTCGTCGAAGGGCACGCCGAGGGCTTCGAACTCCCCCTCGAGGTAGCCGGCAGCGACGCCCAGGATCACGCGCCCTCCCGAGAGGACGTCGAGGCTGGCTACCGCTTTCGCCGTCAAGAACGGGTTGCGGTAGGCGAGCACGGCGATGTTGGTCTGGACCCGCAGCCGCGTGGTCGCCGCCGCCGCGAAGGACAGCGCCACGTAGGGGTCGAGGGCGTGGTGCCCGCCCGTCCGGAGCCAGCGGTCCGTCGGAATCGGGTGCTCGGTGACGAAGCAGGCGTCGAAGCCCGCGGCCTCGATGGCCCGCGTCATCTCGCCGACAGCGGCTCCGGAGACGAACTCTTCGCCGGCGTCCACGCGGTCGGTCGGGAGCTGGAGGGAGAAGCGCACGGCGCGAGCATAGGGGGCCCGTGCGGGGGGCCCAACGCCCTGATTTGATTGGCTAAGCAGCCGGCGCGTCCGGCTTGGCAGGGGACCGGTGGGGGCCTATCGTGTTCCACCGCGGACGCGCTGCTGCGCAACCACAGCGATCGCGGCCTGGCCCGGGCCCACCGCGGCGCCCGTCCGTGGCCCCAGCCATCACCGCCCGCGACCGGATCGCGCTCAGGGAGCCCCCCCTTGGACCTTCGCTACTCGGAATCCGACCAGAAGTTCCGCGCCGAGCTCCGCGCATGGCTGCGCGATGCCGTCCCGGCCCACGGCGATCCGCCGCGAGGAGCGGACTGGAGCGAGCGCCGCGACTACGACACCGCCTGGCAGCGGAAGCTCTACGACGCGGGCTATGCGGGGATCAACTGGCCGAAGGAGTTCGGGGGCCGCGACGCGTCGCTCACCGAGCAGCTCGTCTACTACGAGGAGGTGGCCCGGGCGAGGGCTCCCTACGTCGGGGTGAACTTCGTGGGCCTGCTCCACGGCGGCCCCACCCTCATGGCCGAGGGCAGCCCCGAGCAGAAGGAGCGTCACATCGCGCCGATCATCCGCGGCGAGCAGGTGTGGTGCCAGGGATTCTCGGAGCCCGGCGCCGGATCGGACCTCGCGGCCCTCTCGACCCGCGCCGAGCTCGACGGCGACGCCTACGTGGTGAGCGGCCACAAGATCTGGACCTCCTTCGCCCAGGTGGCGGACTACTGCGAGCTGCTGGTGCGCACGGACCCCAACGCGCCGAAGCACCGCGGCATCACCTGGCTCGCCATGTCGATGGACCTTCCCGGCATCGAGATCCGCCCGCTTCCCACGCTCCTGGGCTCGGGCGAGTTCAGCGAGGTCTTCCTCGAGAACGTGCGGATTCCCCTCGAGTGTCGGGTCGGCGCAGAGAACGACGGCTGGCGCATCACCAACGTGACGCTCTCCTTCGAGCGTGGCACTGCCTTCGCGAGCGACATGTATCAGCTCCAGCAATCCCTGCGCGATCTCACGGCCCTCGCTCGACGCGTCACTCGCGACGACGCCAGCGCCTGGGAGGATCGGGCGCTGCGGCGCGAGGTGGGGCATCTGGCGGCTGAGCTCGATGCGATCTGGGCGATGGTCAAGTACACGGTCTCCGAGGCGGGAAAGACCGGGGTGCCCGGCATGACGGGCTCGTGCATCAAGCTCTACTACTCGGAGCTCAAGCAGCGACTGGGCGAGATCTCGATGCGCCTGATCGGACGGGCGGCGCTGGCGCGCGACGACCTGGACGATCTTCCCAGCGGCGAGATCGTCCACTCGGCGCTCCAGTCGCTCTCCCTGACGATCGCCGCCGGGTCTTCCCAGATTCAGCGCAACATCATCTCGGAACGCATCCTTGGCCTGCCGCGCGAGCCGCGCTGAGGCGGGAGAGAGGGAATCGTGGACTTTCAGCTGACCGAGGATCAGGAGGCCCTGCGCGAGGGCATCCGCAGCTTTTGCGACGGACGCTTCACCTTCGATGCCCTGAGAGAGCTCGAGGAGAAGACCGCGGTGGATCGCGAGCTCTGGAGTGAGCTCGCGGAGATGGGCGTCTTTGGCCTGCGCCTGCCCGAGTCCGAGGGCGGCGTCGGTCTCGGCTTCGCCGACGCGGTGCTGGTCTTCGCGGAGCTCGGGAGGCGACTCGTCCCCGGTCCCCTCGCCTGGACCCAGCTGGTGGCCGGCCGGATCGACGGGGCTGCAACTGGAGAGGTCGTGGTCGGGGGGCTGGACCTGCGTGGACCCGTTGGGGGCCCCCTCGTGGTGGAGCACCTCGAGCAGCTCGACGCCCTGGTCGTGCTGCGCAGGGACGGGGTCGCCCGGATCGATCCGCGCGACCTCGACGGGACCCTGGTGGAGCGCCCCCTGGACCCCCACACGCCGATTCACCGCTTGGCGTCGCTGCCCGAGGGCGAGCGCATCGGTGACGGGGCCGACGCGGCCCGGCTTCGCCTCGAGGGGGCCGCGCTGGTCGCGGGGCAGCTGCTCGGTATCGCGGAGATGTCCCAGGAGCTGGCGACCGAGTACGCGCGCACGCGCGAGCAGTTCGGCCGCCCTATCGGCGGCTTCCAGGCCGTGAAGCACATCCTCGCCGATGCCTTCACCCGGCAGGAGCTCGCCCGCGCAGCGGTCTACGCGGCGGGGGCCACCCTCGACGATCCCGAAGTCGGAAGCGTCGCCCGGGCCGTTTCGACGGCGAAGCTGGTCGCCGGAGAGGTGGCGATGAAGAACGCCCGGGCATGCATCCAGGTGCACGGCGGCATGGGATACACCTGGGAGATCCCGGCTCACTACTACCTGAAGCGGACCTGGGTGCTGGAGAACGTCTTCGGGACGATCGACGAGCACGCGGAAGAGATGGCGGAGCACGTCGACGCCGACGCCTGAGGCGCGGCGAGCGAAATCGAAGGAGGCGCGAGGCGCATGGGAATTCTCGAGGGGAAGGTCGGCTTCGTCACAGGAGGAGGGCGCGGGATCGGCCGCGGTCACTGTCTCCACCTGGCGGAGCAGGGTGCGGCCGTGGTGGTGAACGACGTCGACCTCACCGAGGCGCAGAAGGTGGCGGACGAGATCGCGGTGAAGGGCGGGCGCGCGGTGGCGAGCGACGCCGACATCGGCTCGCGGAAGGGCGCCCAGGAGCTCGTCTCCCGCTGCGTCGAAGAATTCGGCGGCGTCCACTGCGCGGTGAACAACGCGGGGATCGTGCGAGACCGTTCCTTCCTCAAGATGAGCGACGAGGAGTGGGAGAGCGTCATGCGCATCCACGCGAGCGGGACCTTCTGGTGCGCCCAGGAGGCCGCCCTGCGGATGCGGGACCAGGGCAGCGGCGGGGCAATCGTGAACACGGTCTCCGCCGCCCATATGGGTAACTTCGGCCAGACGAATTACGGCGGGGCGAAGGGGGCGATCGCCTCGATGACCTACACCTGGGCGAACGAGCTCTCGCGCTACGGCATCCGCGTGAATGCAATCAGCCCCTCGGGCACGACCCGCATGTCCGCGAGCGCGAAGGGAGCCGATGGGAAGGAGATCGAGATGCCCTTCGTCGACCCGACGCTGAACGGCCCCCTCGTCGCCTTTCTGTGCAGTGACGAGGCGAGCTGGATCACCGGGCAGGTCTTCGGCTCGGGGGGAGACCGGGTGGTGCTGATGGAGCAGCCCGCCTACGGGACCGGCATGTTCCGCCCGGGAGGCTGGCAGGTGGAGGACCTGCGCGAGCACATGCCGAAGTTCTTCAAGAACCGCCTGGAGCCGGTGGGACTGTTCAAGAAGCCCTATCCCTACTACGACGGTGTCGAGCCGCCGCGGTCGAAGTAGGCAGGTCCGGGAGGCCTCATGGAGTTCGAGACGCTCCGCTACGAGACCGGCGATCGCGTCGCGACGCTCACCCTGAACCGCCCCGAGCGCCACAACGCATTCAACACCACCATGGCCCGGGAGCTCCGGGCTGCCTGGACCGAGGTGAAGCGGGACCCGGAGGTGGTCTGCGTCGTCGTGACCGGAGCAGGGGAGAAGGCGTTCTGCACCGGCATGGACGTGGCGGAGATGGCCTCGGGCGACACCGCGGGTCGCGCGGCGGAGTCGATGGAGGAATCCCCCTTCACGAAGCTCACCGCCATCCACAATCGCTGCTGGAAGCCGGTCGTGACGGCGGTGAACGGAATGGCTGTAGGAGGGGGCTTGCACTTCGTGGCCGACAGCGATCTGCTCCTCGCCGCCGAGCACGCGACCTTCTTCGACACCCACGTGAAGGTGGGCCTCGTGGCGGGGCTCGAGCCCGTCGGGCTGGCGCGCAGGATCCCCCTCGAGGCGGCGCTGCGGATGGCCCTGCTCGGTGGCTCCGAGCGATTGAGCGCAATGGAGGCGAAGGAGATCGGACTCGTGGGAGAGGTGCTCCCGGCGGATCGGCTGTTGCCCCGGGCCCACGAGCTCGCCGCGAAGATCGCCGAGCACTCTCCGACGGCTCTTGCCCGCAGCAAGCGGGCCGTCTGGGAGAGCCTCGATCGAGGCCTCCACGAAGGTCTCCAGCGCGCCTGGGACATCATCGGTGAGCACGGGGAGCACCCGGACATGATGGAAGGCGCCACGGCGTTCATCGAGAAGCGCAAGCCCCGCTGGGCCGGCTTCAGCGACTGAGGGCGCACGTGTACGAAACCCTTCGCCTCGAGTGCAGCGACGCCATCGCGACGATCACCCTGGATCGCCCCGAGAAGCTCAACGCCTATACGCCCCAGATGGGCGAGGACCTCGTCCACGCCTTCCGTGCGGTGCAGGGCGATGCGAAGGTCCGCTGCGTCGTGCTCACCGGGGAGGGTCGCGGCTTCTGCGCCGGAGTCGACCTCGATGCCCTGAAGGCGATGCAGAGCGGGAAGGCCGCGGGCCCGGGACCCCAGCTCGGCGAGGAGGAGTTCGTCAAGGGCTTTGCGCTCGAGCTCTTCGAGTACCCGAAGCCGGTGATCGCGGCGATCAACGGCGCGGCCATCGGCGTGGGCGTGACGATGGCGCTGCCCTGTGACGTTCGCATCGCTTCACGCACCGCAAAGCTGGGCCTCACCTTCGCGAAGCTCGGGATCCTGCCGGGGCTCGGTAGCACCCACCTGTTGCCCTGGATCGTGGGACTCGCAAAGGCCCAGGAACTCGTGCTCTCGGCGCGGGTGATTCCGGCCGAGGAGGCCCTGGCGATCGGACTGGTGAATCAGGTCGTCGAGCCCGAGGCGCTTCGGGACACCGCGAGGGCCCTGGCGACGGAGATGGCGGCCTGCGATCCCGATGCGCTCGCATTCGCGAAGCGGGCGCTGCAGCGCGGCGCCACATCGGACATGGCAGAGGCGATGGCTAACGAGCAGGCCTCCAGCGCTGCGCTGCGCGAGATCCGGGCGAAGCGCGCCAGCGAGGGCTGACGCGCCGCCTCAGCTGCGCGGATCCCCCGCATCCTCCACGAGGAACACCGAGAGTGTGCGGGGGCCGTGGGCGCCGATCACCAGGCTCTGCTCGATGTCCGCGGTCTTCGACGGGCCGGCCACGAAGCAGCCGAAGCCCGCCGCTCCGAGCTCGATCCGCGCGTAGGCCTCGTGGAGGTCCGCCACGAGGTCACTGTGGGAGACGACGAGGGCGACCTCCGAGGCGAGGAACGCCGCAGCGCGAAGGAGGACGTTCGCCGGCTCGAGCCAGACCGCGCCGCTCTCCGCGACGCCGAGGAGGCCGCGGAGCAGTGCAAAGTCGAGGTTGGCGAGATCCTGGGGGGTCTTCGGTGGAGCCCCCGGGTGCCGAGAGGGAAGGGCCGACAGCTCCGAGACCACCCGGCGCGCCGTGTCGAATCCGGGAAGAGCCCGGATCGCGGCCGCGGCCTCCGAGGCATCGGGTACGGCAATGCACGTGCCCCCCGCCGCGCGCAGGGCCTGGGCGAACTGACGGGCGCGATCGTTGCCGGCGGAATCCGTCACGACGAGATCGGGCAGGCCAGGATCCGGGACCCGGGCGGCTCGCACGTCGGCGAGGATGCGTGCGCGGTCGTCGCTGCGGAATGCGTCGCTCACCTGATCGTACTCCTCGGAGCTTCGTCGATCGGGCTCCGCTTGCCGCGGCGGTAGAGGGAACGGAAGCTGTGACGCGGGAGCGGCGGCAGCTCGCGCCCGCGGCTCCAGGCGCCTAGCGCGCGTCGGGGCAGCAGCGGGGCGAGACAGCGGGCGAGGGCGCCGAGAAGTGCGGCCAGCCGGGGCCGCTCCAGCACCCGGGCGGAGATGGCGAGACCCAGACGCCGGCTTCGCGGAGCGGTGGGGTGTCGAAGGAGGTCTGCGCGCAAGAAGCGGATCTGCTCGGGCAGGTCGATGCGGACGGGGCAGACGTCCTTGCAGGAGCCGCAGAGGCTGCAAGCCAGGGGCAGGCTGGCGTGGGCGTTGGCGTCGCGGGCGGGTTCCAGGACCGAGCCGATCGGGCCGGGGATGGTGGCGGCGTAGCTGTGTCCGCCGCTGCGGCGGAACACCGGGCAGGTGTTCATGCAGGCCCCGCAGCGGATGCAGGAGAGAGCGTCGGCGAGCTCGTCGCGGGCGAGCAGCGCGCTGCGCCCGTTGTCGACCAGCACGATGTGAAGCTCTCCGCCGGGGCGGGGTCCGTGGAAGTGGGAGGTGTAGGCCGTGATGGCCTGGCCCGTCGCCGAGCGTGCGAGCAGGCGCAGCATCACCGCCAGGTCCTCGGCGCGCGGCACCAGCTTCTCGATGCCCATGCTGGCGATGTGGAGTGGTGGGAGTGCGGTCCCGAGGTCGGCGTTGCCCTCGTTGGTGCAGACCACGAGACCGCCCGTCTCCGCAACGCCGAAGTTCACCCCGGTGAGACCCGCCTCGGCGGCCAGGAAGGCCTTGCGGAGGTGGGCGCGGGCGACGCCCGTGAGGCGCGTCGGGTCCGAGAGGCCCGCTTCGCTTCCGAGCTCCCGGTGGAAGAGCAGGCCGACCTCCTCCTTCCGCAGGTGGATCGCCGGCATGACGATGTGGCTGGGGGGCTCGCGTCGGAGCTGGACGATCCGCTCGCCGAGATCCGTGTCGACGATGTCGATTCCGCGCGCCTCGAGGAAGGGATTGAGGCCGCACTCCTCGGTGAGCATCGACTTGCTCTTCACCGCCCGTCGGACGCCATGGCGCTCGAGGATCCCGAGCACGATCTCGTTGTGGTCCTCGGCATTCCGGGCCCAGTGGACCGATGCCCCCAGCGCTCGTGCATTCGCCTCGAAGGCCTCGAGGTGGTCGGCCAGGTTGGCGAGGGTGTGACGCTTGATGCGCGCTGCGGCGTTGCGGAGCGTCTCCCACTCGGGGACCTCGCGACTGGCAGCATCGCGGCGCTCGCGGACGAACCAGAGTGACCGATCGTGCCAGGCGGTGCGCTCCTCGTCAGCGACGAAGGCCGCGGCGCGCGCGGCGTGGCCCCTCACGCCGACCGCTCCGCGGCGGCGAGCAGCTCGGCGACGTGGAGGATGCGCACGCGCCGACCGTCGCGGCGGATGAGCCCGTCGAGGTGCAGGAGGCAGGAGACGTCGGTGCTGGTGACGATCTCGGACCCGGCGCGCGCGTGATCGTCGAGGCGGTCGCGCCCCATGCGACAGGAAACTGCCTCCTCGTCCACGGCGAAGATCCCGCCGAAGCCGCAGCACTCGTCTGCGCGCTCGAGCTCGACGAGCTCGATTCCCGTCAGGGAGGAGAGCAGCTGGCGGGCCGGGTCCGGTCGCGGCTCGGCGATCTCCGACGTCGCGCCCTGGCGCAGCTCGCGCAGGGCGTGGCAGCTCCCGTGGATTCCGACGCGGTGGGGGAATCGACCATTCGAGCCGGACTCGCCGAGAACCCCGGTGAGGAAGGCACAGAGCTCGTGGGTGCGGACGGCCAGCGAGGCCGCGCGAGGGTCGTCTCCCAGGAGCGTGGCGTAGCGGCGCACGGTGGCCACGCAGCTGGCCGAGGGGCAGACCACGTGCTCGTAGGACTCGAAGACGTCGAGCCAGCGGCGGCCGAGACGCGACGCCTCCCCCAGAGCGCCGGCCGAGGCGAAGGGTTGCCCACAGCAGCCCTGTTGGTGGGGGAAGTCCACCTCGACGCCACGGCTCTCGAGGAGCTCGACACTCGCCAGGCCCACGGATGGCGCGAGCTGATCCACGTAGCAGGGAACGAAGAGACCGACCCGCATCCATCCTCGCGCGCCGGCACTGCCCGAGCGGTGGGTCCGGCCTGTTCTATCATAGCCGCCTCGGAGTGCGAAGGTCGTGGGGCGGGAGCGTCGATGCAGATCGGAATGACCCTGCCCTCGATGGCGCGGGGCTACGACCGCGAGACGACCCTGCGCTGGTGTCGCGGTGTCGACGAGGGGCCGTTCTCGAGCCTCGCCTGTGGCGAGCGCATCACCTACTTCAACCAGGAGATGCGCATGCTCTTGGGGGCGGCGGCGGCGCTCACCGAGCGCGTGCGCATCGTGCCGACCCTCTACGTCCTGCCCATGCACCCGGCCGCCCTGGTGGCGAAGGAGGTGGCCACCCTCGACGTGCTCTCCGGCGGACGGGTCACCCTGGCCGTCGGAGTCGGCGGACGGGAGCACGACTACCGGGCCGTCGACGCCCCCTTCGCGAATCGCTTCCGCCGCATGGACGAGCAGGTCGCCGAGCTCCGCCGCCTCTGGTCCGGAGCACCTCCCTTCGAGGGAGCCGACCCGGTGGGCCCGTCTCCGCTCCAGCCGGGCGGTCCGCCGATCTGGGCGGGTGCGATGGGGCCGAAGTCGCTGCGGCGTGTCGCGCGCTGGGCCGATGGGGTGGCGGGCTTCTCCCTGGCCGGCGATCCCGACGCGGTGGCGCGGGGCTTCGAAGCCGCCGACGCGGCCTGGCAGGCGGAAGGTCGCTCGGAGCGTCCGCGCCGGGTGAGCGGATTCTGGTACGCCCTGGGAGAGGGCGCGCGGGAGCGGCTGCGCCGCTACGCCTTCGACTACCTGAAGATCTTCGGCGAGCCCGCCGCGCGCGCGCTGGCGAACACCCTGCGCGTCGATTCCGTCGAGGTGTTCCGCGACACCGTGGCCGAGAT
>CALDCK010000115.1 GCA_937937315.1 uncultured bacterium
CTGGTCGATGCCGAGGGCGGGGCGGAGCCCGAATGGTTCTTCCTCGAGGCGAACCCCCGCCTCCAGGTGGAGCACACGGTGACCGAGGAGATCACCGGGATCGATCTGGTCCAGACCCAGCTTCGCATCGCCCAGGGCGCATCCCTCGAAGAGCTCGGCCTGGGCGAGGGCGACATCCCCGCTCCTCGCGGCTACGCGCTCCAGGCCCGGGTGAACATGGAGACCCTGGAAGAGGACGGCAGTGTCCGCCCCTCCGGCGGAACCTTCACGACCCACGAGGTACCCGGCGGCCCCGGCCTGCGCGTCGATGGCTTCGCCCGGGCCGGCTACACGACGAACCCTCGCTTCGATTCGCTGCTGGCGAAGATGATTGCCCACTCTCCGTCTCGCGACTTCGCACAGGTGGTGCGACGGGCCGAGGGCGCGCTTGCGGAGTTCCGCATCGAGGGCGTCGCCACGAACCTGCCCTTCCTGCGCAGCCTGCTCGCCCATCCGGACGTTCGCGCCAACCGCGTCACCACCCGCTTCGTCGATGTGCACCTCGTGGAGATCCTTCGCGGCACGGAGCGCTACGCCCCCTCCCCCTCGGCCGGCGATGGCCGGGCCGGGGTGCGCCTCGGCAGCGACGACCCGCTCTCGGTGCTCGACTACGGCAAGAGTCCAACGTCGGTCTCGGCGCCAACCGCGTCACCCGCCTCGCCTCGATCCGCACCGATCGCCGTCGGACCGCCGGGTACCGAGCCCGTGCTGGCACCATTGCAGGGGACCATCGTCGGGCTGGAGGTCGCGGTGGGCGACACCGTGAGAGCGGGCCAGCCGCTCCTCGTCATGGAGGCCATGAAGATGGAGCACGTCGTCGGGGCCGATCGCGCCGGCGTCGTCCGGGCCCTGGCCGTCGCCGCAGGCGACACGGTCTTCGAGGCGAGCCCTCTCCTCTTCCTCGAGGAGACCGAGGTAGAGGGGGACTACATCGCCGCTCGGGAGGAGATCGATCCCGACCACATCCGTCCCGACCTGGCCGAGGTGAGGGAGCGGATCGGCTTCGGCCTCGACCCCCAGCGACCCGACGCCGTGGCGCGCCGGCGCAAGACCGGGCAGCGCACCACGAGGGAGAACATCGCGGACCTCTGCGACCCGGACTCGTTCTCAGAGTACGGCTCGGTCGTGATCGCCGCGCAGCGGCGGCGTCGGACCCTCGACGATCTCATGCGCTCGACGCCGGCCGACGGCCTGGTCGGGGGTGTCGGCACGGTCAACGCCTCGCTCTTCGGTTCCGAGGCCTCGCGTTGCGTCGCCCTGTCCTACGACTACACCGTCCTCGCCGGGACCCAGGGCCTCCAGAACCACCGCAAGAAGGACCGCTTGTTCGAGCTGGCCGAGCGGTGGAGGCTTCCCCTGGTTCTCTTCACCGAGGGTGGGGGCGGTCGCCCCGGCGACACCGACGGCGCGGGGGTGGCCGGCCTCGACTGCATGGCCTTCCACTTCTTCGGGCGCCTCTCCGGGCTGGTCCCCCTGGTCGGAATCAACTCCGGCCGCTGCTTCGCCGGCAACGCGGCGCTCCTCGGCTGCTGCGACGTCGTGATCGCCACGGCCAACTCGAACATCGGCATGGGCGGCCCGGCCATGATCGAAGGGGGCGGCCTGGGAGTGTTCCGGCCGGAAGAGGTGGGCCCGATGGAGGTCCAGGTGCCGAACGGCGTCGTCGACCTCCCCGTCGAGGACGAGGCCGAGGCGGTGGAGGTGGCGAAGAAGTACCTCTCCTACTTCCAGGGCCCGACGCCCGAGTGGGAGTGCGCCGACCAGCGCCTGCTTCGCAGCGCCATCCCCGAGAATCGGCTTCGGATCTACGACGTACGCCAGGTGATCGAGACCCTCGCCGACACGGACTCGGTCCTCGAGCTGCGTCGGGAGTTCGGACCCGGCATGGTCACGGCGCTCGCGCGCATCGCGGGGAAGCCCTTGGGCATCGTCGCCAACAACCCGACCCACCTGGCGGGTGCGATCGACACGCCGGGCGCCGATAAGGCGGCGCGCTTCATGCAGCTCTGCGATGCCTTCGACCTGCCGATCCTCTTCCTCTGCGACACGCCCGGGATCATGGTGGGCCCGGAGGTCGAGAAGACCGGCCTCGTGCGCCACGCCTCGAGGATGTTCGTGATCGGCGCGAGTCTGAGCGTGCCCTTCTTTACGATCGTGCTGCGCAAGGGCTACGGCCTCGGCGCCCAGGCGATGGCCGGTGGCAGCTTCAAGGCGCCCTTCTTCACCGTCTCATGGCCGACCGGCGAGTTCGGCGGCATGGGGCTCGAAGGAGCGGTAAAGCTCGGCTTCCGCAAGGAGCTGGCGGCCGAAAAGGACCCGGAGCAGCGCAAGGCCCTCTACGAAGAGATGGTGGCGCGCATGTACGAGCACGGAAAGGCTCTCAACATGGCCTCCCACTTCGAGATCGACGAGGTGATCGACCCCTTCGACTCCCGCCGCTGGATCCTTCGCGCACTCGACGCAACGCCTCCTCCCCCACCGCGCACGGGCAAGAAGCGCCCCTGCGTGGACACCTGGTAGGCGGCGGTCGTCGCCTCGTCGGTGAGCCCTCGACTCGTCCCTTCGGAGTCTCGGGACCGAGGAAACGGCATGGCCACGGAGACACAGCGCGCGCGATGGGAGCGCGACGGGTTCTTCCTGGTGCGGGGCTTCGCGGAACCCGACGTGAGCTCGGCCATGCTGGATCGGGTGGTCGAGGTCAGCCGCAGCGCGGCGGGATCGATCGTCCACGACGGCCACTTCGTGATGCCGGAGCAGAACCTGGCCGATCGCGTCGACGAATCCGCCGGGGCGGAGCTGCGCGTCTCGAAGATCTTCCGACTGCACCGCGACCCGGTCTTCCGCGCATTCATCGAGTCGGAGGCGGTGCTCGAGATCGGCCGCGCCCTCCTGGGGCCCCGCCTCGACTGCTTCCTCTCCCAGTTCATCTTCAAGAATCCCGGCGCCTGGGGACAGCCCTGGCACCAGGACGCCCACTACTTTCCCTTCGACCGGAGCCCCCAGGTCGGCCTGTGGCTCGCCGTCACCGAGGCGACCCCCGAGAACGGCTGCCTCTGGGTCCTTCCGGGCTCCCACACCGAGCCGGTGCACGAGCACGTCCCGGATCGCCGACCCAACGCCAACGTCGGTTACACCGAGATCGTCGACCACGACTTCGACGACGAGGTGGCCGTGACGATGGCGCCGGGCGACCTGCTCGTGTTCCACAGCCATCTCATGCACCGCTCCCGGGACAACGAGTCGACGAGGCTGCGGGCAGCGATGGTCTACCACCTTGCCGAGCACGGCACGATCGACCGGAGCGAGACCGCGAGCCCGGTGAACGACTGGCTGTGCCTGCCGGATCCCTCCGGCGCCAGGGAGTCCGGCTAGCCGCGGGTGAGGGGCTCCACCTCCGCCCAGACGGCCTCGCCCTGCTGGCGGAACAGCTCCAGCACCGGCGCCGCGAGCCAGGCCGAGACGGCGACCTCGTAGGCGGGACGGGCCTTCACCCGCGCGAGCCAATCGGCCACGCGCGGTCGCGCCGACTCCGTGAGGAGTGGCTCCATGGCCAGGTGCTCGAGACGAAGCACGTAGGGGAGCGCCGACGCATCGGCGAGTCCGAAGCCCGCGCCCGAGAGCCAGCCACCGGGCGAGAGCGCCGCCTCCATGTCGTCGAGCAGTGCGACGAAACGGCCGATCGCCCCGGCGAACTCCGGCGCCTGCACACCGTGCTCGATCACGTTGCGACGCGCCTGGCGCCGCGCCGGATCCGGGATGGCCGCGAGGTTCGCCTCGCGCACCGCCTCGGGCTGCTGGAGCAGCATCGCCCGGGGTCCGATCGCGAAGGTGATGACGCCGGCGGCGGGATGCACCTTCTCGTCGATGCGCTTCACCCAGAGTCGCATCGCGTGTCGGTCTGCGGCATTCGCGGGTGCGAGGGGCGGCTCCGGGAAGGCCTCCTCCAGGTACTCGTCGATCAGGGACGACTCGATCAGCACACGCCCATCGTGGATCAGGGTCGGTACCACGTGGTTCGGATTGAGCTTCACGTAGTCTGGCGCGTGCTGCCCGCCACCGATCAGATCCACCTCGTGGGAGGCGAAGTCGAGGCGTTTCTCGGCGAGGACCAGCCGCACCTTCTGGGAGCAGCTCGAGAAGGGATTGTGATAGAGCTCGAGGCCGGTCATGGATGTCGTTCCTTCCGGGGAGGGAGGCTCACAGCTCGAGGAGCTGCTTGCCGAAGTTCTCCCCATTGTAGAGGCGCACGAGCGTCTTCGGCGCGTTCTCGAAGCCGCACTGGACGTCCACGTCCCAGACCAGGCTCCCGTCGTCGACCCAGCCGCGCATGGCGGGCTCGAAGGCGAGCCAGCGCGCACGCACGAGGGCCTGGGCCTCCTGGGGCTCGGGGACGGGCGTCTTACGCAGCTCGAAGCAGCCCTCCTCCACCCGGGCCTCCGGGCGTCGCACCAGCACCCACTGTCGATTCGACGCGCTCATTCCCCGCTCCCTCCCAGGCTCGGTTCGTCCTGGGCATCCGCGGGCCCGAGGAGCAGAGCCACGACGAAGCGGGCGTGCTCCTCGACGACCCGGGGATCGAAGGGATCGACCCCCGAGACCCGTTTGCACTCCTCCGCCTGATGGAAGATCAGGCCGGTGGCGCCGGCCAGGACGTAGAAGAAGTGCACCGGTGCGACGTCCATCGTCAGCAGCCGGCTCCCGCGCTCGAGCAGGGCCGTGATCGCCTCGTAGAGGGGCTTCACGTGGCGGTCCACGATCCAGCGCATGCGCGGACCCCGGCGCTTGCCCTCTTCGTGCATGAGGCGGACGAACTCGGGCCGTCGCGCCACGAAGTGGACGTGAGCGTGGATGATCCGGGCCGCGCGCTCGCGATCGCTCCCGATGGACGGATCCGCGAGGATCGCCTCGACGCCCGCTCCCAACCCACCGAAGGCGCGATCCACGGCGGCCTGCCAGAGCTTGAGCTTGGTGCCGAAGTAGTAGGGGATGAGGCCGTGGTTCACGCCCACCCGCGTCGCGATCTCCCGGGTCGAGGCCCCGTCGTACCCCTTCTCCGTGAATGCCTGGAGGGCGGCCCGCAGGATCTGCTCGCGCGTCTCCCCCGAACCCGAAGCCGCCGCTGCTGCCCTGACCATCGCTCGAGACCTCGCCGTCGATGTTTATTCGACCGTACAACATCATTGTCCAACTGTATAGGCAGGCCAGCTGCGTTCTCCCCGGATTCCGGATCCGGTAGTCTCGAGGCCATGAGCGACCCCGTCCTGCTGGAGGAGACCCGAGAGGGCGTCCGCTTCCTGCGCCTGAACCGACCGGAGCGGAAGAACGCCCTCAACAACGAGCTCGGCTGGGCGATCGTGGCGGCCTTCGAGCGCGCGGCGCACGACGACACGGTTCGCGTCGTCGGCGTGACCGGCCAGGGCGACGCGTTCTGCTCCGGTGCCGATCTCGGACGGGACGAGCCCTACACCCCGCTCTCGTCGGGCGACGCCGCGGTGGACGACCTGGGCTGGGTGGGACGCTTCCCCCTCGTGATCCGACTCCGCTGCGACAAGCCCGTGGTCGCGGGCGTGAACGGAGTCGCCGTCGGCGCCGGTCTGGCCCTGGCCCTGTGCGCCGACGTGAGGATTGCCAGCTCCGCAGCGCGTTTCCACCCGGGCTATGCGCGCGCGGGAACGTCCCCCGACGGCGGCCTGTCCTGGACGCTCCCCCAGGTTCTCGGCCACGAGGGCGCCATGCGATTCCTGCTCGAGCAGGAGATGATCGACGCCCCGACCGCACTGGCCCTGGGAATGGTCGGCGAGATCGCCGAGGCATCGGAGTTTCAGGAGCGGTTTCGCGTCTATTGCGAGCGCCTCGCGGAGGTCGCGCCGATCGCCGCGCGCCAGACGAAGCGGTTGGTGACCCGGGTCGGACTGCCGCCGGATCTCGAGGCCCATCTACGCGAGGAGATGGCCTACGTCTACCGTGGGCTCTCGAGCGAGGACGGCCGCGAGGCGGTGAGGGCGATCCTGGAGAAGCGGAAGCCCGAGTTCCGGGGCCGCTGACCCCCACTCACGGGAGACGATTCCCGCCCTCTCGCGCGCCCCTGCGGCGTAGAATGCGGGTCCGGTGGGGGCCGGAGGAGAGTCCATGCAACAGCTCACGGGAATGGACGCGTCCTTCCTCTACTTCGAGACGCGCAACGCGCCGACCCACATCGGCTCCTTCGCGATCTACGACCAGAGCACGGCGCCCGGCGGGCAGGTCACCTTCAAGGGGATCCTGGCCAACGTCGAGCGACGCCTCCACCTGGCGCGCTGCTTCCGCCAGAAGCTGGTGACGGTTCCCCTCGACCTCGACCACCCCTACTGGATCGAAGACCCGGACTTCGATCTCGAGTTCCACGTCCGCCACATCGCCCTGCCCCACCCGGGAGACTGGCGTCAGCTCTGCATCCAGGTCGCGCGGGTCCACTCGCGCCCCCTGGACCTCGCGCGTCCCCTCTGGGAGATGTACGTGATCGAGGGCCTCGACAACGTCGAAGGCGTCCCCCCCGGCGGCTTCGCCGTCCTCACGAAGATCCACCACGCCGCGATCGACGGCGTGTCCGGCGCCGAGCTCGCCGGCGCGATCCACGACACCGCCCCGGACGCGGAGCCCCCGCCGCCGGAAGACCGCTGGGTGCCCGAGCGCGAGCCCAGCTACCTGGAGCTGGCGGCGCGCACGACGCTGAACAACGTCCGCAATCCCTTCCGTTTCGTGCAGGCGCTCGGCCGCAGCGCCCCCGGGCTGATGAACGCCTTCCGGGATGTGGAGGAGCACGAGGTCGAGACCTCGGCATCCGTTCCGCGCACCCGCTTCAACGGAACCATCTCACCTCATCGGGTGGTCGAGGGGCGCTCATTCTCGCTCCAGGACATCCGCGACATCCGCAAGCGCGTTCCCGGAGCGACGGTGAACGACGTGATCCTCACCGTCTGTTCGGGTGCCCTGCGAGCGTATCTCGCGCATCACGACGAGCTGCCCGAGGAGTCGCTGGTGGCCATGGCCCCGATCTCGGTGCGCACCGAGGAAGAGGAAGGGACCGCCGGCAACCGGATCTCCGCCATGTCGGTGACCCTCTACAGCGACGAGCCCGAGCCCCTCGAGCGTCTGCGCAAGGTCTACGTGGGCACCCAGGCCTCGAAAGCCACGGCCGAGGCCATCGGCGCGCGCACCATGACGGACATCACCCAGTTCATGCCCGGGGCGCTCGCCGGCCTGGCCGCCCGGCTCTACACGCGGCTCGGCCTCGCCAACGCGGTGAAGCCCTTCCTCAACACCGTCATCACCAATGTGCCCGGCCCGCGCATCCCGCTCTACTTCACCGGAGCCCGGATGGTCGGCCTCTACGGCATGGGGCCGGTGATGGACGGAATGGGCATCATCCATCCGGTCTTCAGCTGTGCCGGGCGCATCAGCATCTCGGTCACGGCCTGCCGCGCCATGCTGCCCGACCCGGGCTTCTACGCGGAGTGCCTCCAGAACGCCTTCGACGAGCTGCTGGCCGCCGCCAACGCACCGGCGCCCTGACCTCGCGTCGCAGACGGACCTCCTGGCAGGGCTCGGTCCGGCCTCGTGCGGCAACCTGCTAGGCGCGGATCTCGTGGGCCGGCCCGGCGCCCTTCGGGACGCGGATGTCGTCCACGAGCCGCTGGATCGCCTCGGGTGGCGGCGGCGTCAGCAGAGAGACGACGGTCGACACGAGGAAGTTGATGACCATGCCGACGGTCCCGATGCCTTCGGGAGAAATGCCGAGAAGCCAGCGGTCCGGCACGTTCGCCGCCGGATCGACGAACTTGAAGAACACGATGTAGGCAGCGGTGAAGACGATGCCCGAGATCATGCCCGCGATGGCGCCCTCGCGGTTCATCCGCTTCCAGAAGATGCCGAGGATCAGGATCGGAAAGAACGAGGAGGCCGCCAGGCCGAAGGCGAAGGCGACGACCTCGGCGACGAACCCCGGTGGGTCGATGCCGAGGTAGCCCGCCACGACGACGGCCACGGCCGCGCTCAGGCGCGCCGCGACCAGCTCGCCGCGCTCGGTGATGCCCGGCCGGAACGAACGTTTGAGCAGATCGTGGCTCACGGCCGACGAGACCACGAGCAGCAGGCCCGCGGCCGTCGAGAGAGCCGCCGCGAGACCTCCCGCTGCGACCAGACCGATCACCCAGGCGGGAAGGTCCGCGATCTCGGGATTCGCCAGCACCATGATGTCGCGATCGATCGTGAGCTCGTTCTCCAGCGGCGAATTCGCTCCGACGTACTGGATGAGACCGTCGCCGTTGTGATCCTCGTAGGCGATGAGACCCGTGTCCTCCCAGGTCTCGAACCATTCCGGCACCTCGGCGTAGGGCTGCTCGCTCACGGTGGCGAGCAGGTTCGTGCGCGCGAACACGGCGACGGCGGGCGCCGTGGTATAGAGGATCGCGATGAAGAGGAGCGCCCAGCCAACGCTGATGCGCGCATCCCGCACCCGGGGCACCGTGAAGAAGCGGATGAGGACGTGGGGCAGCCCCGCGGTTCCGACCATGAGCGCCGTGGTGATGGCGAACATGTCGAGGGTGCCCTTGCTGCCGGCGGTGTAGGGGGCGAATCCCAGCTCGGCGTGGAGCCCGTCCAGACGATCGAGGAGGTACTCGCCCGATCCGACGTCGACCGACCCGAATCCGAGCTGTGGCAGCGCACTGCCCGAGATCAGGAGCGAGATGAAGATCGCGGGCACGAGGTAGGCGAAGATCAATACGCAGTACTGGGCGACCTGTGTGTAGGTGATCCCCTTCATGCCACCCAGCACCGCGTAGAAGAAGACGAGACCCATGCCGATCAGGACGCCAAAGGTGATGTCGACCTCCAGGAACCGGCTGAAGACGATCCCCACTCCGCGCATCTGACCGGCCACGTAGGTGAAGGAGACGAAGATCGCGCACACCACGGCCACGAGCCGGGCGACCTGGGAGTAGTACCGATCGCCCACGAAGTCCGGGACGGTGTACTTCCCGAACTTGCGCAAATAGGGCGCGAGCAGGAGGGCGAGCAGGACGTAGCCCCCGGTCCATCCCATGAGATAGACGGATCCGTCGTAGCCGAGGAAGGAGATGAGCCCGGCCATCGAGATGAAGGAGGCCGCCGACATCCAATCCGCCGCCGTGGCCAGCCCGTTCGCCACCGGGGACACCCCGACCCCCGCGACGTAGAACTCCTTCGTCGACGACGCCCGGGACCAGATCGCGACGCCGATGTAGAGCGCGAAGGAGAGCCCCACGATGACGAAGGTCCAGGCCTGAACGTTCACGGCCTACTCCTCGGCCACGCCGAACTCGGCATCGAGCCGGTTCATGCGCCAGACGTAGACGAAGATCAGGGCGACGAAGACATAGATCGAGCCCTGCTGCGCGAACCAGAAGCCCAGGGGAAAGCCGGTGCCCGGAATCCGGACCTGGTTCAGAACGTCGACGAGCAGGATTCCGAATCCGTAGGAGACGAGGAACCACACGCAGAGGAGTCGCAGGAGGAGGCGGACGTTCGCTCTCCAGTAGGCGCTGGCGTTGCGGCTCTCGGCGGTACTCCGGGCCATCGATCGGAATCCTCCGCGGAAGTGCCCTGAGCTTAGTACGCTGGGGGCGATGATCGACCTTCGAGAACACATCGCCCGAGCCCTCGGACGCGATATCGCCGGGCTCGCACCGGTGAGGGGTGGCGACGTGGCCGATGCCTACAGGGTCCAGCTGGCCGACGGCGAGAGCGTCTTCGCGAAGACCCGCACCGGGGCGCCGCCCGGATTCTTCACCACCGAGGCCGCCGGCCTGGCGTGGCTACGCGAGGCCGGGACCGTACCGGTTCCCGAGGTGCTCCACGTCTCCGATGATCCGCCGGCGCTACTCCTCGAGTGGATCGAGCCCGGTGCTCCCGGGCCCGAGACCGAGGCCGATCTCGGGCGGGCCCTGGCCCGACTGCACGGGACCGGCGCCCCGAGCTTCGGCCGCGAGGACCGCCGCAGGACCGGAAGCCGCGGGCTCCCCAACGAGCCCTGTGAGACGTGGGCCCGGTTCTACGCGACCAATCGCCTGCGGCCCCTGGCCCGCCTCGCAGCCGATGCGAAGGCCCTGCCCCGGGACGCGATCCGGGACCTCGAAGCCATCGCCAGCCGACTCGCCGATCTCGGTGGACCGCCGGAGCCCCCGGCCCGGCTCCACGGCGATCTCTGGGGTGGAAACCGCATCGTGGGAAGCGGCGGTCGCAGCTGGCTGATCGACCCCGCCGCCCACGGCGGCCACCGCGAGTTCGACCTGGCGATGATGCGCCTCTTCGGCGGCTTCGGCGACGCGTGCTTCGCGGCCTACCAGGAGATCGCCCCCCTCGCCGAGGGCTGGGCCGAGCGGGTCCCCCTCCACCAGCTCGCGCCCCTCACGGTCCACGCGATCAAGTTCGGCGGAGGCTACGTCGGCGCCACGCTCCGAGCGTTGGAGGCCCTGGGCTGAAGTGACGCCGCGAGATCGGAGGGGCCGGGCTCGCTACCCTCTCGGGAAAGGAGCCGGATGAAGTTTCTCACTCCGCAGCTCGCCTATCTCCTGACCCAGCGCGAGACGAGGCAGAACCTCAGGTCCCTGGGCCGATACCTGGCCTTCCTCACCGGGACGGTCGCCCTGTATTCGGTCGTCTTCCACGCAATGATGGTGTGGGAGGGACAAGACCACTCCTGGATCACGGGGGTCTACTGGACGCTCACGGTCATGAGCACCCTGGGCTTCGGAGACATCACGTTCCACAGCGACGCGGGTCGCGCCTTCAGCATCCTGGTCCTGCTCTCCGGGATCGTGCTGCTGTTGATCGTCCTCCCCTTCGCCTTCATCCGCTTCTTCTATGCCCCCTGGCTCGAGGCCCAGCTCCGCCTGCGGGCGCCGAGAGAGGCGGCGTCGGGCGCGAGCGGCCACGTCATTCTCTGCCGCTACGACGAGATCGCGCGCGGCCTGATCGAACGCCTCGAGGATCAGGAGATCCCGTACTACGTGATCGAGCCGGATTCAACGAAGGCGGCTCAGATGCACGCCGATGGGATCTCGGTCGTGTTCGGCGACGTGGACGCCGCCTCGACCTTCGCCGGCCTACGGGTCGCCGACGCTCGCCTGGTGGTCGCGAACGTCGACGACGCGACGAACACCATCATCACGTTGACCGTGCGGGAGCAGGCCACCCGCGTTCCGGTCGCCGCCCTCGCGGAGGACAAGGATGCAGTCGACGTCCTCGAGCTCAGCGGTGCCAACTCCGTCCTCCCCCTGAAGCACCGGCTCGGAGAACACCTTGCAGCGCGCGTGACCGTCGGAACGCACCAGGCTCATCCGGTGGGGCGCTTCAAGGACCTCGTGATCGCCGAGTTTCCCATCCACGGCACGCCCCTGGCGGGGCGGACGGTGGCGGACTCCCGACTGCGCGAGCTGACCGGCCTGAACATCATCGGCTGCTCCGAACGCGGCCAACTCGATGCGGCGCGCGCCGATACGGTGCTTCCCGACCACGGCATCGCCGTGCTCGTGGGCACCGAGTCCCAGATCGAGGCGCTCGACGCGATGTTCGTGATCTACGAGCCGAACGAGAACCCGGTCCTCGTGATCGGCGGAGGCAAGGTGGGTCGCGCCGTGCTCAGGGCGCTTCGCGCCCGTGACGTCGTGGCTCACGTCATCGAGCGGGACCCCTCCCTCGAGTCCCGACTCAACACGCTGGCGGATCGCGTCGTGATCGGCGATGCCGCCGAGCTCCAGATCGTGATGGACGCCGGCATCGCCGATGCCCCCTCGGTGGTGCTCACCACCCACAATGACGCCGCCAACATCTTCCTGTCGATCTACTGTCGGCGCCTGAACCCCGACGCCGCGATCGTCTCGCGCCTCATCCTCGAGCGGAACGTCGAGTCCATGCACCGCGCCGGGGTCGACTCGGTACTGGGTGACTCCACGCTCGGGGTGAACTCCCTGCTCTCGCTGATCCACGGCCGGGAGCTGGTGCTCGCGGGCGAAGGCGTCGATCTCTTCGTCGTTCCCGTACCCATGAAGCTCGCGGGCAAGAGCCTCGTCGAGAGCGGGATCTCCAATGAGACGGGCCTCAATGTCGTCGCCCTGCAGAAGGCCGACAGCCCGGCCGTCAATCCGAGCGCCTCCACCGTTCTCGAGGACTCCCAGGAGCTCGTCCTGCTGGGCACCGCGGCCCAGCGCGACGCCTTCCGGGCGGCCTTCGAGTAGCCGCACCCGGCGCTGCGAGGCCACAGCGCACCCGAGAGGAGACCTCAGTGAGAGAGGCCCGACCCGTCCTTCACATGTTCACCCGCTCCCACTTCAACGAGAAGGCGCGCTGGGCCCTCGACTGGAAAGGAGTGGAGCACCGGCGCCGGGCCCATCTGCCGGGCCCCCACGCCCTCGCGATCCGACGACTGAGCGGCCAGACCGCGACCCCCGTCCTGGCCCTCGAAGACGAGGTGCTGGCGGGATCGGCGGCCATCATCGACTTCCTGGAACGCCTCCATCCGGATCCGCCCCTCTACCCCGAAGACCCTGCCCTCCGAGAGACGGCGCTCTCGATCCAGCGGGAGTGGGACACGGAGGTGGGGCCGGCAGTCCGCACCGTGATCTTCTCCGAGATGATTCACGAGCCCGCCTACCTCTGCGCCACCTTCGCCGACTGCAAGCCCTGGGCGACCCGCGCCGCCTACCGGGCCGCCTTTCCCCTCGCCCGCAGCCTGATGGCTCGCGCCCACGCGACCGACGACCCCGAGGCCGTGAAGCGCGCCACCGAGACCACCCGGCGCGCCCTCGACTTCGTCGAGCAGAAGGTCGGGCCGAGCGGCCATCTCGTGGGCGACACATTCAGCGTGGCCGACCTGTGCTGCGCCGCGTTGCTCGGACCGCTCCTGCGCGACATTCCCCACCCGGACATGGCGAAGGCAGAGCCCATCCCGGAACGCGTCGAGACCTTCCTGGCCCAGTGGAGCGAGCATCCCGCCGCCCACTGGGCGCGAGACCAGTACTCCCGCCACCGTCCTCCGTCGTCAGCCGTTCGCCGAGCTCAGCCGCTCGCCGAGGCCGCAGCCCGACCGGCCCGACGCCCGAAGAAGCAACCGTCGCCGAGAGAGATCCCGCTGTTGTAGCTCCCGACCGAGAGGCCCGAGGTCGCGCGGCCCGCGCCGTAGAGGCCGGGGATCGGGTCGCCCCCCGGGTCGAGCACGCGCCCGTCCACGTCGGTGCACAGACCGCCCAGGGTGAATGCTGCATAGATCGATCCCTCGACCGTGCAGTCGAAGGCGCCGAAGGGCGGCGTCGTGAGAGGTGTGACGGACTCAGGGAGCTTGTGGAAGACCGGATCTTCCCGGCGCTCTGCGTGCCGGTTGTAGAGCCCGAGAGTGGCCTCGAGGCTTCCCGCCGGGAGCCCGAGCTCCCTCTCGAGCTCCGCTGCGGTCTCGCCGACCGCGGCGACCTCGCGGGGATACGTCGGGCTCTCGAAGACCGCGTCGTCCACGATCAGCCAGGCGCGCCCGCCGCGGTGCAGGAGCGCCCACTCTCCCAGGCGGCCGTAGTAGGTGTCCTCGTTGATGAAGCGCTGACCCTGGGCGTCGATCAGGATCCCCCGCTTGAGCCCCCAGGGCTGGGTGGCGGGCAGCGAGATCGAGACCGCATCCATGTGCTGAACGTCGGCGCCGGCGGCCAGCCCCAGCTGGATGCCGCTCCCATCGTCGCCATCGGCGCCGACGCGCACACTGCACGCGCGTGCCAGGGGCGCGTGGGCGTCGAGCATCGCATCGTTATGGATGAAGCCGCCGGTGGTGAGGACGACCCCGCGCCGCGCCCGGAAGGCGCGCTCCTCGCCGAACACCGCGGCGACCACACCGATCACGCTGCCATCCGGCTCCTGGACCAGTGACGTAGCGCGATGATCGTTGGCGATCCGCGCCGGGCCGGACTCGACAGCGAGGACCAGCTTCTGCATGAGAAGCGGCCCGGCCTGGTGGGTCTTCGCCGGCACGTGGCCGCGGGGTGCGGGAGCCGCGATCTCGCGGAATGGGTGATGGCGCTCGGAGCCGGAGAAGACGAGTCCGTCATCGGTTGGAGGCTCGCCACTCACTCCGAAGTAGTGGGTCTCCTTGAAGGGCACTCCCCGGCCGAGCAGCCAATCGTAGAGCTCGACGCTGCCCTCGCAGTAGAGCCGCATCTTCGCCTCGTCGGGGCTCGGCCCGGAGGAGGCCATCAGGTAACGGAACATCTCCTCGGCGGAGTCTTCGAAGCCGCAGGCCTTCTGCAGGCGCGTCCCGCCACCCAGGTAGAGGACACCACCCGACATGGCGGAGGTGCCGCCTCCGCCGCCAGCGCGTTCGAGCACGAGGGTGTCGGCGCCGCCGGCGGCGGCCTCGAGGGCCGCCGAGGCGCCCGCGACGCCAAGGCCGACCACGACCACGTCGGCCTCCTCGTCCCAGTGGGTCTGGCTCGCTGCCGGCCGGATGAGCCGCGACATGGATGGCGCCTACCCCTTCGGTGCGCGGCGCCCTCGTCCGGCCCGCGTTCTGATACGTTACCAGCTCGGTGCAATCGGACGGAGGCTTCGCTTCGATGATCCTCGAGAACAAGACCGTGCTCGTGTCGGGTGTGGGCGCAGGACTCGGCCGCGAAGTCGCGCGCCTGGCCCTGCGAGATGGCGCCCGCGTGGTGCTCGCCGCCCGCACCGAGTCGGTGCTCGCGGACACGGCGAAGGAGCTCGACCCCTCCGGCGAACGCGTCGCCTGGGCCCGGACCGACATCGGAGTCTCGGAGGACTGCGAAGCCTTCGCGGCCCTCGCCGTCGAGCGATTCGGCGGAATCGACGCGCTGATCCAGGTCGCAGCCTACGAGAACGCCTTCGGCGGTCTCCAGGACACGGACTTCGACAACTGGCGGAAGGCCTACGACACGAACGTCGTCGGCACGCTCACCCTGATCCGAGCCGTGGCGCCGCGCATGAAGGAGAGCGGAGGCGGCTCCCTCGTGCTGGTGGGGTCGCAATCCATGTACGAGCCCCAGCTCCCCCAGGCGGGCTACGCCGCCTCGAAGGGTGGCCTTCTCTCGGCCATGTACTACCTGGCCGACGAGCTGGGCCCGGATCGCATCCGGGTCAACATGGTCGTCCCCAGCTGGATGTGGGGCCCGCCGGTGCAGGCCTTCGTGAGGATGCGGGCGAAGGCGGAAGGGCTCGAGGAGCAGGCCGTCGTGAACGAGATCACCGCGAACATCCCCCTCGGCGAGATCGTTCCCGACGAGGACGTAGCGGAGGCCGCCCTGCTCCTGGCGTCGGACCGGGCGCGGAGCATCACCGGCCAGAGTCTGCTGGTGAACGGCGGCGAGATGATGCGCTGAGGCGCGCAGTGAGGATGGATCGATGTCCCACCGAGTGATCGTCTGGGGAACCGGGTTCGTGGGAAAGATGGTGATCCGCGAGCTCGCGGATCATCCCGCCTTCGAGCTGGCGGGTGTGATCGTGAACGACCCGGAGAAGGACGGCTTGGATGCCGGCGAGATCGCCGGCATCGGCCCGATCGGCGTGATCGCCCGCACCGACGCCGCGTCGGTCCTCGCGGCAGGAGCCGACGCCCTCGCCTACTTCGGTCCGACGGCCGCCTACGCCGCCCAGAACATCGAGAACATGTCGATGGCGATGCGGGCAGGAATGGACGTCGTCTCCACCTCGATGACCCCCTTCGTGTATCCGAAGGCCTGCCCGCCGCACATGATCGAGGGCATCGAGAAGACCTGCCAGGAGACCGGCAAGAGCTGCTTCACCACCGGCATCGATCCTGGCTTCGCGAACGACCTCCTTCCCATGACGCTGATGGGGCTCTGCGGGCGCGTCGACCGCGTTCGGATCCAGGAGATCCTCGACTACTCCACCTACGCGGGCGACTACGCCGGACCGATGGGGCTCGGCGAGCCCATGGAGTTCGAGGCCCTCCTCCAGAACCCCAACGTGCTGATCTTCTCCTGGGGCCACACGGTGCCCATGATCGCCGATGCCATCGGTGTCGAGCTCGAGAAGATCGACACGATCTGGGAGAAGTGGGCCGCCACCGAGCGCATCGACTTCCCCCTCGGCTCCGTGGCAAAGGGCCACTGCGCCGCGATCCGCTTCGAGATCCGCGGCTGGGTGGGCGGCGAGCCGCGCATCATCGTCGAGCACTGCAATCGCCTCACCACCGCGGCGGCACCCGACTGGCCCCGCCCGAAGATGAGAGAGGACGACGCCTACCGGGTGATCGTCGAGGGCAGCCCCAACATCGAACAGGAGACCGCCTTCCGCGGCGCCCTCGACGGAGACCCGAACTCCGGCGGCTGCCTCGCGAACGGGATGCGCGCGGTCAACGCCATCGAGGCGGTCATTGCGGCCCGGCCGGGCCTGCTCACCCCCCTCGACATCCCCCTCGTCCCGGGCGTGGGCACCATGCGCTGAACGGACCCGAGGCTCGCCTCACCGCACCTCGTACTCGTGGATCCCACCCTCTTCGTGGAGCTTCTCGTAGGCCGCGAAGTTCCCCGGGAACAGGAACGGGGCGCGTCCCTCGGCATCCTGGTAGTAGCTCGTGCAGGAGGGGTGCCCCCAGGAGAAGAGCGGGAACTGCGTGAGCATCCAGTCGTTGTAGGCGCGGTGGACCTCGGGCTTGACTGCGATCGCGCGCGCGCCGGCCGCCTGCTTCTGCGCGAGAAGGCGAACGATGCTCTTCACGTTCCGCTCGACGGTGATGAAGTAGGAGACGTTCAGGACGAGACCGTTGGGCCCTACGGCGAAGAAGTAGTTCGGGAAGCCCGGCGTCGCGATTCCCTTGTGGGTCTCGGGGGCCTTCTCCATCGCGCCCGCCAGCGACTGTCCGTCCTCGCCCACGATGTCGATACGGTCGAAGTCCTGGATCCGGTAGCCCGTGCAGTAGACGATGGCGTCCGCGTCGATCTCCCGACCGCTGGTCGTGGTGATCCCCTTCGGCCGCACGGATGCGAGCCCCTCGGGCACGAGCTCGACGTGGTCGAGCATCAGGGTCGGGTAGAAGCCGTCGGACACGAGGCCGCGCTTGCAGGCGTAGCGGCTCTTCGGTGTGAGCACCTCGCGCAGCTCGGGATCCGGCACGGTCGCGTCGATGAACTTCATGACGCGCTTCTCGAAGTCGTCCATGCGCTTGTTCCCGAGGGTCGCCGCCTGGTGGACGAAGCCCATCAGAAAGCGCTGGAAACGCTGGGTCATGCGGATCAGGGCGGGCATGCGACGGAACCAGCGCCGGCGTGACTCGGAGTAGGTTTTTCGACCGCGCGGCATGATCCAGTTGGCGGTGCGCTGGAGCACCGTGAGGTGCGACACGACCTTCGCGACCTCGGGGACGATCTGCACCGCACTCGCCGCCGAACCCACGATCACGACTCGCTTGCCGGTCAGGTCGACGTCGTGATTCCAGCGGGTGGCGTGCCAGCTGTCCCCCTCGAAGTCGTCCATCCCGGGCACGTCCGGGTAGAGAGGGGTGTGCTGATTGCCCATGCCGTTGATCACGACGTCGCACTCGAAGCTCTCTCCCGAGTCGCTCGTGAGGCGCCAGGTGCCGTCGTCCTGGTAGCGCGCCGAAGCGATCCGCGTGTTCAGGCGGATATGAGGCTCGAGTCCAAACTCCCGCGCGCAGCGCTGGAGGTACGCCTCGATCTCGGGCTGCTCCACGAAGCTCGCCGACCAGTCGGGATTGGGGGCGTAGGAAAAGGTGTAGGAGTGAGCCCAGACGTCGCAGGCGAGGCCCGGATAGGTGTGGATGTGCCAGGTACCGCCGACCGCATCCGTGGCCTCGTAGATCGTGAAGTTCGTGAAGCCGCGCTCGAGGAGCTCGTGGCCCGTAGCCAGGCCCGAGGGGCCGGCGCCGATGACGGCGATGCGAAGAGACGCGTGATCTTCCAACGAGAGCTCCGGAGTGAGGAGGAGGCGAGCGCCGGAGTCTGCCACTTCGCCACCCGTTCGGCAGCACCCGGAGCGCCCCAGGTCTGCACAATGCCCCAATGAGCGCCGCCTCCCTACCCGTCCGACGGCCTCCCCGCGCCCCGGGGGAAGCGCCCTGGCGATGGCGTCGGATCCCCTGGGCTTCCTCGTCGACCAGCACCGCCGACTCGGCCCGGTCTTCCGCGTGCACGCCGCCCACCTCGATCTGATCGTGCTCGCCGGTGAGGAAGCGAACGCCTACGTCCACGGCCCCGGCGCCGAGGACCTCTCGAACCGCGCCAGCCCGGTCTGCGGGGGGTGAGGCCGGGGCCCGGAATCCCTCACTCCGGGCGGCGATTGGCGAAGGCCGCCCGGGCGTCGGCCTCTCGCGTACGAGCGTCACGGTGAGCGCTGCCGACGAGCTCGTAGTCGTCCGCGTAGACTGGCCAGATATCGCCACACGCATCTACGAGCCAGGGCATCGCGAGCCGACGGGGTACTCGTACCTTGTCGACCGAGAGCCGCGTCGAGAAGACCCGATCCCACAAGGGGCTCGTCACCCCCTGGGCACGGCGCGGATCCGTGAAGTGATGGGCGAAGTGGTTGCGGCGACGCCAGCGACCATAGGCGCCACGCGGCGGATGCGTGTGGGCGCGGCGATGCAGAACCTCGTAGAGGAGGTACATGCCGATGAAGCCGATCGTGAAGGCGAGACCTGCGGCGCCGCCGGCGACGACTCCGGCCAGAGGCCACACGACGGCCACGGCGGCCACGGCCGCAAGCGCCTTCTGCCACCAGGGCGCGAAGTAGTCTACCTGGGCGTGATGCCGTCGGTGCTCCGACGCGCCCAGTCGCCTGGCCGAGGCGCCGTGGAAGACGAAGCGGTGCAGCAGATACTCAGCGAGGGTCCACCCGAGCGCGCCGAGTACGAAGGATCCGACCCAAGGGATCGGGATCGGCATCTGCACTGCGAAGCCCTCCCTGCGACCTCACCCACCGGATCCCGAAGAGCCGCCGGGAGCCTTGATTTTGACAGAACGGCGCGTGAAGGGAACCCTTCGACCGATGCTCGACGAGAGGATCCGCCAGGCAAGGGATGAGTTCGACCTGACCGACCCCGACCATCAGGTCAGCGTCGTCGCCCTCGCGGAAGCCCTCCTCGCCGATGGAGTGAGAACCGGCCCCGTCGATCCCGAGTCGCCCATCGAGGCGAGGATCGCAGGGCTGCTCGCCGACTCGCGCCGCTGGCTCTCGCAGCAGACCTCTCCCCTCACGATCGGAGTGGTCTTCGCGATGTGGGGTGAGCAGAACCGGCTCCGGCCCCGATCCACTGAGAATCCTCACGGCGAGGACTCTCTCGCCACGAAGCTCCGTCAGCTCGACTGGGCGATGCGCGACACACCGATCGACTGGCGTGTCTACGCGGTAGATGACGGCTGCCCCCACGGAAGCGCCCCGATCGCGGCGGAGATCGCTCACGCCCACCCCCTGGGAGATCGCGTCACGGTCCTTTCCCTCGCCGATCACCTCCCGGCCCCTTCCGGCCCGCTCCGACACCTCGAATCCCCGGAGGCATCGCGAAAGGGCGGCGCCATCACGCTAGGCGCCCTGCGGGCGATCGACGACGGCGCAGATGCCGTCGTCTACACCGACGCCGACAGCTCCGTCCACCTGGGCCAGCTGGGACTCCTGCTGCGCCCCTTCCTTCGCGAAGGAGCCGAGGTCGTCCTGGGAAGTCGGAAGCACCCGGCGGCGGTCCTCGTCAAGGATTCGGCGCGCTGGGGAATCGGCATCAAGGTGCTGCGCCACATGCAGCGCATGGTCGGGAAGGCGATCTTCTCGCGCGGCATCCTCGACACCCAGGCCGCCTTCAAGCTCTACGAGAGCGGGGCGCTTCGCCGGATCCTCGCCGACGCCAGGATCTTCGACTTCTCCTTCGACACCGACTGGATCCTGGCGGCGCTCCAGAAGGGGTACACGATCGAGCAGGTCCCCTTCGCCTTCATCGACTCCGCCGCGGAGTCCGCCTCGATCGCCCAGGGACCGATGACGACCTGGGAATCGCTCCTCTTCGGCCTGGTTCGCGCGGTCAGGAGCCGAGGATTCGCCACCGGCGACGCCGCGGCCATGGCGGCCGTCATCGAGGAGGAGATCGACGGCTTCCGGGATCTGGAGCGCATCATCGACCGCCTCCCTCGGGAGCTGGCGGACGCCGAGGAGACGGATTTCGGCGACCCGGAGATCATGTCGCCGGAGGCACTTCGCGCCTGGCTTCGCACGGTCGGAACGGGCGGCTGAGCGCCTCGATCCCCATGGGTTTGCCACTTTGCACTGCCGGTGCAATATTCTCCTCTCGAAACGACGAGGAGAACGAGATGGCGAACTCGGCGGATACAGGCCCGGACGCCCCGAAGGCGACCGAGGATACGGCGGGGCTCGGCTTCGACCCGACGGCACTGCGACAGAAGTACCGGGAAGAGCGCGAGCGGCGCCTGCGCTCGGACGGGAACGAGCAGTACATCGAGGTCAAGGACGAGTTTGCCCACTTCCTCGATGACCCCTACGCCGAGCCCGGCTTCGAGCGCGCACCCCTGACCGACGAAGTCGAGGCCCTGATCATCGGCGGCGGCTTCGGTGGGCTCCTGGCCGGCGCCCGGCTGCGCCAGGCCGGCGTCGAAGACATCCGCATCGTCGATCCGGCGTCCGACTTCGGCGGCACCTGGTACTGGAACCGCTACCCGGGCATCGCCTGCGACGTCGAGTCCTACACCTATCTGCCGCTGCTCGAAGAGGTGGGCTACGTGCCCAAGGAGAAGTACTCCTTCGGCCGCGAAATCCTCGAGCACAGCCAGGCCATTGCCCGGAAGTACGACCTCTACCGGGACGTCTGCTTCCAGACCCGCGTGGAAGAGCTCCGCTGGGACGAGGACGAGGCCCGCTGGATCGTCACGACGAACCGGAACGACCGCATGAAGGCCCACTACCTGTGCCTCGCGACGGGCCCGCTCAACCGCCCGAAACTGCCGGGCATCCCCGGGATCGAGGACTTCGAGGGTCACACCTTCCACGCCAGCCGCTGGGACTACCGCTACACCGGCGGTGACTCCGAGGGAAACCTCACCGGGCTCCAGGGCAAGCGCGTCGGCATCATCGGCACCGGAGCGACCTCCGTGCAGTGCGTCCCCCACGTGGGCGAGTGGGCCGAGCAGCTCTACGTCTTCCAGCGCACGCCTTCTTCGATCGACGTGAAGAAGAACCCCCCCACGGATCCCGAGTGGGCGAAGTCCCTGAAGCCGGGCTGGCACCAGCACCGCATGGACAACTTCAACGCCCTGGTCTCCGGGGTTCCCCAGGCCGAGGACCTCGTCGACGACGGCTGGACCGATCTGATCGGCAAGCTCCTGGTGAGCATGCGGCAGGGAGCGACCTCGGATCTCTCTCCCGAAGGGATCGCGCGGGCCGTCGAGCTCGCGGATTTCGAGAAGATGGAGGAGATCCGGGCTCGGGTGGACTCCATCGTCAAGGACCCCGAGACCGCAGAGGCGCTCAAGCCCTACTACCGTCAGTTCTGCAAGCGTCCCTGCTTCCACAACGAGTACCTGGAAGCCTTCAACCGCCCGAACGTCACCCTGGTCGACACGAAGGGCCGGGGCGTGGACCGGATCACGAAGAAGGGCGTCGTCGTCGACGGCCACGAGTACGAGGTGGACTGCCTGATCTACGCCAGCGGCTTCGAGGTGGGCACCGACTACTCGCGCCGTGCCGGCCTCCAGCTCTACGGGCGCGGTGGCCAGAGCCTGACGGAGAGGTGGGCGGACGGCGTTCGCTCGCTCCACGGCATGCACGTCCACGGCTTCCCGAACTGCTTCATCATGAGCAATCCCCAGGCGGGCTTCACGGCGAACTATCCCCACCTGCTCGACGAGCAGGCGAAGCACCTCGCCTACATCATCCAGACCGGGATCGAAAAGGGGCTGCGCAGGGTCGAGGTCACCGAGGAGGGCGAGGCCGCGTGGGTCGAGCAGTGTCTGTCCAAGGCTCAGCTCGGCACCGACTTCCTCGAGAACTGCACCCCGGGCTACTACAACAACGAGGGCAAGACCTCGGAGCGCTCCGCCCAGGACGGCTTCTACGGCGGTGGCTCCATCGAGTTCTTCCAGATCCTCGAGGACTGGCGCAAGAAGGGCGAGCTCGAGAGAATGGACCTCTCCTAGACCCATGTCCCTGGAGGTCGTGGAAGCTGCGGACGGCCGACAGAGCCGCACCGCCCGATCCCGTCTGGCGATCTGCGAGGCGTGTCTCGATCTCGTGCAGGAGGGAGTGCTCCAGCCGAGCGCGGATCAGGTCGCCGAGCGGGCGGGACTGTCGCGCCGCTCGATCTTCAACCACTTCGCCGACCTCGCCGAGCTCTACGACGCCGTGGCGGCGGCCGGCATGGAGCGCTGCGCCCCTCTGCTCGAGGAGATCTCCGCCGAGGAGCCCGTTCGTCGCCGCGTCGAGCGGCTGGTCGAGATCCGCTCGAGGTTCCTCGAAGCCACGGCTCCCTTCACCCGCGCCCTGACGGCTCAGGCCCTGGTGGGGCCCGCCTCGGATCAGGCTCTGCGAGTCTCCCGGGAGGCGGTTCGGCTCCAGGTCCGCGAGCTCGAGCAGCTCTTCCATCGAGAGCTCTCGAGCCTCCCCGGGCGGGAGCGGGGGGAGGTCGTCGAGGCCCTGTCGGCCGCGACGAGCCCGCTTCAGTGGGAGGTTCTCCGCAGGAGCCGCGAGCACTCCATCTCGCGGTCGCGAGGCATCATGAAGCGCACCCTGACGGGGATCCTTCGGGACGCCGGGGCCGACGCGTAGCCCGCCCGGAACGTTCCGACCTATTGCGCCAGATCGGACAGTGAGTCCCCACCAACTCCTGCCGGCGGAGGTGTCGGCAGATCGTCCGGGATCCGATCGACGATCTCCTCACTGAGACCCACCTCGTCCACGAGGAAAGCCTCGCGCTCGCCCTCGGCGTCGATCTCGATTCGCTCGCCCCAGGCGATGCCGAGCACGCTGTCACTGCGATTGATCCGGACCGAGAGTGCGTAGTTGAAGGGGCCCCAGGCTCGCGTCGACTCGTGACGCTCGCGGATCTGCTCGGTGCTCGCGCCGATGACGTCGAGGCGACACTGAAGAGCCAGGGGCGCGAGGAGCGGACGAACCACGAACCAGAACTTCCCGTCCTCGAAGCGCGCCGGCATTCCCCAGGCCGGGTGCTCGACCGCCGTCTCGCGATCCCTGCACAGGGGCAGCGGCTCGCCGTGGAGCATCGAGCTGTCGACGACGAGGCGATCGCCGCCGATATCCACGATCGTGCTGCCGTGATTCGGCGGGAGGTCCGGTGCGAAGGTGATCGTTGCGAGCACGCGTTGCGCTCGAAAGCCGAGGGCTGCGAGAAGCGCCCACATCGCGCCGCTCTCGGCCCAGCAAGTGGCCCCTGTGCCGTGCTCGAGCCACGACTCGAAGAAGGAGGCGGGATCGTCCCCGGGCAGGGAGCCGGCGCCGCCGTTCCGCAGATGGATGAGCTTGCGTACGTTGTCGAAGGGAACGCGCCGACACCAGGCCGCGTAAAGATCTTCGACGCCCTCGCGGCTGATGTCCGGCGGGGCTTCGAGGCCGAGCCCCTCGAGGACTCGCTCGACGAGGGCCGGCGACAGACCGTGGGTGTCGGTCACGCCTCGAGATCAGCCTGCCCGTGCTCTGGTTCGCCCAGGTCGGGCTCGAGATAGATCCGGACCTCGGCGGGGATCCGGGCACGCATGCGTTCCTGGACCGAGTCGATGGCGCGGGCCACCCCCTGGAAGTCGAGGCCGGGATCGAGCTCGATGCGGGCGCAGACGAGGATCTCCTCGGGGCCGAGGTGCTGTGTGCGAAGGTCGAGGAGGCGCCGCACCGAAGGCTCGGACTCGATCGCCGCCACCACCTCGCGTCGCCACTCCGGATTCGCCGCCTCCCCGATCAGCAGACTCTTCATCTCCACGGCGAGCACGACGGCGATCACGCCGAGCAATATGCCGATCGCCAGGCTGCCGAGGGCGTCGAAGCGCGGGTCGCCGGTGACCTCGGCGAGACCGACGCCGACCAGAGCGAAGATCAGCCCCACCAGAGCCCCCAAGTCCTCCAGCAGGATCACGGGGAGCTCCGGGCTCTTCGCCCGCCGAACGAAGGACAGGAAGGAGTGCCGACCGCGAACGCGGTTCGCCTCCTTGACCGCGGTCCGCAGGGCGAAGCCTTCGAAGACGACGGCGAGCAGCAGGACCCCGATCGCCCAGCCCATCGAGCCGAGCTCGTGGGGGTGGCGGAGCTTCTCCGCGCCCTCGTAGATCGCGAAGAGAGAGCCCAGGGTGAAGAGCACGATCGACACGACGAAGGCCCAGAAGTAACGCTCGCGGCCGTAGCCGAAGGGGTGCTCGGGCGTCGGATCCTTCTTCGCGCGCTCCCCACCCAGCAGCAGCAGGGCCTGATTGCCGGTATCGGCCATCGAGTGGACCGCCTCCGCCAGCATCGAGGCGGCACCGGTGGCCGTCCAGGCCACGAACTTCGCGACGGCGATGCCCAGATTCGCGACCAGCGCCGTGACGACCGCCCTGCGACTTCCCTCCTGCACGATTCCCCTCCTTGGCGACCGGACCCCGGCCGCCAGCATTCTAACGCGACGCACGAAGTGCGGGCTGGCGGGTGTAGACTGAGCCAGCTCGCCTCAGGAGGTCAGTCCATGTCCGGTCCGCTCAACGGCGTGAAGATCCTCGACGTCTCTGCCGTGGTCTCCGGCCCCCTCGCCACGATGATCCTGGCGGATCAGGGGGCCCAGGTCGTCAAGATCGAGCCCACCGGCACGGGCGAGGTGATGCGCCAGCGTCTCAACCACCGCAACGGCATGTCCAGCTTCTTCGCCAACTGCAACCGGGGAAAGCGCTCCCTCGCCGTGGACCTCAAGCAGGAGCGAGGGATCGAGGTCGTGAGGCAGCTCGCGAGGCAGTCGGACGTGTTCGTCCAGAACTGGCGCCCGGGCGCCGCAGAGCGTCTCGGTCTGGGCGAGGAGGCGCTTCGGGAGCTGAGCCCGGATCTCATCTACGCGTCCCTCTCGGGCTATGGCGACTCCGGTCCGTACCACGACCGCCCGGTCTACGACCCCATCATCCAGGGCCTCACAGGGCACGTGGCAATCCAGGAGAGTCCGGACATCCCGATCAAGGACCTGGTGCGAAACATCGTCTCGGACAAGTCGAGCGCGTACACCATGGCCCAGGCCATCACCGCGGCCCTCTTCGCGCGCGAGCGCGGTGCCGGCGGCCAGAACGTCCACGTGCCGATGATCGACGCCTCCCTCGCCTTCTTCTGGCCCGACGGCATGATGAAGCACACCCTGCTCGAAGGGGACATCGAGAACCCGGGGGCGCTCTACGAGATCTACCGCATCTGGCCCACCGCCGACGGCCACCTGATCTACTTCGCAGCCTCCCCGAAGGAGACCCACGCGCTCTACCGTGCGCTCGGCCACCCGGAGTGGATCGAGGACGAACGATTCGTGCCCCCGGGCTCGCTGGTACAGGAGAACCGTGAGCTGCTGGGCCGCATGATCATGAGCGAGATCGAGAAACGGAACACCGCCGACCTGGTGGATGCGATGGTGAGGGAGGAGGTGCCGGTCGGTCCCGTCCACTCGATCGAGTCCATGCTCGAGGATCCCCAGGTGCGCCACAACGATCGGGTATACGAGGGCGAACACCCCACCTACGGACGCTTTCGCGCCGTGAAGCCGGCCGCACGCTTCAGCGCGACACCCCAGCGCGCCGGCGGCGCCGCCCCGCTGTTGGGCGAGCACACCGACGCGGTACTCGGCGAGCTGGGCTACGACGCCAGCGCCATCGCAGATCTTCGCGACGCCGGAGTGGTGGGGTAGGCATCCCGCGGCGCGGTTCCTTCGATCGCTCCGTGTGAAAACGGCGCCAGCGGGTTCGCGCTAGCCGCTGCTCCTCGGATCGAGCGGGTCGTCGAGTGAGCGCTGGAGCGCGAGCCCGGCGAGGGCCAGGTCTCCCAGGGCCAGGCCGCGAAAGACGAACGCGCTCTTCTCCTCGTCGAGCCGCCGGCCCTCGACCTCACCCAGGACCAGGCTGCCGAGGTCTCCCACCACCAGCGAGGGCTGCACCATCGACTGCGGCATTTTCGCCTCCTGCTCCAGGTCGTCGATTACGATGCGATCGAAGGCGGACATGCCCTCCCCGACCCAGGGAATCGCCCCATCGGTGATAGCGGCGAAGGCGCCCGGGGCGAGCCATCTCGCGTCGACGAAGGGATCGAGGCCCGGCGAGAAGCCGACCGAGCTGACGACCAGGTCGGCACGCTCCAACACCTCGCGCGCCGACGTGCACACGGTCGCGGAAAGCCCTCTCGCCTCGGCCGCCCGGCACAGCGCATCCTGGTTGGCGCGCCCCCGCCCCAGGACGCGGATCTCTTCGAGGGGGAAGAGATCCGAAAAGGCGCGAAGATGGCTCCGCGCCTGGGCACCGCAGCCGATGAAGGCGACGATGCTCCCGTCGGGGCGCGCGAGGCGCTTCGCCGCCACCGCGCTCAGGGCGGCCGTCCGAATCTCCGTGACCCAGTTGCCATCGATCACCGCGAGGGGCCGGGAGGTTTCTCCGTCGAGCACCGTCACCAGCGAGTTCATCAACGGCTCGCCGCGTTCCGGGTTGCGCGGGTTGAGCGCGAGCGACTTCACGACGACGAAGGGTGGGTCGTCCGACGCGGCGAGGGTCGACATCAGGAATCGACCATCCGGCAGGAAGAGCGCCGACTTCGGCGCGTTCCACATCCGCCCTTCGGCCCGCCTGCGGATCAGGTGCTCGATGCTCGCCACCGCGTCGTTCGTGGTGATCTCCAGGGCATCCAGCTCGCCGCGCGACAGATAGCGAGGGGCATCCTCATTCGTCATTCGGATTCCTCCGCCCAAAACGAGCCCGGATGGCATGGGTCAACCGGCTCGCCACGATCCTACGGCTCTCGGGCGAGAATGCCGTCCCTGCGAAGTGCGGCGATCTCGTCGTCGGACAGCTCCAGGTCTTCGCGGAGCACCTCGTCATTGTGCTCACCCAGGAGGGGAGCGGCTTGGATCGGCACCTCGCTCCCCGACATGCGCGTCGGGAAACCGAGCAGCGACACTTCGCCGAGATCGCGATGCTCGACGCGCTTGACGAAATCCCTCGCCACCAGATGCGGGTCGCGGTAGAGATCGGAGGTGTCGATGATTGCAGAGCACGGCACACCGGCGTCACCGAGCACTCGCATCACCTCGTACTTCTCGTGCTCGCGCGTCCAGGACGAGATCTCCTCGCGAAGTGGCGCATCGTTCAACGCCCTCTTGTCGCCGGTGTCGAAGCGCGGATCGATCGCGAGCTCGGGCCTTCCGATCGCCACGCACAGACAATCCCAGTGACGATCCGTCACGGTGATCAGGTACGCGAAGTCGTTCGGGCCGCCGCCGGCGCAGGAATAGAGGCCGGTGGGCGCCCCTCCCATCATGTTGCCGAGGCGCGGGACGGCCTGGTTCCCCCAGTCTCCCGCAAACGCAATCCGAGTTCGCATGTAGTAGGTCATGGCCTCCTGCATGGAGAGCTCGATCAGCTGCCCCTCACCCGTGCGGAGCCGCTGCACATACGCCGCCAGCACGGCCATTCCGGCCTGCATCCCCGTGCCCGAATCTCCGATCGTCGGGCCCGGGAGGATCGGGATGCCTCCGATCTCGCCCGTCGCCGAGAACGCCCCGGACGCCGCCTGGGCGATCATGTCGTAGGCCTTGTAGTGCGCATACGGCCCGTCGTTGCCGAAGCCCTTGATGCGCAGGTAGATGAGCGCCGGATGGATCTCTCGCAGCGTTTCGTACTCGAGATCGAAGCGCTCGACGATGCCCGGCCCGTAGTTCTCGATGAAGATGTCGTAGCGCGGCAGCATGCGGAGCAGGAGATCGCGGCCGACCTTCTGCGTGAGGTCGAGCGTGACGCTTCGCTTGTTGGCGTTCCAGTTGCAGAAATAGGGGGAGTAATCGCCGCCGACGGCGAGAGAACGACCCGGGTCTCCGCCCCGAGGAGGCTCGATCTTCACGACGTCGGCGCCGAGCCAGGCCAGCGCCTGGGTGCACGAAGGGCCCGCTTCGTACTGGGTCATGTCGAGGACGCGGATTCCGTCGAGGGCGGGCATGGGGAGTTCCTCACACGCACCGATCGTACCACCCTCTCGCCGAACCAACGACCGCGCCCCCGGGGCGACTACTGCGCATCGGGGGTGCGAACTCCCGGTAGGACGCGGCGGGATCGCGCGATCTTTCCGAGGGCGTCGCGCTCGATCAGGAGACGGGAGTCGGAGCCGGCGACCACGTTCCACTTCGCGCCGTCGAAGTCGACCTCGAAGCGTTGCGGCCTCGACCAGCCGGCGAAGAGAGCCGTGAAGAATCCGCTATCGGGCGGTGCCAAGAGCGAGTAGGTGCCATCGGCGGCAACGGCGCTGAAGCGCAGCGATGCGCCGCGCTCGAAGCTGATCTCGAGCACGTAGCCCCCCAACTCGGCCGGCCCGACGTGCGCGGCGGGCTCCACGGCACCTGGCGTGCCGCGCTCGACCAGGACCTGATGGATGGCGGTGCCGGAGCGCACGATGAGCCGACCGCGATCGACCCTGCCTGCCGCGTCGCTGGCGACCCGCTCGAGCACGATGCGATCCGAGAGGTAGTACTGCAGTGCGCGGAGCTCGGTCTCGCCGAGCTGGTAACGAATCCGCTGCGCCTCGGTGAATGGGACCATCTCGCCGCGGGTCGTCGTCTGACACGCTACCAAGGCCATCCCCAGGGTCAGGACCAGGGCGATCCAAACCGCTGCACCACGCCCGCGCAGCTCAACGGCCAGCATCATTCCCGACGCTCGGATTCACCTGCGATCGCCCCCCGATCTGATCCGGAAGGGTAACCCACGTCGGGAGCGACTTCGCCCGATCTTCAGGACGACGCGGCGTCCTCGGCAGGGCCTCCCTGCGCCAATCCCCGAACGAGTCGGTCGATGACGAACTGCGGGGCCAGTCTCTTCAGCAGGGTGAGCGGCTTTGCCTTGTCCATCGGAACCCGGAGCGGCTTGCGGTCGAGGGTGATCACCTGGGCCACGCGCTTCGCAACCATCTCCGGGGTCAATCGGCTTGCGGCGGTGTCCCGGGCCATTCGCGCCACCATTTTATGGCTCGGAGAGCCCGCCTCGGCTCGCGTTACGACGTGGAGGTGGGCTCCCGTCGCCGGTCGGTCGATTGCCATGGCCACCGGCTGCATGATGACGACGTCGATCCCGTCGGACGCGACCTCGTGGTAGAGCGCCTCACTCAGGGCCTCGAGAGCGAACTTCGCCGACGTGTAGGCACTCATGTAGGGAACGGCCAGCAGGCCCCCGAGCGAGCTCATGTTGACGATCGTGCCCCCCCCCTGCCTCCGCATCACCGGGATCACCTGCTGACAGATCTCGATCACCCCGAAGACGTTGGTCTCATAGAGGGCCCTTACCTCGTCGACGGTCTGCTCCTCGAAGGCGCCGATGATCATCGCGTTCACACAGTTGACCAGGACGTCGATGCGCCCCTCTCGCGCGACGACATCGCGAACACAGGCCTCGACGGAGCCCGGCTCGGTCACGTCCATCCGGAGCATCTCGAAGGGGTGCTCACCCCCTCGGTCCGGGAGCTGGCGCGAGGTTCCGTAGACGGTCATTCCCTGCCCGGCGAGGGTGTCACCCAGCACGCTTCCGAAGCCGCCCGAGGCACCGGTGACCAGAACGATCATGATCCATCCTCCAGCGCGCACCCGATTCGAGTCGCATTATACGGTTGAATAACCCGCTTGTCCACGCGTATAATCTTCGGCGGGGAGGCATCGCGATGAAGTCGATGGGCGAGTTCGATGTTGCGATCGTCGGATACGGTCCCGTCGGGGCGTGCTGCGCACTCCAGCTCGCGGATGCTGGCCTGCGCGTCCTCGTCCTCGAGAGGTCGGCCGAGCTCGTCGAGCTTCCGCGGGCGATCGGCCTCGACGGCGAGTCCATGCGCGGGTTCCAGCGCCTCGGACTCTCGAAGGCCGTCGATGGCATCCTCCAGCCGCGGCGCGAAAAGGACGAGTTCTGCTTCACCGACTCGAAGCGCAACCGGCTCTTCGGCATCGAGCTGCCGGCGTCGGGGCCCAACGGCTGGCGAGACATCGCCTTCTTCGACCAGCCCGAGCTCGAGGCGCTGCTGCGCCGCGAGGTCGCGCGGAGCGATCGCATCGCAGTCGCGCTCGGCGTCGAGGTGACGGCGATCGAGTCGTCCCGGACCGAGGTGGCGCTTCGCGGGATCGCGGCGGAGGGAGAGGTCCAGGCGGCGGCCGAGTATGTCATCGGCTGCGACGGGGCCTCGAGCTTCGTCCGACGATCGATCGGGGCCGACTGGAAGAGCCTCGGCTACGACCAGGACTGGCTCGTGATCGACATCGCGCTCCACCCCGGCGCCCTGCTGCCCGAGACGATGATGCAGGTCTGCGACCCGGCGCGCCTCACCACCTACGTCCCGTGCCGGGATCCGTATCGCCGCTGGGAGTTCCAGCTCGCCGAAGGAGACACCCGCGATCGAATGGAGCGCCCCGAGGAGATCGAGGCCCTGCTCGACTCGTGGCTGCCGCGCAGTGACTACGACATCCGGCGCGCGGCGGTCTATCAGTTCCATGCAGCGACCGCCTCCGAATGGCGGTCCGGTCGGGTCATGCTCGCGGGCGACGCGGCCCACCAGACACCGCCCTTCCTGGGCCAGGGTCTCAACTCGGGCCTGCGCGATGCGGTCTGCCTCGGCTGGAAGCTCCCTCTCGTGCTCTCGGGGGAGTGCGACGACAGTCTGCTCGACAGCTATCAGGAAGAGCGGGGCGCCCACTCCGTCGACCTCGTCGACCGCGCCGTCGGAATCGGACAGCTCATGGAGACCCTGGCCGCGCGGGAGGCTGGACTACCCGATCCCTACGCGAGCGCCGCCGAGCGCGCGGCACCGTCGGACGGTCAGCTCGTTCCGATGCTTCGCGGCGGCACCCTCGTCGCAGAGCAGATCAAGGCGGGATCCGCCGTGGGTCGCCTGCTCTACCAGCCGACCGTGCGAACGGACGGCGGAAGCCCGGTCCGTCTCGACGAGCATCTGGGAAGGCACTTCGCGATCTTGGCGCGCACCAGAGCGGATCTGCAGCTGTCCGACGAGGCGCGCAGGCAGCTCGAGCGGCTCGGCGGCCGCGTCGTCTCCCTCGACGAGCTCGAGGTCGTCGAGGGCCGGTACGACCCGCTCTTCGAGCATCACCCGGCCGCCGTCGTCCGCCCGGATCGCTACGTCTTCGGCGTCGTGGATTCGGACCACGATCTCGAGGGGCTGATGCGCGAGCTCGCGAATCGCCTCCATCTTCGGTAGGGCTGCGGAGGCGCCGGCCCGGCTCCGATCTGGCGCCGGTGAGCCGGGGGATGGGATCATCGGACGGCTCCCCCGAGACCTGGTGGGCGACCGAGGCGAGACGCTCCGGGTACGTCGGCGGGTAGGATCTCGAGGCGACGCCCTGCACGCGCCGAGCTCGAGATCCGGAGGCGCGGGGGCATGGTGTAGGATCTACCCATGGCCGCGAAGCCGCTGCGCCGAGTCACGACCGACGAGATCGCGGCCTTCGACCGCGACGGTGCCGTGCTGGTGCGAGCCATCCTGCCCCAGGAGTGGGTGGATCGGGCTCGCGCCGGACTGGATTCCGCCATTGCCGCGCCGGATACCCTCTCCGAGAACCTCGGAACCCTCCGGGTCGATCAGTTTCCGGCTTCCCGATCTCCGGAGCTTCGCAGCATCATCGAGGAGTCGCCGGTCGCCGAGATCGTCGGGCGCGCCCTGGAGAGCCCAGTCCGCTTCTACATGGACCAGCTCTTCTACAAGCCGAAGGGCTTCGTCCCGGCGACGCCGTGGCATCAGGACACCTGCTACTACAACATCGCCGGCCACGACCTCATCCGCGCCTGGATCTCCCCGGATCCGGTTCCACGGAACGTGAGCCTGGAGGTCGTGCGAGGATCCCATCGCTGGAACGTGACCTACAGCCCCCTCGCGGGTCGCGACCCCGAGACCAGCACGCGGGCCCAGGCGATGCTCGAGAACGCACGCCTCGACCGGCCCATGCTCGGGGCCGACGCCTACGAGGACTGGACCTATTGGAGCGGAATCCGCGACAAGAGCCTGCCCCTCGTCCCGGACATCGAGGCCCATCGCGACTCATACGACATCCTCGGTTGGGACTACGAGCCCGGGGACGTTCTGCTCTTCCACGGCAACATCCTGCACGCGGCCCTCGGCGACGTGACGTCGCCGAATCCGCGGCGCGCCCATGCCTCCCTCTGGGCCGGCCGCGACGTGCGCTACCTGCATCGCCTCGGCCAGGTGATCCCCGACCCGGTCGCACTCTACGAGCACGAGCCGCGCTCGGGCCAACCCTTGAGCGACTTCCCGGAGGTGTTTCCGGTGCGCTGGTCACCGGAAACCGAAAGCTAGAGGGCCTTCTTCGCCCAGCGCAGGGCGCGGCGCAGGAGGTCGAGAACCACCGGGCTCTCCCACGAACCGCGCACCACCTCGGCGACCTTCTGAATGGGACGCATGTCGTACTTCCCGCAGCAGTGCCCCAGGGTGAGATAGAGGACCTCGCCCTCTCCCACCGGGTGCGTATACGCCACGAGCCGCGGCTCGTCCTCGGGCCACTCGTTCTCGACATAGCCCGACTGGAAGGTGCCGGTGAAGCGGGTCTCCAGCAGCGGCTTCACCTCACCGTAGTACTCGCACAGATAGAGCTCGTCCGACACCTCGAAGGACGCCATCCCGCGCACGAGCGGGTGCTCGGGATCGGCGATCGTCACGGTGTAGGGCTGGAGCGGTGGATGGGCGATGAAGCGGCTCCCCAGTGTCTCCATGAAGGTGACGTGATCGCGCGGGCAGTACATGCCCTTCGAGCCGATCTCCAGGATGGCGTTCGTCCCGTGAAGCGCGATCCAGCGCTTGCCCGATGCGACGAAGTCGCGCAGGGCTTCGGCCTCGCGCTCCGACGGCCGCAGATCGCAGGTGTAGGTGATGAGGAAGTCCGACCCGGCGATGGAATCGAGGTCACCGAAGCTGTCTGCGACGCCCGTTCGGACCTCGGGATCCTCCGCCAGGAGCTTCAAGAGCTCGAGCCGCGCGAAGTCGGTGTCGTGATAACGGGCATTGGCCACGAGATAGGCGCGAATCGGGTCGGACATCGGCTAGCCCTGACGTGCGTGGGGCGCCACCACCCGCTCCCCGAACTCCGAGAGACGGTCGAGGCCGTCGGGGCCGGCGAAGAAGAAGGCGGGGACCATGGCCCGCTCGACGCCGAGCGCAGCCATCTGCTCGGCTCGGGCCACGGGCTCCGCTATCTGGGGCCCGAGGATCGCGTGGACCCCGATCTCTTCGGGCTTCCGGCCCGCCCGATCCGCCGCGTCCCGAAGCTGACGGATCAGTCCAGCGAGGTCCTCCGGATCGGTAGTCCCGGGGAAGTAGCCGTCGGCCAGGCGCGCCGCTCGCCGGATCGCGGCAGACGTATCGCCCCCCACGAGTATGGGGATCGAGCCGTGCACGGGGCGCGGGCTGCAGGTCGCGGGCTCGAAGTCGACGAACTCACCGTGGAACTCCGCATGGGGTCCCGCCCAGAGGGCCCTCATGGCGGCCACGTACTCGTCGGTCCGCGCGCCGCGGCGCTCCCAGGGCACGCCCAACGCTCGGAACTCCTCCTCGAGCCAGCCGACGCCGATCCCCAGATCGACGCGTCCTCCGGAGAGGTGATCGAGGGTGGCCAGCTCCTTTGCCAGAACGACAGGGTTGCGCTGGGGCACGATCAGGATGCAGGTGCCGAGCCGCAGGCCAGGCGCCGCGGCCGCTACGTAGGCGAGCCAGATGAGCGGATCCGGAATCGGCGTCTCGTCCTCACCGGGCATCACGCCATCCGCGGTATACGGATAGGACGACTCGATCCGACGAGGGCGAATCACGTGCTCGCCGCCCCAGACCGAATCGAACCCGGCTCGCTCGGCCCTGCGACAGACCTCGAGGGCTGATTCGGGGTCGGTGCCCATGCTACTCGCGAAGGCGAGTCCGAACTTCACGGTGTCCTCCTCGAAGCTCCCCCTCATCCCGAGGCGAGCTGATGGGCGCCACTATACCCGGACGCAGGCGCTTCATCGCGCTCTCGAACGCACTTCCCCACATCGGCTCGGCGCTCAGGCGGCCGGATGGCGGCTTGCCGATCCGAGATCGGACCCGCGATGCGCTCGCCTTCCGAGAGCCCCTACTCCTCGATCTCGAAGGAGACGCCGGCGCTCTTCTGCAGGCGGTCGATCAGGACGTCGCCCATGGCGGAGGCAGGCGTCAGGAATCCGGCCGAGTCCTCGAGGGAGTCGAGGGCGAGGCAGACGGCGCTCTCGCCGAGCATCTTCGAGGTGGAGCCGTAGCCCGGATCGCGGTCGCCCCGCAGCCGCGCTCGCAGCGCTCCCGCCCCGCTGCCCGCCGGTGGAGCCGCCCAGAAGCGCAGATCCCAGTAGCCTCGTTCCTGCTCGTCCGGGGTCGGGCCCTCGCCCGGGGCCGGCATCCGTCGGCTGGCCAGCCGACGGATCGGGCCGATCGCCATGGCGCCCATGCCAGCGCCCATGCCGAAGGCGACGCTGCCGGCCTTGACTGCGCCGGCCGCGCCCTTCCCGGTGAGCATCGACTCCTCGTAGCGGAACTCGCTGCCGTAGAGGTCGCCGAGCAGGGCGCGGGAGCGGCGCACCACCCGGGTATTGATGCCAGCCATCACGAAGGGCGCGGTCCACTGCCCGAGATCCGCGTCGAAGGCCGGCCCGCGCGAGTCCGGCGATTCCTCGTGGCCGCGCCGACCGGCCGGGTCGATGGCATAGGGGTCGGCCATCACGCGCATCACGGCCGGGTCCTTGCCGGCCTCCTCCATCATGTTCAGCATGCTCGCGACGGTGCCACCGCTCATTCCCCCACTGAAGCCCGCCACGCCACACTTCACGTGGGGGCTCGGCGCACCTCTCCGCGCCCGCATCTCACGCTGGATGAAGAAGACGCCCAGATCCGAGGGGATCGAGTCGAAGCCACAGGTCGGAACGATACGCGCACCGCTCTGCTCTGCCTCGCCCTGGTGAGCATCGATCATGCGGCGAATCCAATGGAGCTCCCCGGTGAGGTCGCAGTAATGCGTGCCACCACGGGCGCAGGCCCCGACGAGCTTCGAGCCGTAGCGGGCGTAGGGGCCGACGGTGGTGCAGACGACGCGGGTCCGGCCGGCGAGAGAGACGAGAGAGGCCTCGTCGTCGCCGTCGCCGAGCACGATCGGCAGCGCCGCCGCTCCCAGTCCGTCGCGCACGCTCTCGAGCTTCGC
>CALDCK010000116.1 GCA_937937315.1 uncultured bacterium
CTTAGCGCCCAGGCAGAGAATATCCTGCGCGGTGACTCGGCCTGGTCCAGGCGTGCGGAGGGTGAACGCGAGGGTCGCCCGGAGCGCGCCCCGATCCTACAGGCTATTGGGTTCTACGAGCGTGCGTTGGAGAGGCACCCCGGGAGTCTCGAAGCGCGCTGGAAGTTGCTGCGCGCTCTCCACTTTGCCGGTGAGTTCGCGACGGAGGCAGAGGACGACGCGCGGACGATCTTCGAACGCGCTCGGGACGTCTCCGAGACGGGCATCGAGGACCTCGCGGCCCGGGTCGGCTCCGGAGACAGGCTGGACGAGACCGCCATTCAGTCGTTGCCCACGCTTCTCGAGGCTACCGTCCCCGATCCGCGAGATGTAGCCCGACTCTACTTCTGGTCATCGATCAACTGGGGCGCCTGGAGCCGCACCGTCGGCCTGCTGAGCGCCGTCCGGGAAGGGGTCGCCAATCGCATCCACCGCTACGTCCTGGTCACGATCGCCCTAGAACCCGATTACGATGACGGGGGAGCATTTCGGCTCCTGGGCCGTTTGCACGCCGAGCTACCCCGCGTGCCCTTCGTTTCGGGCTGGGTCGATCGGGAGCAGGCCGTACCCCTGATCGAGCGCGCCTACGCTCTGGCACCAACGAATCCCGGCAATCGACTTCTCCTCGCGCTGACCCTGCTCGACCTCGCGCCGGAACGGCGAAGCGAGGCCCTCGATCTGCTGGATCAGGTCGCCGACCTGACTCCGCGCCCCTCCATGAGGATCGAGGACTTCGCCATGCGTCGAGCGGCCCAGGACGCAGCTCACATGGCGAGCCCCCCCGCCAGCCGAGCGGCTTTGGCCGGTGCCCCAATCGCTCCATAGCGCTATCGCGTCTCCCGCAACAGCTCCCGGCGAGCACTGCCGTCCCCGCGGCGGCCCGGTAGCCGGTCGAGGTAACCGCTCCTTCTCGGTGCTCCACGGAGAATCCAGCCTGAGCTTCCTATCCGTGATGAGCAAGTTCTCATCGTTGAGTGACGCGAGTGGTCTGTCCGGGGACCGTGTGGACGGGCGGTTGGTGCGGCGATGAGGGCGGCTTCGACCGCCCGGGCCCTTGCTCCCCCCTTCAGATTCGCGCCGGTTCGGTGGGGCACTGAGCGTCCCGGAAGCGATCGCCGTCGCAGGGGAACCAGTGACTGGCGGAGAGGGAGGGATTCGAACCCTCGATGGTGCTGGACCGTCGACCCCAACGATCCGGCGTAGTGCGGCGACCTGCTAGATTCCACGGGCGCTCCCGGGCGCGAAGCGGAGGCCCCTCCATGAATTTCGGCTTCTCCGAGGAGCAGGAGCTGCTGCGCGCCGAGGTGCGGAAGTTCCTCGACCAGAACTGCTCCCTCGACGAGGTGCGCAAGATCGCCGAGAAGCCCGAGGGCTTCGATCGGCACCTCTGGGGTCGGATGGCCGAGCTCGGCTGGGTCGGGCTGACCTTCCCCGAGGCCTACGGCGGCGTCGGTCTGGGCTGGGTCGACTTGGTGGTGGTCCTCGAGGAGACGGGCCGCTCCCTCTTCCCCTCGCCCCTGATCTCGACGGTGCTCGCGGGCACCGCGATCGAGCGCGCGGGGAGCGACGCCCAGAAGGAGCGTCACCTGCCCGGGCTGGCCGACGGATCGGTCGTGGGCGCCTTCGCCCTCGTCGAAGACGCGGATTCTCTCGACGCCGACGGGATCGCGCTGCGCGGCGCCCGCGACGGCGACGCGGTACGCCTCGAAGGCGAGAAGCTCTTCGTTCCCGACGCCCCGGACGCCGATCTCCTCGTCGTGGCCTTTCGCAGCGGAGACGCTGTCGATTCGATCTCCCTCGGCATCGTCGAGCGGGGCGCGCCGGGCCTCTCGATCGATCTCCTCCCCGGCATGGACGAGACCAAGCCCACGGGTCGTGTGCGCTTCGACGGCGTGACCCTCCAGAGCGACGCAATCCTCGGCCCGGTCGGCGGCGCCTGGCCCCTGGTCTCTCACCTCATCGACTGCGGCGCAACGGCCGTCACGGCGGAGCTCGTGGGCACCGTCGAAGGGCTCCATGCACTCACCGTCGACTACGCGAAGCAGCGGATCCAGTTCGACAAGCCGATCGGCCAGTTCCAGGGCGTGAAACACCCCCTCGCCTCGGCCTTCGTCGACATCGAGTCCTTCAAGTCGCTCTGCTACTACGCGGCCTGGCAGCTCGACGAGGACCCGGCCGTGGCGAGCCTCGCCGCTTCCCGGGCAAAGGCCTACGCGAGCGAGGCAGCGCCCCGCTTCGGCGTCGACGCCATCCAGCTCCACGGGGGCATCGGATACACCTGGGAGTACGACGCCCACCTCTACCTAAAGCGCGCGAAGTGGGCGCGGCCCGCCTTCGGCGACGCCGACCACCACCTCGAACGCATCGCATCCCTGGGAGGTCTGTGATGGACTTCAACCTGAGCCCCGACGAAGAGGCATTCCGGCAGGAGGTCCGCACATTCCTCGCCGAGAACCTCGGCGAGGGCGAGCGCGACATGGCCACGATCGCGGGCTTCCAGAAGAAGGTCCGCGAGAAGCGCTGGGTCGGCTTCTCCTGGCCGAAGGAGTACGGCGGTGGCGGCGGCTCCATCATGGAGCAGGTGATCCTGAAGGAGGAGATGGCGAAGGCGAAGGCGCCTCCCCTCGGCACCTGCTTCATGGGGCTGGCCTGGGTCGGACCCGCGATCATCGAGTACGGAACCCCGGAGCAGAAGAAGAAGTTCATCCCCGACATCCTGGACGGCGCCTACCAGTGGTGCACCGGCTACTCGGAGCCCGCATCGGGCAGCGATCTGGCGTCGCTCTCCTGCCGCTGCGAGCGCGAGGGCGATACCTACGTCGTGAACGGACAGAAGATCTGGACGTCCATCGCCATGTGGTCGAATTGGATCATCCTGCTGGTGCGCACCCAGACCGAGGTGAAGAGCAAGCACGACGGCATCACCTGCCTGCTCGTACCGATGGACACGAAGGGCATCACCGTGCGCCCGATCAAGAACATGGCCGGGGGCGCGATCTTCGCCGAGGTCTTCTTCGACGACGTTCGGGTCCCGGTCGAGAACCGCCTCGGCGAGGAAGGGCAGGGCTGGGGCGTCACCGTGTCGGCCCTGGCCCACGAGCGCTCGAGCATCGCCGAGGTCCATGGGCTCTCGCGCATCCTCGACGACGTGAAGGACCTCGCGCGCCGCTGTCGGAAGAACGGCCGCCCCGCCGCAGAGAATGCCGGCATCCGACGGCGCATCGCCCGGGCCGAGATGCGCATCGAGGCGATGCGCCTCAACGGCCTGCGCTTCCTCACGAAGCAGCTCCGGGGCGAGAAGCTCGGCAGCGAGACCTCCATCAACAAGCTCCACCGCGCGGAGCTCGAGGTCGAGCTGGGCGAGCTGGCCCTCGAGATCCAGGGGAGCCGGGGGCCGCTCTGGCAGGGCAGCGATGTCGTACCCGACGACGGTCGGTGGCAGCGCTACGCCCTGTCCTGGCCCGAGGTCGTGATCGGCGGCGGCACGCCCAACATCCAGAAGAACATCATCGCCGAGCGCGTGCTCGGGTTGCCGAAGGACTGAGTGGATCGACGCGAGCACATCGAGACGAAGCTCACCCGTGAGCTCGAGGCCACCCACGTCGAGATCGTGGACGAGAGCCATCTCCACGCCGGCCACGCAGGAGCGGCCGGGGGCGGCGGGCACTTCCGCGCCCTGATCGTGAGTCCGCGCTTCGAAGGGCTCGCATCCCTGGCCCGCCAGCGACTCGTCTACGGCGCGCTCGCAGCAGAGATGGAGGGCGAGATCCACGCGCTCTCGATCCGGGCGCTCACCCCCTCGGAGTGGCGCGCCTGAGCGCGATCAGGGCAGGAAGCGCGCGATCCAGTCCTGGAGGGACAGGCTGAAGCCCGACGCGTTGCGATGGCCCCCGCCCCCGAAGCGCCGCGCCATCTCGGACACGTCGACGTCCCCGATCGAGTAGATCGAGACGTCGACGCGCGTGCCGCACACCCGGTAGGCGATCCCGACGGGGTGGCCAAAGGCGGCGCGCTTCGACAGCTCGTGCCCCACGTGGCTGCGGTGGTGCAGGGCGTTCACCGCCTCGACCCGAAGGTCCCCCACGAGCACCGGGTGGGCGAAGCGCAGCGAGCGCTCGATCTCGACCCGCTGCTCCCGGAGCAGCGGGGCGCCCTCCCGGGCGAGCTCTTCCCAGGGCTTGCGAGCGAGCTCGTCCCAGGACTCGAAGTCGCGCTTGAAGGAGCCGATCGCCGCGTTGACCGCGTCGGACTCGGGAAGCTTCCAGTTCCAGAGATCCTGGTCCTCGACGTAGGCCAGCAGCGACGGGACCGGCTCCTCGCCGTGGAAGTGGCGCCAGGCGAGCACCGCACCGGAGTGCTCCAGGTCGAAGTGGATCCGATGTCCGCGATCGACGAGGGAGGGAAGCAGCTGTGGGTTCTGGGTGAAGCGGTCCCGCGCGGTCAGGTGGTGATCGAGCACCAGCAGCTGCTGCGCCACCTCGCCGAGCTCGACGGCCTGCTCGACGGAAGGGGCGATGTCGACGAAGACCACCTGGTCACCCTCGTGGGCGAAGGCGTCGAGGTCGTCGCCGTGGCCGCGCGCGACGTAGTAGCCCGCTGGCCCCCAGGCCCTCCACACCGCCCAGGCGGCGCCGAAGCCGTCGGGACAGCCGGCGTGGTAGTAACAGACGCGACGCACCGGATCAGGGTAGCCGATTCCCGGCAGGCCCGGTCGGCTCAGCCGTCGGGCCCGGGCTCTCCCGCGGCGCGGGCGCGCTCCAACCGCGTCTCCTCGTCCTGGGCGATGTAGCGCGACGCGAGGAAGAGAAGGAGCACCGCAACGCCGTTCGCCCCCAGGGCGAGACTCATGGCCAGGGGAAGGTCGCCGAGGACGTCGGAGAGCTGACCCACGATGTAGGGACCGAGAGCGAGCCCGACGAAGGTCACGACCAGGAGGTAGAAGGCCGAGGCCACGGCCCGCATGCGGGGCAGCATCAGATCCTGGACCGTCGATGCGCCGGCGCCGATCCACATCGCCGCGGCCACGCTGCTCGGAAAGTTGAGCGCGTAGGCGAGGGCGAGACTGTCGGTGTGGAGCATCCAGAGAGTGAAGGGAACCGTCGCCGCGGCGGTGAGGTAGCCGACCTGGAGGCGGCCCGTCGGGCCGCGTCGCCGGAGCCGGTCCGCGAGGTGCCCCCCGAGCATCACACCCACCAGGCCCCCGGCCGCCGACGTGAGCCCAACCGCCAGACCGACGTCGGCGCTCGTCTGGCCGTGGACGCGCATGAAGAAGACCGGGCCCCAGCCACCGATTCCGTAGCCGGTGAAGGCCAGGAACGAGAAGCCGAAGCACGACAGGAGGAAGGAGCGCGTGCCGAACAGGAGCGCAGCGGCGGGCCGATCGCGCAATCCGATGGCCTGGGCCCAGGACGCCGCCGCGTAGAGTCCGATGCCCAGCGCAAACCACTGGGCGACGTGCCCGGTGAGCTCGATGAGCCACATCGCGAGGGCCGTGATCCCCGCCGCAATCGCGACGTTCCAGGCGACGCCGCGCGCGCCGGCGCCCTCTCGCCAGAGGTGAAAGACGGTCAACGGCGGCAGCACGCTGCGCAGCTCGAAGAAGAACTGGCGGAAGGGCCGGGGCTCCGGCGGGCTGTAGATCCCGTCGATTCCGCCGCGCGGCGGCTCGCGCAGGGTTCGCACCCAGATCGCCACGAGCAGGCCCGGCAGCCCGACCGCCAGGTAGGCCGCCTGCCAGCCGACGAGGCCGAAGGGAGCGTCGCCCCCGGCGAACGCCGTGTTCCAGCGGTGCACGATCTGCCCGCCGATGGCGAGGCCCAGCCCGGCGCCGATGTAGATCCCGCTCGAGTAGATCGCGAGCACCGTCGCTCGCTTCGCGGCGGGGAAGTAGTCCGAGAGCATCGAGTAGGCGGCGGGGCTCGCGCTGGCCTCGCCCACCCCCACCCCGATGCGCGCCGCAGCCAGCTGCGGGAAGTTGCGCGCGAGCCCTGAGAGCGCGGTCATCAGGCTCCACACGCCGAGCCCCAGCGAGATCAGCGTGCGTCGGTTCCACACGTCCGCGAGGCGGCCGAGCGGGATGCCGAACAGCGCGTAGAAGACCGCGAAGGCGGTGCCGTACAGGAAGCCGATCTCCGCGTCGCTGAGGCCGAGATCCGCCTTGATCTCGTCCGCCAGGATCGTGACGATCTGGCGATCGAGGAAGTTGAGCACGTAGACGGCGACCAGGACGCCGAGGACGTAGCGCGGGTAGCCCGGCCGGACGCTCTCCTGGGTGCTCACTCGACTCCGGCTTCCGGGGGCCGCCTCAGGCGAAGCGGCGCGAGAGCCATTCCGCCAGGATGCGGTTCAGCTCCGCCGGCTTCTCCTGCTGGGTCCAGTGGCCGCACTGCTCGATCATGACGGTCTCGAGGTCGCTCACGAGCGCCGGCATGCCCGCTGCCATCTCCGGTCGCAGGGCGTGGTCCCACTCGGCGGTGACCATCAGGCTCGGGATCTCGATCTTGGCAACGCCCACCTCCGGCGCCGTCTCCCAGTTGCGGTCGAGGTTGCGATACCACGACACGCCGCCCGCGAATCCCGTCCGCTCGAAGGTCCGGGTGTACACGTCGAGCTCCTCGGGCGTGAGGAAAGGCTCGCCGAACGGCTCGATCTCGCCGATGCGGCGGAACGGGTTCATGTCGAGGCCCTCGGCGGCGATACGCTCCGCCATCTCCTCGAGCGGCCTGCCCCGGCGCATCAGGGCGTCGAAGAGTCGGCCGGCGTTCCGATCGAGGACGCCCTCCGCCACGCCCGGCTCCTGGAACCAGAGGAGGTAGAGCTTCTCGTCCTGTCCCCCCACCAGAGCCCGCATCATCTGGGTGGGCGGGACCGGCGGGCGAGGCAGGTACGGGGTGTTGACGCCGATCACGCCCGCACAG
>CALDCK010000117.1 GCA_937937315.1 uncultured bacterium
GTGATGGGCCGTGGCGATCCGGTCCGCCAATCCCTCTTGCATCATCTCAACAAGAGCGGCGTAACGCACTGTTCTTGCTGCCTCTTGGAGACTCGGTCGATCTCGACTCGAGCGACCCTCGCGCAACCCCTCGGGCACGACGGCTCGAACGTGGCACGTCACCCCCAGCCCCTCGGACAGGACCCGGACCGCCTGCTCGTCCGCATCCGAGTCGGCGCCGCGCAGGCCGTGGTTCACGTGGCCCAGGATCAAGCGGGAGGGGCCCACCGCCGGGCAGCGGGCCAGGGCGTGGGCGAGCACCGTCGAGTCGAGTCCCCCACTGGCGGCGACGAGGACGCAGCGGCCTCGCAGATCCAGGTCGATCGCCGCGCGATCGATCTCCTGATCGACCTCTTCGGCGAGGGATCCATCTCGAGGGCTCACCGGGTCTCCTCCGACGGGCTCAGCCGTCTCGCAGCGCGCTCGCCTCGCCGACCAGGATCCGGGTGCCGTCGTCCTTGTCGATCCACACCTCGCAATGGATCCGGGTCCCCGTGCCCTCGGGCGTCTCGTCGCGGATCCGGCCGTGGGCGGTCACGGTCTCGTCGACCCACAGCACGTTCGTGAGCTTCACGGACATGCGCCCGCCGGCGAGCCAGCCCATGCCGAAGTGATCCTGCATGACCTGGGAGACGAAGCAGGTGGACATCATCCCCTGGACCACGATGTTCGGGAAACCCAGCTTCTCGGCCTGGGCGCGGTCCGTGTGGTAGTTGGATCCAGGCCCCGAGAACATCCAGCAGCGGCGCTCGTCGACGGTCTTCGTGACGGACGCCAGGTCGGGACCGGTCGCCGTCGGAAACGGCGGTGGCGGCGTCTTCTTCCTCGCCGTCGTGCCGTCGACGACGTAGCCCGCCTCGCCCTCGGGCTTCGGCGGCAGGAAGCTCTGGTGGGTGCGCCCCCGCACGAAGAGCCGTGCGTCCTCGGCGTCGAAGAGGTCGGTCTCGTTGACCACCCAGTCACGACCGCGACGCGAGTAGCGGTCGATGATGGTCGACCGGGTTCGCACGGCGGCACCCACAGGGATCGGCGCGAAGAGCTCCCAATCCTGACGGCCGTGCAGATTCCCGAAGAGGTTCTTCAGGTACCAGTCGCCGACGAACTTGTAGCACTCGGAGTGATGGAGGAGCGGGGGGGCATAGCGCTCCTGGAGGGGGTGGTGGTCGTCGAGAGCGTCCGCGTAGAAGCTGACGATCTCCGGCGTGATGTCGTAGCGGTTGCCGCCACAGTGTCGACCGACATTCGCAGGCTCTCCGCGCAGATTCACGCCGTTCCTCCCGGTTTGCTATTTCACGCGCCGTGCCGACCGAGACACGCGACGCGCCCTCCGTCTCCCCGATCCACAACGTCGGCGGATGGACGACCCGGCGCGCCGTAATCGCGGGCGACAGCCCGGCGCTCGTCGACGGCGAGCGTAGCCTCGATTACGCGGCCCTCCACGACCGGACCTGCCGCCTCGCCGCCGTGCTTCGCGGCTTCGGCGTGGGGCGCAGCGACCGCGTGGCGCTACTGCTCGGCAACCGCAGCGCCTACGTCGAGGCGCTCTTCGCGACCGCCCGCCTGGGTGCGATCGCGGTGCCCATGAATGCCCGCTTCACAGCGCCGGAGATCCGGCGCATGCTCGAAGACGCCACCCCCTCCCTGCTGCTTCACGAGGAGGCCCTCGACGCGGTCGCCCGTGACGCCTGCGCGAACCTCTCGTCGCCACCGACACGCCTGGCCTGCCCCGGCCCCTACGAGACGGCGCTCGGCCGGGCCGCTCCCCTCGACCACCTGGAGCCTGTGAGCCCCGAGGATCCGATGATCCTGATGTACACCCCGGGGACCACCGGCACGCCGAAGGGCGCGCTCCTCCCCCACCGAAAGACCCTCTTCAACTCCCTCAACGCCCAGTTGTTCTTCGGTCTGACGCACGAAGACCGGGTGCTGGTCCCCCTGCCCCTCTTCCACTCCTTCGGGCTGCTGATCCTCACCCTGCCGACCCTCTACGTCGGAGGGCGGGTGGAGCTCCTGCCGCGTTTCGATCCGGAGGGGGTCTGGCGCCGGGTGGCCGCGAGCGGAATCACCTTCCTCGGCGGCGTCCCGACTCAGCTCCAGGCCCTGCTCGACGCGGGCCCCGAGGGCTACGACACGGGCAGTCTCCGCTTCCTCTTCGGAGCCGGCGCCGCGGTTCCGATCGAGCAGATCCACGCCTTCGAGCGGCTCGGCCTCGTGTTGAAGCAGGGCTTCGGCCAGACCGAGACCTCCATCCTGTGCTGCCTGGACGCCCGCGACGCGACGCGCAAGGCGGGTAGCGTCGGTCGGCCCGTCTTCCACGCCGAGGTCCGGGTCGTCCCGCTCTCGGACTTCGACGGCCCCCCGGAGACCTGGCGCGACACCGCCGAGGGCGAGACCGGCGAGATCGTAGTGCGCGGACCGATCACGATGCTCGGCTACTGGCAGCGGCCGGTCGCCACGGCCGAGACTCTTCGCGGCGAGTGGATCCGAACCGGCGACCTGGCCACCCGGGACGACGAGGGCTTCCTGAGCCTCGTCGGCCGCGCGCGGGACATGTACATCTCGGGCGGCGAGAACGTCTACCCGGCGGAGATCGAGGCCGTCCTCGCGCAGCATCCCAGCGTCCGGGAGGCCGCCGTGGTCGGCGTGCCCGATCCCAAATGGGGCGAGGCCGGCCGCGCGTACCTCGTGCTGGAGTCCGGCCACGACCTCGACGCCGCGACGCTCCGCGCCTGGGCGGCGAAGCAGCTCGCACCCTTCAAGCTGCCCCGGGAGTTCGCCCGGGTCGAGGAGCTGCCGCGCAATGAGACGGGCAAGGTGCAGAAGCAGCGCCTGCTCGCCCTCGAGAGCCTCGCAATCGAGACCGGCTGAGGCGTCAGCGGGCGATCAGCAGCCGCGTGCGGTTCCCCACCCGCTCGGCGAAGTCCGCCAGGTCGGCGACCCACTCGATCAGCTGGTAGAGGAAGACCGTTCCGACGCCGATCTCGGCCTCCAGGGCAAAGAGCGCGCGCTTCGCGGTCTCGCTGAGGACGTCGGTCTCGGTCTCGATCTCGTTCAGCTCCGCCACCATCTCCTCGACTCGAGCGCTCTGGTGAGGGCCGAAGCCCGTCTCCACCAGCTCGTCGAGCTCACCGATCACACGCTCGGCCTGCTCGCACGCTGCGATCACACGGCGCACCAGGGCCAGGATCGGCTCCCTGAGCTCCGGCGGCAGGGTCATCTGGCGCAGGTCCACCAGCTCGGCGATGTCCTGGGCGACGTCCGCGATGGAGTCCTGGAAGTCGAGGATCTCGAGCATGTCGCGGCGCTCGAATGCCATGAACAGGCGCTTGGGCAGATGACTGCGGATCTCGTTCTTGATCCGGTCGGCGTCGTGCTCGAGCTCGTCGATCCTCGCCCGCCGCGCGGCCAGCTGATCCGTCCGCTGGGCGGCCATGTCCTCGAAGAGCGGAAGCACCTCCTGGGCACACGCCACGGCGGCGCGCATGTGCTCCTGGAGCGGTCGCACCGGTGAGCGGGCGAAGAGACTGCCCAAGAGGGTCATTCGAATCCTCCGGCGCTACGGAGCCAGCAGGCTCCGGAACAGGTAGAAGAAAAGGATCGAGAGAACAGCGGCAATCGGCAGCGTAGCGACCCAGGAAACCAGGATCGTCCCCGCCACCCGGAGATCCAGGGCTCCGATGCCCCGAGCGAGGCCCACGCCGAGGACCGAGCCCACGAGGATGTGGGTGGTCGAGACCGGAATGCCCAGGCGCGAGGCCAGGACGATCGTGAGGGCGGCAGCCAGCTCCGCCGCGAAGCCCCGAGAGGGAGTGAGCTCGGTGATCTTGCGCCCCACGGTCTCCATCACCCGGTAGCCCCAGGTAGCCAGTCCGAGGACGATGCCGCCGCCGCCCACGAGGAGCATCCAGGGCTCCACGACCGTCCTCTTCGCGTACTCCACGTCTCCGAAGGAGTGGATGATCGCCGCCAGGGGGCCGATGGCATTGGCGACGTCGTTGGAGCCGTGGGCGAACGCCACGGCGCAGGCCGTCAGGATCTGGAGCAGGACGAAGGAGCGCTCGACGTCGTGGAAGCGGTCGCCCGGCGCCGCGGATTCCGGCCGGACTCGCGACAACATGAAGGAGCCGAACAGGGCCCCTAGCAGCCCCAGCCCCAGGGACAGGAGAATCGCCTCGGGCAGATCGAAGTCGAGCTTCAGGTTCTTCAGCCCCTTGAAGAGCGTGACGAGCCCGATCACCCCCAGCACCACGAAGTAGAAGACCGGCCCGTAGCGCTTGACCTGGGCCGTCGGGTCCTCGCGATCGAGGATCAGCCATCGCGTCAAGTTGAAGATCGAGAAGGCGAGGACGCCGCCGATCAGCGGCGAGGTGACCCAGGACAGCGCGATCTGCGCGACCTTCCCCCACTCGATCGCGTCGATGCCCATGGCGACGGCGCCGAAGCCGATGATCGCGCCCACGATCGAGTGGGTGGTCGAGACCGGCAGCCCGAAACGCGTCGCGCCGAAGAGCAAAGTTGCCGCGGCCGCCAGGGAGCCCAGCATCCCGAACGGCAGCACATCCATGTGCAGCGCGACGGCATCGCTCGTGAGGATCCCCTTGCGCACCGTGTCGGTGACGTGGCCGCCGACGAAGAAGGCGCCGCTGAACTCCAGGATGGCGGCGACGATGATCGCCTGGCGGATGGTGAGGGCTCCGGAGCCGACACTCGTGCCCATCGCATTGGCGACGTCGTTCGCGCCGATGTTCCACGCCATGAACAGGGCGAGCGCGCCCGCCACCAAAACCAACGCGGGTATGCCGAACAAGATCGGTTCCAAGGCCACTCTCCCGTACGTCAGGCCCCGACGACCCCGGCGCGCAATGTGACGGAACTGCGATTTCGGGTCAACGCGAACCGAACTCCAGCCCTTATGGGTGGGAACTACCGCGCACCAGGTGACGCGCGCCCGGAACCACGTCAGACTCGATAGGAGGGCTCAGGCGCCGATCTGGCGGGAGGAAGCGCAGCGTGGCGAAGCGGATCAGCTACTACGACGTGGCCTGGGACCGGCGCAGCGGCCAGGGCGTCCTTCGGCTCACCTTCGACGACCGCACTCAGGCGGAGCTGCGATCCCTGTCGGGAGAGGAGCTCGGCCTGATCTGCGCCCTGCTGCGCCTGGAGAAGCCGATCGCCTACGACGAGGCGAACGAGACCTTCTCCACCGACTCGAGCCTGATCGAAGGCTGACCGCGGAGGCGGTGCACCCTCCGGAGGCTGGACCGGTGGAGGCGGGGTGCCCCTCGATGGCAGCCTGCCGCCCTCTTGCACGGCTGACTCGAAGCGGACTGCGTAGATCCTCCTGCGGCAGAAGACGGTGCAAGGATGCGCCCCGCCGCATCATGCCCACGATCGCCCTGATCTCCCCCCGGAATGGCACGGGCCTTGCCTTGTCCACACTGAGTCGCGCGACGCCCGGGCCTTCGCCCCGGGCGTGACCGCGCGGCTTTCCCCTCGGTTGGAGCCCCCGATGAATCGAAGACGAGAGCTGCGAGTCCGCCGTCGCGTCCCCTGCGAAGTCGACACCGGCGACCGCCGGGTCCACGGCGCGGTGCTCGATCTCGCGCCCAACGGGTTGTTCGTGCAGACGCGACTTCGCCTCGCGGGGCGAGCGCGCACGAAGCTCGCGGTGCGCCTGCGTGTTCCGCCGCAGAATGCGGAGGTCACGCTGTCGGCGGAGGTCGCTCGCCAATACCGGGTCCCGGCAGCCCTGATCGCGGCAGCGGGAGGCGGCATCGGACTTCGCATCCGAACCGCGCCGGACGCCTGGGGGGAGTTCCTCGCGAGCCTGGCCCCAAGGATCTTCGGCCCGGAGATCGACGCGCCCACAGCGCCCCACGCGCGACAGGCGACGGTGCGATGTCTGCTCTGCGGGTCTCCACCGAGACCCGGCTCGACCCTCTGCTCCCGCTGTATGGCGGTGAAGGCCTAGTCCGCCGCCCTGCCCCCCCCCGGGGGGGGGCTCCCGGTTCGGCGCACGATCGAATCCTCTACGCAGCTCCGCCCTATAGGCTCCGACCCGCCGGACCGATCTATGACATTCGGGGCGTGTCGACCCGAGCCAGGGAGCCCAGATGCGGCAGGATCGCGCAAGACGCGCCAAACGGCGCTTCACCTGCTCATTCACGGTCCGCGGCCAGAGCTATCGCGGCATCACCCTGAACCTCTCCATGACGGGCTTGTTCGTTCAGACGGACACGACCGTTCCCCCCGGCAGCCCGATCGAGCTGCACCTGATGGGGGCCGGGCTCGCGCCAGACGTCCACATCACCGGCGTGGTCGCAAGGCGTCGCGCCGTGCCGCAGACCCTGGCCACGGTGATCCGCCGCGGGATCGGCGTCCGGATCACCGCGGCCCCGGTCGAGTACGGCCTGATGTTCCAGGACGCGCTGCTCGCTGCGCCGATCAAACGCGAGAAGCGCGGGAGCCCCCGGGTCGGGTCCGAGAGGAACGCCCGACCGGATGCGCCCATCGCGCCCCTCGAGCCCCCCGTGCGTACCGACCCCCTCCCGGCGGTCACGCCGGTCCCCACACCATCTCCGCCTCCTCCCCCTCCGCGCGACACGAAGGCGCGCGACCTGGTCCGCCCCGACGTCTTGCTGATGGACGACGGGAGCCTCGAGGATGTCTACGAGCTGCTCCAGGAGATCGGCGTCGACGGGCTCCGGATCCGCACCGCAGGCGGCAGCTCGCCCCAGGCCTGGGTCCGACCCCACCGGCTCCTGCTGACCTCGGCGTCCCTCGCGCTCTCCTTTCCCTGGCCCATGGGCTGCGAAGAGGACGGATTCATCGGAATCGCCGTGTCGAACGATCACTCGCAGACGCTCGCGGCGCATATGGCGCGCCTGGGCTTCCGCTATCTGGTGAGTCGCCCGATCCACCCTCAGGCCCTTCGCATCCTCCTCCGCCAGGTCTTCTACCGAGGCGGGGAGAAGCGCCGAACTCCACGCTTCGCCTTCGACAGTGAGATCGTCTGGCGTAGTGGCATGCGTCGTCACGCAGGTCAGTTGGTCGAGATCTCGGCCGAGGGCTGCCTGATCCTCACGGACTGCACGGACCTGAGGCGTCACTCACCGCTGAAGATCACGATCCCCTCCGCCGCGGCCGGACAGCGGTCGCTCACGTTGAAGGGACGGGTCGTGCGCTCCTCGCGGATCGAGCTGCCCGAGGGCGGCCTCGGACAGGCGCTGGCGGTCGGCTTCTGGCGAGCGTCGTCTCGAGCGCAGCGTGGGCTGTCGGCTCTGCTCCAGCGCTGCGCAGAGGGTCATATCCAGGCGCCCCGCATGCGCGCAGCGCTCCAGGCTGCCCCGGGTTCCCGCGTCGAGGATCTCGCCATGGAGCCCGACGGGTCGGAGCTCACCGACACGGTCGACGAGCTGTTCGCCCGCGACGATCTCGCGGAAGTCGAGGGCGAGGCGAAGGCCGAGACCTCACTCCTGGGATCCGAGCTCTCGATCACGGGAATGCGCGTCGGCCCGGAATCGGCATTGAAGCCGGGGCAGTGCGTGGCCCTCGAGCTCTACGAGGGCTCCTATCACGAGCCCATGGTGCTCCAGGCCGAGGTCTGTTCCGAAGACGACGAGGAGGGCTTCCTGCTGCGCTTCGTCGCGCCGACGCCCGCGGACAGCGCTCGCATCGCGAGCATGATGAACGCGCCGCCGACGGTCCGGAGCCTCGACGGCGACGGCCGGCGCATCGTACCCGGACGCATCCGCCCGTCCCAGGATTAGGCCGGGCTCGGCCTACGTGGTAGCGGTGGGCGGACTCGAACCGCCGACCTACGGCTTATGAAGCCGCCGCTCTAACCGACTGAGCTACACCGCCCCGAAAAACGCCCGGACAATCTAGGAAACCGACCCGAGGTGCGCACCCGGAGCCGCCGCCCATGGAGACGACGGCAACCGGGCCCCACCGGAATCACGATTCCGGAAGTGCTTCCTCCAGCTCGGACTCCACGACGGCTTCGTCCACCTCGGCTTCGAGCTCGGCCTGGTCCACTTCGGCCTCGGCTTCGAACGCGGCCTCTTCGAGGGCGGCTTCCTCCGCCGCCTCCTCTTCGAGCCCGGCGTCCACCTCGGCCTGCCCGACCGCCCCGAAGATCGCACCCTCGAGGGCCGCGAGACGCTCTTCGAAGCCCCTCATCTCGCCGGACCCGACGCCGGCGACGGAGCCAGGCTCCTCGGAGGTGCCTGCACCGCCCACGAAGCGCACGACCTTGTCCGCGAGCTGGTCCAGCTGGGGGATGATCTCTCCCACCGTGCCCGACTGGATGAAGATGTTGCGCTCCAGCTCCTGGGCCCGGTCGTCCACAGCCGCGCACTGGACGTCTAGGCTCGCGCCGTCGCCAAATTGGGTAAAGGAGCCGAACAGGACGTAGTCCGCGCCGATGCGACGTCCTCGCTCGAGGGCGGGTCCGAGGCGCGCAGTGGCCGCATCGGGATCGTCGACGCGCAACACCACCACACCTCCGATCTGCTCGAGGCGAGCGGAGAGCATGTCCGAGATCCCCTGGCTCACGTAGGCCGGGTCCGGGCTGGCCGTGTGGACGACCACCGGAAGGATCGCCACCCGGCTCGCCTCCCCGCTTGCGGCGCCCGCTGCCAGGAGCCAGATCACGAGGCCAACGATGCGCACGACGCGCGTTCGGGCACTCCAGTGGCTCACGAGGTCTCCTCGATCCGGGGACGGGGGGCGGGGCCGCAGACCCCTACCAGCTCGCCCCGACGGGGTCAAGCGACCGGAGCGTCTCCCGCGGGCGGCTCGCCCTCTCCTCCTTCGTCCGAGTCCCTGGGGAGCCAGACCGAGAAGGTCGCGCCCTCGCCCTCGCGGCTGCGGGCCTCGATCGAACCCCCGTGGTCCGTCACGATGCGATGGCAGACCATCAACCCGAGACCCGTGCCCTCGTCGGGGCCCTTGGTCGTGAAGAAGGGATCGAAGACGGTCTCCATGTGCTCCGGCGAGATGCCGGGCCCCGTGTCGGACACCTCCAGCCGGACGCCGCCCTCCGCCGGGCCCATCCGCACGACCACCTCACCCTCCGCCGGGGTCGCGGCGATCGCATTGAGCAGCAGGTTGAGCGCGACCTGATGGATCTGGTCTCCCACGGCCCGCACCTGGGGCATCTCCTCCGTCATCTCGCAGCGCAGGGCGACATGGCCGAGCTCGGCCTCTCTCCGCAGGAGCGTCACTACCTCGCCTGCGATGGCCGCGACGTCCACCCATTCTCGCACGCCGGTCTGGGCCCCACCCCGTCCGAGTCGCTGCATGGTGTCCACGAGACCGCGGATACGCTCGACCTCGCGGCATGCCAGGGCGTAGTAGGAGCCCCAGAACTCCTCGTCCTGCGCCTCGCGCTTCTCCGGCGCCATGCTCAAGAAGGTGTGGATCGACACGAGCGGGTTGTTGATCTCGTGGGCGAGCCCCGCCGCCAGCGTGCCGAGGGTGCCGAGGCGGTCGACCCGGCGCACCTCTTCCCGGGAGCGCCGCAAGTCGTCGACCAGGCGTGCGTTCTCGATGGCGATGGCGGCCAGATTCGAGATGCCCTCGATCAGGGTGCGATCGTCGATCGTGAAGTGGGAACCGCCGCGACGATTGTCGATCGTGAGGGCCCCGATCAGATCCTCCTTGCCGTGGAGGGGTGAGACGAGGACCTCCTCGGCGGCGATCTCGGTGACCAGCTCGCGGACCGGACCTTCGTAGTCGAGGGCGTCACCGATCGAGAGCGTGTGCGCGCGTCCCGCCCGCAGCCGCTCCATGAAGTGCGGCGCCGCGGACTCGGAGATCGCGATGCGGCGCAGATCCTCCTCGACCGGATCATCGAAGGGGCACATGCGCCGCAGCTGGATCACCTCCTGCTTCGCGTCGTAGAGCATGAGCCCGGCCGAGTCGTATCCCATGTCGTCGACCAGGGTCCCGAGCAGGAGATCGAGCAGCCGGTCGAGCTCGAGCTCACGCACGAGCGTGTGCGAGACCTGGTTCAGGATCGTGAGCTCCCGCAGGAGCTCCTCGCGCTCTCGTGCGAGCGCGTAGGCCTCGATGCCGCGACGGAGCGTCGCCCGGACGTCTTCCGGGGTCCACGGCTTCGGAATGAAGCGATAGATCGAGCCCGCGTTGATCGC
>CALDCK010000118.1 GCA_937937315.1 uncultured bacterium
CCTCGACGACTCCGAAGCGGCGGCCCTGGCCGCCGTCGCCGCCCTGGCCCAGGGCAATCCGTTCCTGCCGGAGCGGGTCGAGGCCGAGCAGCAGGCCCTGGGCGATGCCTTCGCGGCCTCGGGCGCCGTCTGGCACGCCGAGGCAGATCTCGCGGGTCTGCACCCCAATCTCGAGAAGCTCCAGGCCCTCGTCGAGGCGCTGACCCCGAGGCTGCGCGATCGCCTGGCGCGCGGCGCGAAGGCCCGTCGCGAGGAGCTGATCCACTACGAGGGACTGGTCCGGCACCTGCTCTACATGCGCTACGAGGGCTGCTTCCTGGACCTGATCCAGCGGGCCGAAGCCGGCGAGCCCACCACGCGGCGGGTCGCACCCTACCGGGCCTTCGCCCGGGACCTGGCCCACTTCTGCGACCTGCCGAAGGTCGTGCTCCCGGCCAGGAGCACGGCGCCTCAGCTCTTCGCCTGGGGCTACCAGATCCGCCGCGCCTTCCACCACACCTTCCGTCAGATCTACGGCGGCTCGATGGCGGCCGCCCGGCTGCGTGCCGCGGTCTGGCAGTCGATCTTCACCCACGACGTCCAGCGCTATCGCCGCGCCCTCTTCGATCGCATGGGCGACGTGCCGACCCTCGTGACCGGTGCTTCGGGCACCGGCAAGGAGCTCGTGGCCCGGGCCATCGGCCTCTCGCGCTACGTGCCCTTCGACGAGGGCAGCCAATGCTTCACCCAGGACTTCGCCTCGTCCTTCCACGCGGTGAACCTCTCGGCGCTCTCTCCCACCCTGATCGAGTCGGAGCTCTTCGGTCACCGACGCGGGGCGTTCACCGGCGCCGTCGAGGATCGGGTGGGCTGGCTCGAGGCCTGCGGCGACCACGGCACCGTCTTCCTCGACGAGATCGGCGACCTGGATCCCGGCGTCCAGGTGAAGCTCTTGCGGGTGCTCCAGTCCCGGGTCTTCCAGCGAATCGGCGAGACCGAGGAGCGGCGCTTCGAGGGCAAGATCATCGCGGCGACCCACCGCGATCTCGACGCGGAGATGGAGGCGGGCCGCTTCCGCCCCGACTTCTACTACCGGCTCTGCGCCGATCGCATCGAGGCGCCGAGCCTGCGCGAGCAGCTCGCCGACGCGCCGGAAGAGCTCGGTCGGCTCCTGCCGATCCTCGCCCAGCGCATCGCCGGGGACGAGGAGGGGCCCGCCCTCGCCGCCGAGGCGGAGCGCTGGATCCGACAGCACCTGGGCGATGACTACCCCTGGCCCGGCAACGTGCGCGAGCTCGAGCAGTGCGTGCGCAACGTGCTCGTGCGCGGGGCCTACGTCCCGCCGCGCGCGCCGCGCGTCTCGCGGGACGACCTGGCGTCGGTGTTGGCCGAGGGAGGGATCAGCGCCGACGAGCTCCTGCGCCGCTACTGCACCGAGGTCTACGCCCGGGTCGGGAGCTACGAGGAGACGGCGCGACGCCTCGGCCTCGATCGCCGCACGGTCAAAGCCAAGATCGACCCGGAGCGACTCGCGGTGCTGCGCGAGGAGCACTGAACCGCGCCGGGCGGCTCGTCCGGCTCGGGGTGAAGCGAATGCGCTGCGCTGGCCGGGGTCGCTCGCTCGAGCGGATGCGCAGGGCGTGCCACAGCGAGGGAACGTCGCTGTGCAGGCGCGGCAGCGTGGCGGTAATCGCGAGCTCTTCCAGTGCCTCGAGCACGAGCAGCACCACGGCGACCTGGAAGGGCCAGGCCGGTCCGCCGGCGAAGAGGCACAGGAGCGCCGCGCCCATCACCACCGACGTGCCCTTCGCCGCCCAGGTGTGATAGCTCGTGATTCGCCGCCAGCGGATCAGGCCCGCGGCGATCGGCGCGAAGTAGCCCAGCAGCCCGGCGATCAGGAAGGGCGACTCGGCGCGCAGCACCTCGGGCCACAGCCACCAGGCGAAGAGCGGGAGGCTGACGTAGGTCGCGAGGTCACCCCAGCTGTCGAGCTTGGCGCCCAGGGGCGTGGCGCCGCCGCTCTTGCGAGCGATCCAGCCGTCCAGCACGTCCGAGGTGAGGCTGACGACCAGGGCGACGAGGAAGGCGGCTCCCATGCCGTTCCAGGCCAGACCGCCCAGGACGGGCACCATGGCGATGCGGAAGATGCTCAACAGATTCGGGACGTGCCTCATGGCGGGCTCCTTCGGAGGTTTCACGAAGGGGATTGCCAGTGCCGTGCCAGGCCGAGTCGGCGCGCGGGAACGGCCACAATCACGCGGTGCTGCGCTCGCATCTGCCGGTCGAGAGAAGCGCCGCACCCGACATCGGGTGTCAGGCAACGAGCGCTCCGTGTACTTCAGGCGGCAGGCCCCGCACGATACGTCAGGTTCGGGCGCCGAGGCCCAGGCCGTGACGCGCGACGACGCCGCGCATCACCTCGGAGGTGCCGCCGCCGATGGTCTCCCAAAGGCTCTGACGCCAGAGCAGCTCGGGGCGGGTGCCGTGCACCAGGGCCTCGGGACCGCCCAGGTCGAGCGCCGCCCGCGCTACCCGCTGACACGCCACGGTGTGGACGACCTTGTTCGCCGCGGCCTCGACCGCGCCCGATCGGCCGCGCTGCATGGCGTCGAGCACGCGCAGCGCGTGCATCTCAACCTCCAGGACCTGCACGGCGAGGTTCGCGAAGGTGGCGCGGGCCACCGGGTCAGCGGCGAGCCCCTGCTCCCGCGCCCAGCCCGCCACCTCCTCCAGGTCGCGGCGCACGCGCTTCGGCGGAAACTGGATGTGGCGCTCGTCGGCCAGGGCCTCGCCCATGATCGTCCAGGCGCCGTCTTCCGGACCGATCCGCCGATCGACCGGCACCTCCACCCCGTCGAAGAAGACCTCGTTCAGCTGGTCGCCGTCGAGGGTCGGCAGGGGACGCACGTCCACTCCCGGGCTCGCCTTGTCGACGATGAGGAGTGACAGACCGCGGCCGCGGCTCTCGAGCGCGCCGGTGCGACACAGCAGCCACAGGTGGTCCGAGTCCTGGGCGTAGGACTGCCAGCACTTCTGACCGTTCACGAGGTAGACGTCGCCGCGTCGTTCGGCGCGGCAGCGCAGACTCGCCAGGTCGGAGCCCGCCTCGGGCTCCGAGTAGGCGAGGCAGAAGTGGATGTCGCCGCTTCGGATTGGCGGCAGCCAGTGCGCGCGCTGGGCGTCGCTGCCGTAGCGCGCGATCGTCTTGGCGACCACGCCAGACGCCAGCGGATTGCGCGCCGCTCGGGCGTAGGCGATCTCGTCCCACAGGATGTACTCGAAGGCGATGGGCTTGCCGCCGCCCTCCTGCGCGGGCCAGCCGAGGGAGAGCCAGCCGCGCTCGCCGAGGGCGCGGAAGAAGTCGCGCACCGCCTGCCAGCGGTGTCCCTGGAGGAAGAAGCCGTCGAGGTCGCGGTAGTCCGCCAGGAACTCCACGACCTCGGCGCGAAACGCCTCCTCCTCGGCGGAGAACGAGAATCTCACCGCGCGAATCCCACCGCAGACGCGTTCACACCTCGTCCGCTCTGCGAGAGCTCGGCGTCTACACCTCGTCCGCATCGTGCGCAGTCGGCGTTCACTCCTCGTCCTCGTCCCGGGCGTTCGGGTCTGGATTCCAGCGCGGGGGGCGCTTCTCGACGAAGGCGCGCGGGCCTTCGCGGAAGTCCGGGTGCTGCCAGTGCCGACGCAGCAGGGCCCAGGCCTGCTCGAGGGCCGGGCCATAGCCCTGCTCGAGGCTGCCCCACACCGCCTGCTTCGAGAGCGCCATGGCCTGGGGCGAGTTCTGGAGAAGCTGACCAGCCATCTCGAGGGCCGCGGGGAGCAGTGCTTCAGGCGTCTCCACCAGCTCGTCCACCAGGCCGAGGTCGTAGGCGCGTCGCGCGGGCATGCGGTAGTGGCGCCCCATCAGCGTCATGCGCAGGGCGCTGCCGAGGGGAAGGCGCCTGGCGAGGCCCACGTTCTCGAGGGCTCCGACCATGCCGACGTTCACGTGGGTGTCCATGAAGGCGGCGTTCTCCGAGGCCAGCACGATGTCCGCATCGACGACGAAGTGGAGTCCACCGCCGACGCACAGACCGTTTACTGCGCAGATCACGGGCTTCCACACCTGGTTCTGGTGGGGCGACCAGTGCACCGCCTCGGCGAGGGGCCGATCGGTGAAGACGTCGTCGGCGTCCTCTCCCTCGGCCTCGGCGACGTCGAAGCCCGTGCAGAAGTGACGCTCGCCGCTGGCACAGACGATGGCCACGCGGATCGCGTCGTCGTCGCGCACCTCGCTCCAGATGGCCCGGAAGACGGGCTGCATCGTCGGCAGCAGGGCGTTGCCGCGCTCCGGGCGGTCGAGCCGGATCACGGCGATGCCGTCCTCGCGCCGCTCGTAGTGCACACCGGGAAGCGGGCCGCGCAGGTCGATGTCGGATGCCATGGAGGTCCTCCTCTCACCAGCCGATCGAGGCGAGCAGTGCGTCGCGGCCGCCGGAGTCGGCCTCGGTCGGCGGCTGGGACGCCAGCTGCCGGATGCGTCGGGAGATCCGGAAGGCGGGCCCCTCGACGGTGATGCCGATTGCGCCGAAGGTCTGATGGGCGACGTGGGCCGCTTCGAGGCCCGCGCCTCGCGCCGACGCGCGGGCGGCAGCGGCCAGAGCGCGGCTGCGCGCGGAGTCCTCCGCGTCGTCGTCCCAGGCGCAGGCGGCGGCGCGCGCCAGGGTCCGGGCGCCATCGAGACGCATCCTCGCGTTGGCCAGCGGATGGGCCACCGCCTGAAACTCGCCGAGGGTCCGGCCGAACTGCACGCGGGTGCGGGCGTGCTCCGTCGCGGCGTCGAGGAGTGCGTCGCCGTGGCCCGCGAGCTGGGCGGCGAGGGCGAGGTCGTGGAGCGCGAAGGCGCGCGGCCCGGGATTCAATGCCTTGCCCCGCGCGAGGGCGACCCGTCCCCAGGGCTCGCCGCCCAGCGTGTCCACCGCCTCGACGTCGCCGGTCGGCCGGGTGCGCCACAGCGCTTCGCCCTCCACCGCGAGGAAGAGGTCGGCTTCGGGGGCCCAGGGCATCAGGGGCGGCGTACCGACGGACACGATCGTCGTCCCCTTCCGAAGACCCACCCGCTCGGCCTCGGACAGCGCCGCGCCGGCGAGGAAGGTCGCCGCCAGGGGGCCCGGGAATGCAGCCGCGCCCAACGCCTCCAGCGCGACGACGATCTCCGCCGCACCGCCCTCGCCTTCGGGCGTCGCGAGGGCAAGCACACCCAGACCGGCGATCTCCTGCCAGAGCGCGCGGGTGAAGACAG
>CALDCK010000119.1 GCA_937937315.1 uncultured bacterium
TGATGCGCCCGCCGGCGCCCTCTACGTCTCCGGCGACCTCGCCGACGCCGCGGCGCTCGGTGCCCTTGAAGAGCATGTGTTCGTGGAAGTGGGCGAGCCCTCGCTCGTCGTCGCGCTCGTCGGCGGCGCCGACCTTCGCCCAGATCTGGAACTCGGCCACGGGGGCGAGCTCGGTGGGGCAGAGCAGCACGGTGAGCCCGTTGGGCAGCACCTCGCAGGAGATGTCGGGCGAGCTCAAAGTGGCGCGAGAGTACCCCGGGCGCGGACGCCTCGCCCGGAGACCCCTCGCGGTACCCTCGCGCGGTGCAATCCGACGACGTCGGCGTCTATCTCCACGTTCCGTTCTGCGAGCGGGTGTGTCCCTACTGCGACTTCGCCGTGGTGGCCGCTCGACCCCTGACCGAGGACGTCGAGGAGGCCTACGTAGAGGCTCTGCTCGCCGAGCTCGCGCGCCGCCAGGTCGATTTCGGCGGTCGCCGCCTGGCGAGCATCTACCTCGGTGGAGGCACGCCCTCGCTGCTGCGACCCGGATCCGTCGAGGGACTGATCGACGCCGTGATTGGCGCATTCCCCCCCGGCGAAGCGCTCGAGATCACCCTCGAGGTCAATCCCAGCACCGTCGAGCGCGAGCGCCTGCCGGGCTTTCGCGCCGCAGGAGTGAACCGCGTCTCGGTGGGCGTGCAGTCCTTCGACGATCTCACCCTCAAGCGCCTCGGCCGGGCCCATCGCGGGTCCGAGGCCCACGCCACCCTCGATGCCTGTCGCAGGGCAGGCTTCGACGACCTGTCCCTGGACCTGATCTTCGGCGCACCGGAGCAGAGCCTCGAAGGCCTCGGGCGGGACCTCGACGCCGCCATCGCCTTCGGGCCCGAGCACGTGTCCGCCTACGAGCTCACCCTCGAGCCCGACACGCCCTTCGCCGCGGCGGCGGCTCGAGGGCGGCTGGCGCGCCCCGCCGAGGAGACCGTGGTGGCGATGATCGAGGGGGTGGAGGCCCGGCTCGGCGAGGCGGGCTACGAGCGCTACGAGCTGTCGAGCTACGCCCGGCCGGGACGCCGGGCGCGCCACAACCGGCGCTACTGGGAGCGGCGCCCGGTGCTCGGGATCGGAGTCGGCGCATTCTCGAACGACCCGCCGACGGCAGCCGCCCCCCACGGCTCCCGCCGCTCGAATCCTCGCGCGCTGCCCCGCTACCTGGAGGCCGTCGCCGCGGGGGCGCCGCCCGCCATGGAGGCCCTCTCGGCCGAGACAGCCCGGGGCGAGGCCGTCTTCCTGGCCCTGCGGACCGCCGAGGGCCTCGACGCCGCGACTTTCGAGACGGAGTTTGGCGCGGCGCCCCGAGGCTTCTTCGCGGCGGAGATCGACGCCCTCGCCGGGGCGGATCTGCTGCACGAGGACCCCTCCGGTGATCTGCGGCTCACGCCTCGAGGTCGGCTCCTCTCGGACAGCGTCTTCGAGCACTTCGTGTAGGCCCGGGAGCCCGGTCCGCCGAGGGCTTCGTGTGGGACCGGGTCTGGGTTAGATTCGGGGCGATGGACTCCCATTCGCCGACGGCAGAAGGCACCGGCGGTCTCTCGGAACGTCAGGAGGCCGTGCTGCGCGCACTCGTCGCCTCCTACGTGGCCGACGCCGCGCCGATCGGATCGGCGGCCATCTCCCACGTCCTTCCCACCCGGCTCTCCTCGGCCAGCATCCGCACGACCCTGGCCGAGCTCGGTGAGCTCGGTCTCGTCGACCAGCCCCACACCTCCGCCGGTCGGATTCCTACCGAGGCCGGGCTGCGCCTGTTCATCGATTGCCTGCTGCCCGAGACCCGGGTCTCGGACTTCGAGCGCCGCGCCCTCGACTTCGAGGTCGAAGGCGCCGAGCCGGGCTCGGTGGTGCGGGTGACCTCGCAGCTGCTCTCGGAGCGCACGCACCTTCTCGGCTTCGTCGTCGCACCCCGCATTCAGCGGGTGATCCTCCAGCACGTGAGCCTGGTCCGGATCACCGGGGATCGGATCCTGGCGGTGCTGGTCTCTACCACCGGCGCCGCCCACCGCCGCGTGATCGACGACCACGCGGAGCTCGACCAGCGCCAGCTCGATCGGGTGGCGGGAATGCTGAACGAGCGGGTGATCGGGCGGACCCTCTCCGAGGTCCGGATCGCCCTGGCCCGCGAGGCCCGCGACCAGCGCCGTCAGGCGGATCGGCTGCTGGCCACCGCCTTGGAACTCGGGTCGAGGGCCCTGTCGGCCGATGAGAATGGGGGAGACGATCTCGTCATCGCGACGCGTCTCGCACTGCTCGATCAGCCCGAGTTTCACGATCCGGAGCGGCTCCGGGATCTCTTCGAGGCGATCGAGACGAAGGAGAGGCTGCTAGAAGTGCTCGATCGCATGCTGGCGGACCGCGGTGTTCACGTCGCCCTGGGGGGCGAGGTGGACGAGCCCGCCCTGCACCACTGCGCCCTCGTGGCGGCGCCCTACGGGGGAGAGGCAGCCCTCGGCGCCGTGGGCGTGATCGGCCCGAGCCGGATGGACTACGGTCGCGTCATGGCCCTGGTCGACTACTTCTCCAAGGCCCTCACGGACAAGCTCAGCGCGTGAGTGAAGACGGCGGAAAGCGCGAGACGATCGACCTGACGGACGAGGTCGAGGGCGTGGTGGCTCCGAGCCCCGAGCTCGCGGAGGCCCTGCGTGAGGCCGAGGCCGCGGTCTCCGGCGGAGCGCCGCCGGCGCCCGCGGAGGATCCCCCGGAGGGGGAGAATCCGGGAGGCGACCCGGTCGGGGCGGGCGAGTACGAGGCGCTGATGGGCCAGCTCGCCGATTCCAGCGACCGCCTGCTGCGCCTCCAGGCCGACTTCGAGAACTTCCGCAAGCGAGCCGCTCGCGAGCGCGAGGAGACGGTCCACTTCGGAGCCCAGAATCTCGTCAAGGACCTGCTTTCGGTGGTCGATAACCTGGATCGAGCTCTCGACCACGTTCGCCAGAGTGGGGGCGGGGACTTGGAGAGTTTGTTGCAGGGCGTCGAGCTCGTGCGACGCGAGCTGATGGGAGTGTTCGAGAAGCATCACGTGACGGCGGTCGAGGCGCTGGGAGAGGCCTTCGATCCGTCGGTCCACGAGGCGATCGCACAGGCGCCGGATGCCAACGTGCAGCCCAACACCGTGATCGACGTGCTCCAGAAGGGGTATCAGCTTCGGAATCGTCTGGTTCGCCCGGCGCGGGTCGTGGTGGCCAAGACACCGGACGTGCCGGACGACGAGATGGAATCCAGCGAGAGTGGATCGGGGGGATCCACCGGCTAGCGACGGCGCTCGCCCGGTCTCCCTGCTCCGGAGGCCGAACGGATGGGCAAAGTCATTGGGATCGATCTCGGGACCACGAACTCGTGTGTCGCGCTCTTCGACGGCGGGGATCCCCAGATCATCTCGAACGCGGAGGGCGCGCGGACGACTCCGTCGATGGTGGCCTTCTCCTCCTCCGGCGAGAAGCTCGTGGGCCAGATCGCGAAGCGTCAGGCGATCACGAACCCGGAGAACACGGTCTTCGCCGTCAAGCGCCTGATCGGGCGCAAGTTCGACAGCGAAGAGGTGCAGCGATTCGCGACGATCGCCCCCTTCCAGATCGACGCTGCAAATAACGGCGACACCCGTGTGCGCATCGGCGACCGCACCCACTCGCCCCAGGAGATCGCGGCAATGGTCCTGGCGCGGATGCGCGAGACCGCCGCCGACTTCCTCGGCGAGGCCGTCGAAGACGCGGTGATCACGGTTCCGGCCTATTTCGACGACTCCCAGCGCCAGGCCACCCAGGACGCGGGACGCATCGCCGGCCTCAACGTCCTCCGCATCATCAACGAGCCGACGGCTGCGGCTCTGGCCTTCGGCCTCGACAAGGGCGAGTGCGGCCGGATCGCGGTGTTCGACCTCGGCGGTGGCACCTTCGATGTGTCGATCCTCGAGATCTCCGAGAGCGTTTTCGAGGTGCGCAGCACCAACGGCGACACCTACCTCGGCGGCGAAGACTTCGATATGCGCGTCGCCGACTACCTCCTCGACCTCTTCAAGGAGGCCGAGGGGATCGAGCTGCGAAGCGACGCCATGGCGCTCCAGCGGATTCGTGAGGCCGCCGAGCGGGCGAAGCACGAGCTCTCGTCCTGCGACGAGACGGACGTGAGCCTGCCCTTCATTGCGGCGGACGACTCCGGGCCGAAGCACCTCACCACGCCGTTCTCGCGCACCCAGCTCGAAGAGCTGACCTGCGACCTGATCGAGCGGCTCGAGGCGCCCTGTCGCATGGCCCTCGAAGACGCGGGCTTCACGCCGGACCAGATCGAT
>CALDCK010000120.1 GCA_937937315.1 uncultured bacterium
CGCCTCGCCGGGGGCAGTGCGGCGGTGTTCCATCGGCAGACCCTGGCCTTCGCCTGGTGCATGCCGGACCCGGAGCCTCACCAGGGCATCCGTCGCCGCTTCGAGCAGACCGCGGACTGGGTGGCGGGCGCGCTGCGCAAGCTGGGCGTGGATGCCCGGGTGGGCGCCGTGGCTGGTGAGTACTGTCCCGGCGACTACAGCGTAAACGCCGGGGGGCAGCGCAAGCTCATGGGCGTGGGGCAGCGCGTCGTTCGGGGCGCCGCCCATGTGGGAGGCGTGATCGTCGTTCGCGATAGGGACCGGGTGTGCGAAGTGCTCGAGCCGGTGTACCGCGCCCTCGAGCTCGACTACGACCCCGCCACCACGGGCAGCGTCGAGGAAGACGTCGCGTCCGTCGAGGTCGAGGACCTCCGCAACGCCCTGCTCGCAGAGCTCGCCGCCGAGCGTGAGCTCGAGCAGGTCCCCTTAGAGGCGGAAACCCTTGAGGGGGCCCGGGTCTTCGAGGGCTCCCACCGGATCCCGCAACCCACGGCCGGGAGCGAATAGCGCCTCAGCCGGCCAGGGTCTCGGCCTCGATGACGAGGTCCTCGAGGAGCGCGAGTCCGCCGTCCCAGAACCCCGGATCGGTCACGTCGAGATCGATGCGGGAGAGCAGGACGGCCGGCGTCTCGGATCCGCCCGCAGCGAGGAGCTCGAGGTAGCGCGGCACGAAGCCGGCCCCTTCCTCGTCGTAGCGTCGCAGCAGGGCGAGCACGAGCAGCTCTCCATAGGCGTAGGCGTAGCAGTAGAAGGGCGAGTGCACGAAGTGCGGAATGTAGAGCCACCACCAGCCGTAGTCTTCGGTGAGCTCGACCGAGTCGCCGAACATGGGGCGGTTGGCGGCCATCCACAGCTCGTTCATACGCTCGATCGGCAGCTCGCCCTCCTCGCGTCGGGCGGCGTGCATCGACTGCTCGAAGCGTGTCATCGCCACCTGCCGGAACACCGTGGCGAAGGCGTCCTCGATCTTCCCGCAGAGGAGTGCGAGGCGTACGCGCGGATCCGTCTCCTCGCGCATGAGCCTGCGGAAGACCAGCATCTCGCCGAAGACGCTGGCCGTCTCGGCGGTGGTGAGGGGAGTGTCCTGCTCGAAGAGGCCGTGGGGCGCCGCGAGGTGTTGATGCACGCCGTGACCGAGCTCGTGTGCCACGGTCATCACGTCGCGGAGGTTGCCCGTGTAGTTGAGAAGGACGTAGGGGTGGACCGACGGAACGGTGGACGCGCAGAACGCGCCGCCGCGCTTCCCCGGGCGCAGCTCGGCGTCGATCCAGCGCTCGTCGAAGAAGCGCCGCGCCACGTCGGCCATCTCCGGCGCGAAGTCGCCGTAGGCATCGAGGACGATGCGGCGCGCGTCGTCAAAGCTCCGCGCGCCCTCGGCCCCGGGAATCGGGGCGTAGCGGTCGTAGTCGGCGAGGGAGTCGACGCCCAGGAGCTTCGCCTTCAGCCGGTAGTAGCGGGCCACGAGGGGGTAGCGCGCCACCGACGCGGAGATCAGCGAGTCGACGCTCTCCGGCTCGATCTCGTTCGCGAGGTTGCGGACCTGCATCGGCTCGCCGTAGTGCCGTAGCCGGTCCTCGATCGCCTTGTCGTGGACCAGGGTGTTGAAGATGAAGGCGAGGGTGCGCGCGTTCTGGCGCAGGCCCTCGGTGAGGCCTCGGGCCCCGGACCGCCTCACGTCCCGCTGCGGTGCGTAGAGCAGGGAGAGCACCTCTTCCTCGCCGAGCTCCCGGGTCTCGCCGTCGATCTCCACCGGGAAGGGGAGGGAGGACATGATCTCGTCGAAGAGACGACTCATGGCGTGGCGGCCCGTGTTGGCCATCTCCCCGAGGACCCGCTCCTCCGGCTCTGAAAGGACGTGGGGGCGGTAGCGCCGCATCGCGACCAGGAGGTGGCGCCGACGTGCCAGGGCGGGGTCGTCCAGCAGCGCGTTCGCGTGCTCGTCGCCCAGTGCGACCCACTCGAGCTCGAAGAAGAGCAGCAGATTGCGGATCTCGGTGCCGCGCTCCTGGACGCGCTGGAGCAGGGCGCCGTGGCGGGGGGTGGTGGTGTCCCCCGCGAAGAGCAGCTGGGCGTAGGCGCCGGCGCGGGCCGAGGGCTCCTGGACGCCCTCGTAGGCATCGAGCGCATCGGCGAGCTCCGGCGCGGTGAGCTCCGCGACGCGTCCGCGGTACTCGGCGGCAAAGGCGCCCGCGGATTCGAGAGAGCGGGTGAGCGCCTGCTCGAGCCGAGGGTCCTCCGGACCCTCGAAGAGGTGGGAGAGATCCCAGCGAACGCCGGCGGCGCCTGCGCCCTCCATGTTCGCGCCCGCGCCGTCGGTCTCGGCGAGAGGGACGGTCCGGACGGGCGTGGTTCGACTGGGCGTCATGCGGTCCTCGTTTCGGGAGCGCCGGAAGATACACCCGGGCGGCGAGCCCGCCCCGGTCCACTCCGTCGACCTGCTAGATTCGCGTCCATGACCCGCGCTCGCGTGATCCTCCACGCGGACATGGACGCCTTCTACGCGTCCGTCGAGCAGCGCGACGATCCGACGCTTCGCGGTCGCCCGGTGATGGTGGGGGGCACCGGTCCTCGCGGCGTGATCTCGGCGGCCAGCTACGAGGCCCGGGCGTTCGGCGTGCACTCGGCGATGCCGACGGTGCTCGCCCGACGGCGCTGCCCCCACGGTGTCTTCCTGCGCGGATCGATGAAGCGCTACGCCACCGAGTCTCGCAGGATCTTCGAGATCTTTCGCCGCTTCACGCCGGCGGTCCAGGGGGTCTCCCTCGACGAGGCCTTCCTCGACCTCACGGGGACCGAGCGTCTGCACGGCGCCCCCCGGGTCGCGGGGGCGCGCCTGCGCGCCGCGGTGCGCGAGGAGGTGGGTCTCGCCGTCTCGGTCGGCATTGCTCCGGTGAAGATGGTCGCGAAGATCGCGAGCGACGCGGCGAAGCCGGACGGGCTGCTCGAGGTGGCGGCGGGGGACGTCGCGACCTTCCTCGAGCCGCTCCCGGTGCGGCGCATCTGGGGAGTCGGTCCCGTCGCCGAGCGACGCCTGAGGCGTCACGGCTTCGAGACCGTGGGCGATCTGGCTCGCTGCGATTCGGAGCGGCTGGGCCGCGTTCTGGGGCCTTGGGGACTCGAGATCGCGCGTCTCTCACGTGGCCGGGACCTCTCGGACGTCGAGCCCTATCGCGAGCCGGTCTCCTACAGCGAGGAGAACACCTTCGCGCGGGACGTGTCCGATCGCGAGGTGCTCGCGTCGACGATCATCGCCCATGCCGAATCCGTGACGCGGCGTCTTCGGCGCGACGGGCTCGCCGCCCGCAGCGTGGTGGTCAAGCTGAAGCTCGGGCGTCGCGTCGCCGAGGGGCCGCGAGGCTACCCGCTCCTCAGCCGACGCGAGACGCTCCCCGAGGCGACCGACGACGGTGCGCTGGTCTCCCGGGTCGCCATCGGGCTGCTCGACCGCGCAGCGCTCAGCGAGCCGGTGCGCCTGCTCGGGGTCGGCGTCACCGGGCTCGAGCCCGCCGACCGGGTGCAGCTCGATCTCTTCCCCCGCCCTGCGGCCGAGGCGCGGCGCGCGCGGCTCAATCGGGCCCTCGACGTGATCTCGGATCGCTTCGGTCGCGACGCGGTCGTGCGCGGAGATCCGCGCCACGCTGAGCGGGCCGGCCTCTCCTTCCAGATCAAGCGCGGCGAGGAGCCGGCCGTCGACGACTGATGACGAGCGGGCTCAGGCCTGCTTGCGCCAGCGGTAGACGCGCATCGGGGGCACGTTCAGGAGCTCCGTCTGCACCCGGGCGTCGCCGAAGACCTCGCGGCCCAGCATCTCGACCCGGTCTCGGACCTGGTAGGCCACGAACAGTCCATCGGGCTCGAGCACGTCGTGGACCGAGCGGAGGATCGCGTGGCCGAGGGGCCGCTCCATCGTGGAGAAGGGAATGCCCGAGAGGATGACGTCCGGCGCCGGGAGGCCGTAGTGATCGAGGGCGCTGCGCAGCTCCGTCGCGCTGCCCAGGTGGACGATCAGGCGATCGTCGTCCATCCGCTGCAGCTTATCCACGAAATTGGGATTGATCTCGATGGCGAGCAGCTTTGCCTCGGGCTTCATGGCGCGCAGGAAGGAGCGGGTCGTGCCGCCGGTGCCGGGCCCGAGCTCGATGACCAGGTCGGCCTTCTCGATCTCGGCGGCGCGGGTCACCCGCCGCTCCAGGAAGCGGGAGCTCGGGATGATCGAGCCGACCTCGAGGGGTCGCTTCAGGAAGCCCTGGAAGAAGGCGAGCCGGCTGTCGGGCTGCGGGCGCAAACGCCTCAACGAGGTCATGGGGGGTCCTCCAGATCGAGCGTGGGGCTGGTGGGGAATGCGGCCGAAACTGTAGCCAAAGTCTGACTGGCGGTCCGGGAACTCTCCGGAGCCGTTTCGGCCCGCTGGGGCCGAAAGCCGTCGGGTCGGGTGGCGCGGCTCAATCGTAGACGCCGTCGATCTGCCAGATCCGCGCGACGTGGTCGTAGCGCAGTCGGGACACCGTTCCGTCGCTGGTGAGTACGTCGTAGTGGTCGAAGGCGAAGCGTCCCTCCTGGGACCACCAGCCTCCGGTAGTCCGCCAGGGGCCGGCCCAGCGAACGACGGAGCCGTTGACGACGGCGCTGCGGACCCACTGGGGTCGCTCGCTTCCCCCCCGAACCTGGGCGGTCACCGGGGGGCGCAGCACGCGCAGGGCCAGGGTGCTGGTCAGGTCGACATCCGTGGCCCCTCCCTCTCCTTTCGGGCGCTTCTCGTGGGCGGAGGGGTCGAAACGCTCCAGCGCGAGGGCGTCCGGATGGTACTGGTCGGCGACCCGGGGAGCGCCGACCCGGTCTTCGCCACAGAGGCTCGAGAGCTCGGCCAGGACGCGCCCCAGCTCGGTCCGGCTCGGCCCGGCGGGGCGAAAGAGATCGAGCTGATCGCTGCGGGCCGAGAGCCCCTCGGTCTCGATGCGAACCCCTTCGATGGCCGCCGAGGGGGCCCGGGCCTCGAGGGCCGTATGGACGAGGCGAAGCAGCACCCGGAGATCGCAGGTCGGCGCGGCAACGCCGATACGCCGCGCATCGTGTCCAGCACCCGCCAGGTCGAGGGTGAGAGCCAGGTCTCCGCAGGCCAGGTGACGGACCCCAAGCCGGTCGAGCAGTCGCGAGAGCAGCCCCTGGAGCACGAAGAGCAGGGACTCGACTCGGTCCAC
>CALDCK010000121.1 GCA_937937315.1 uncultured bacterium
GGATGCACTCCTGCGGGTTGTACTCGGCGACGTCCACGTGCTTCATCGCCGCGGCGTGGATGACGTAGTCGATTCCCGCGAGGGCCCGGAGTAGCCGGGGGAGGTCGCGCACGTCGCCCACGAAGTACCGGATCTGCGGGTACTTCTCGACGGGGAACAGGTTGCGCGCCATGTCCACGTGCTTCTGCTCGTCCCGGCTGAACACGACCAGGCGGGACGGAGGCTGGTCGTCCTCGAGCAGACGCTTCACGCACACGCGGCCGAACGAACCCGTTCCGCCCGTGATCAGGACCGATTTTCCACTGAGCGGCGTCATGACCCTCTTGCCTCCCCCTTGGTCTTTCGGCCGGGATCGCGCCCGAAGCAAGTCGGATCGGTCAGTTTCTGCTCGAAGTCCGCGATGAGCGCCGCCAGCGCCTCCCCACGCTGCTCCCACGGGTTTTGAGCCGCGACCTCCCGGCGGCGCGCCCGCCGCTCGGGACCGTCCTCCTGGAGGGCCCGACCGAGGTTCGCGACGAACTCGTCGTCGGTGTCGGAGAGGTAGACGGCCTCGCCGAGACCCTCGATCTCTCCGTAGCGCGTCGCGACGACGGGGCGGCCTGCCGCCAGGTACTCGAAGATCTTTAAGGGACTGATGCTCTCGAGCTCCTCGCTGCGGCGGAACGGCACCAGGCAGACGTCGAACCGCCGGAAATAGTCTGGCAGGGACTCGCGGGGCTTCAACCCGAGGATGTGGATGTTCGGTACGCCCTGGATCCGTCCCAGGTCGGGCACGTTCTCGGTCTTGCCGATCAAGACGACATTCCAGTCGGGGCGCTCGTCCGCGATCCGGCGCAGGAGGTCGAGATTCGTCTTGGCCTCGAGAGTGCCGGAGAAGCCGAGGACCGGGCCGGCGATGGCCTTCATGTCGGCCGGCTCCGCGTCGGCGCGCGCGTCGGCGCCGAAGAGGTCGAGGTCCGCGGCGTTGGGCACGTGGTGGCTCGCCGGGTTCACGGTCGCGAGCCGCCGGGCGAGGAACCGCGATGTGGAGACGGTGAACGCCGCCTTCGCCGCCGTCATCGCCTCGTCCTTCTCGATGCGTTCCCGCCGCCCGAGCAGGAACACGGTCGGGATCAGCCACGGCCAGTAGTCGACGCAGTGGTAGACCGCATAGCGTTCGCCCATCCGCCCGATCAGCCGGTCCGTCTGGTGGAGGAACGACCACAGGATCGGATCCGCGATCCCGAGCTTTCGCGCAGCGCGCCGGACGGACCGCCCGAGGATCCACTGGTTCAGGCGGCCGATGGGCCGGAACCAATGGCGGAACGCCAACCGGGGCGGCGGCGTGAGCACGTGGAAGTTCTCGTTTTCCGTCCGCAGCCGGCCGCAGAGCGTGACGGGGTAGGGCCGCCGGCGGAAGAGCCCCTTCAAGAGCTTGCCGAGCGAGTAGTTGCCCTCCACGTAGAGGATCCGCGCGTTCTTGGCGAGCTCCCGGGCGATCCGCTGGTAGGTGGTCCACCGCTCCCGCCACATGCCGCCGGCGAGGATGACGATATCGCGCCGGCCGCTCATCGGCGTTGCTCCCCGCGCAGCGATGCGAGGTTGGACGCGACCGCTCGCTTTCGCAGCGCCTTCTCCAACGGAGCGATCCCCTTGAGCAGCGTGGCCGCGGCGAGCGGGAGGAGGCCGGGGCGGACCCGGGCGTCGCCAAAGGTCCCCTCGAAGACGCCCTCCGGCCGGTAGTGGCGGTACTTCTCGCCGAAGCTCTTCATGTAGTAGCCGTAGAGCAGGGCCGGCTCCTTCGGGCGGGGCTCGAGGTCGGCCCGGAGCAATGCGACGAGCTCCTCGTGCGTCTCCGGGTTGAACGTCGCCTGCAGCGGGCGATAGAAGGACCGGCCGGCGAGGATGGCCGGCACGCCCCAGAACACGGCCTCGATCCCGACGGTGGAGACGAACGCCAGGACCTTGTCGGCGGCCTTGATCAGGGCGTACGTGCTGATCGGGCTCTTCGCCTCGATGACGGTGAGATGTGGTGCGGAGAGGCGGGCGATGGCCCGGGTCTGCTCGTTGTCGACGTCCGCGAGATTGGGGTGGACCCGCAAGTAGAGGTGTCGATGCGTCTCCCCGTCGAGCGCGGCCACGATCCGGTCGACGGCTTCCGTCTGATTGGCGTAGATCGGTCCCTGCCAGCTCGGCCCGATCGCGACGAACTCGTCGTCGGACGAGTTGAAGAGGACGATGTTCTCCTTGTCCTTTTCCCAGTCGGCCGGGAGGAGGCCCTCCTCCTGCCGGCCGGTGAAGGAGTACCAGCTCTGCTCCGCTCCCGCGGCGCGCTCGGTGAAAAAGAGCGCGCCGATGCGCTCCCGTTCCTCGGGGTCGGACTCTTCCCAGAGCTTCGTCATCTGCGCGTGGCGCAGGGCGATGTCGTGGGTGGTCGTGTTCTCGAAGGTGCCGTAGTGCGCATGGTCGCAGCCGCGCTCGTGGGTCAGGCACGTCACGCCCCGGCTGGCGCACGCCCGGAGAACCGCGCGCGTGATCGCGAACCGGCCGTTGAAGATGTAGACGCGGTCGTACGTGTCCTGCTCGAGGTGGTGCTGGAGCGAGCGGTAGACCGCGAGGGCGGCCACGACGAGGTTGGCGAGCCACTCCCGGTTGCCGGCGGCGAGCGGGTCGGGATCCCGGAGAAACGAGATCATCGTGGAGAGGACGGCGTAGCCGAGGTCGAACTCCTCGATGCGGAAGGCGAGCAGCGACTCACGGTCGGGGAAGTCCGTCCGGACCGCGGCGATCTCGCGCCGGTCCTCGTCGGTCAGTCGGAAGAGCTGCTCCGGCACGACGCGGCCGTCGAGGAGGGCGAGACCGCGCCGCCGCTTGGCCTGGCAGAACGCGCAACGGTAGAGGAGGTGTTCGGGGTTTCTGTCGCACGCGGGCAGCTCGGCGTCGCAGCCGATCACGTGGACCTCGTCGCCGTCGTCGAGGTGGCGCTGGATGATCTCGAGGTCGGTTTCGAAGTGCGGCGTGTACCGGGCCCACGGGACCGCGATCAGGACTCTCATGCTCACCCGCTCAGGCCCGCCATCCGCTGGAAGTCTCCCGACCGCTCCGCCAGGTCCTCGAAGGGGCCCTGGTCCTCGACCCGGCCGTCCTTCAGGAAGAAGACGACGTCGCAGTGCGCCACGGTGCTGAGCCGGTGGGCGATGACGATGACCGTCTTGCCGCTCATCACGCCTCTCACGGTCTCGTTGACTTCCTTCTCGGTCTCGTGGTCCAGGGCGGAGGTGGCCTCGTCGAGGACCAGGATAAGGGGGTCGTGGTACAGCGCCCGCGCGATGCCGATCCGTTGCCGCTGGCCGCCGGACAGGCGCACGCCGGTCTCTCCGACGGACGTTTCCAGCCCCGCGGGCAGGTCGTGCACGAATGCGTCGAGCCGGGCGCTCCGAAGCGCGTTCCACACCGCCTCGTCGTCGATCCGGTCGTCCGGGATCCCGAACGCCACGTTGCGCCGGATCGTGTCGTCCGTCAGGTAGATCGCCTGCGGGATGTAGCCGAAGCTCCTCCGCCAGGCCGCGAGGTCCTCGCGGATGTCTCGTCCGTCCACCAGCACACGTCCGGCGTCCGGCGGGAAGAGCCCGAGCAGGATGTCGACGATGGTGGTCTTCCCCGCTCCGGACCGCCCGACGAACGCGACGGACTGCTCCTTCTCGACCGCGAGAGAGACGCCCTTGAGGACGGGCTCGCCCTCGGGCGAGTAGCGGAACGTCAGGCCGTCGATCTCGATCCGGTCCGCGAACGGAAACGCCTCGCCCGCCGGTTCCTTCGCCTCGCTGACCTCGGGCGCCTGCCGGAGAAGATCGAGGTCGCTGTGCACCACGTCGAAGGACGGGCGAAAGTGCTTGATGAGGTTGGCGGAGCGGGCGATGCGCGACATCGCGGGCATCAGCCGGAACGCCGCGGCGGCAAAGAGCGCCAGCGTCGGGATGATCGAGCCGATCTCGCGCCCCTGCGCGAGGATCGCCACGATCACGATGAGCATCCCGCCGATGGCGATCGTCTCGAAGAAGAGCCGGGGAATCTCGTTGAGCGTCTGGATGATTCGCCGGGCCCGCGTGTACCGGATCGCGCCCTTCGTGTAGTTGTCGAGGAAGTACGGCTCGATGCCGAGGACCTTCGTCTCCTTGATCCCGCCGAGCCCCTGGTTGACCCACTTGATCATCTCGCCGAACTGCCCCTGCTCCTCGAGGCCGAGCCGGTGGGTCCGCCCGCGGCTGAAGCGGAGGTAGAGC
>CALDCK010000122.1 GCA_937937315.1 uncultured bacterium
GCCCATCATGATGGTTCTACGCGCGGCTCCGCCGCGCTGCGCGCTTCGGCCTTCGGCCTTGCTTGCACGGTCGAGGGGGTTGCTCGATTCGGGTCCGTTGGCCGGCGGGCGCTGTGCGCTCGTCACGGGCGGGGCATGCCGGGGGGGAGGGTGGTGGGGTCGAAGGGGGCGTCGCTCTCCAGGTGGGCCTGGGGGACGGTGCAGTAGAGGGTGGCGGTGACGCCGGCGGGGCGGTCGTTGCCGCTTCGGCCCGTTCCTCCGAAGGGAAGGCGGCCGCTGGCGCCGACGGTTCCCTTGTTCCAGTTGAGGATGCCGGTGCGCACTCGCCCCACGCAGTGCTCGTAGCGCGCCCGGTCGCGAGTGATCACGGCGGCGGCGAGGCCGTAGTCCGAGTCGTTGGCCGCGGCGATCGCGTGGTCGAGGTCGTTCACCGGGTAGAGGGCGGCCTCGGGGCCGAAGGTCTCGTCGCGCTGCACCGGGTGGGTCTGGGTCGTCTCTGCGAACCGCACCAGGCCGGCACCGGTGTAGGGAGGCGGAAGCTCGGGCTGCGCCACGGGGATGCGCTCTCCGCCGGCCTCCACCGCGACCTGACGCGCTCGCTCGAGTCGCTCGTGGGCGGCCAGGGAGGCCAGAGGGCCCATGAACACTCCAGCCTCCTGGGGCGGTCCGATGCGCAGCGCCGAGAGCAGGCGTTCGAGACGATCGGTGAACTCCGCCTCGATCCCCCGCTCCACGAACAGACGCCGCGCGCAGGTGCAGCGCTGCCCGGTCGTGACCGCGATCGAGGTCGCGGCCTCGGCGACGGCGAGATCGAGGTCCGCATCGGCGCAGACGATCAGGGGGTTGCTCCCACCGAGCTCGAGGGCGAGGATCTTCCAGGGCTGATCGAGGGTGGCCTCGCGGATCGCACGCCCGGTGGCGTAGGAGCCGGTGAAGAGGATGCCGTCCACCTGGGGATGGACCGCCAGGCTCTGCCCCGTCTCGGCCCGGCCCTGGACGACCTCGAGCACGCCCTCCGGGAGCCCTGCCTCGCGCCAGCACTCCACCATCCAGGCGCCGGTTGCCGGCGTGAGGTCGCTCGGCTTGAAGACGACGCTGTTGCCCGTGATCAACGCCGGAGCGATGTGACCGTTCGGGAGATGGGCGGGAAAGTTGAAGGGGCCGTAGACGGCCAGGACGCCGCGGGGGCGGAAGGTGGCGCGCTGGCCCGGTGCGGGGGTGATGGGCGCCACGTAGTGCATGCCGTCACCGAGGGTGACGTCCACCTTCGACGCGAGCAGGCTCGCCTCGGCCCGGGCGTCCCAGAGAGCCTTGCCGACCTCCCGCGCGATCAGGGACGCCAGCTCGTTCACCCGTTCCTTCGCGATCTTCGCGAAGCGGCGCGCGACGTCGGCGCGGGCTTCGAAGCCGGCATCGCGCCAGGCGGGGAAGGCCTCGCGAGCCCGGGCCACGGCGCGCTCCACGGCCTCGGCGTCCGCGATCTCGAACGCGCCGACCTCGTCGTCGGGATCCGCCGGCGAAAGGCTGCGCAGGACGTCGCTCACGGCAGCGGGGTCACGCTCACGCGGTCTCCGGCGCCGACGCCCAGGGCATCGCGGCATTCCTGCGACACGAAGGGCGCGCCGTCGGGGGCGGCGGGGACGACGGTCGCGCGGAAGCCGAGGCGGCCGTCGGCGGAGACGAGGGCGAGCGGTCCGTCCGGGGGGCCGGCGGGAGCGGGTCGCCCCGGCAGCACGAGCTGGCGACGTTCGCGCACGCAGGTGATGGCATCGCGAGCGGCGCCGTAATAGGGGCCGCCGTCGAAGGGGTCCACCTGGCTCAGGTAGCGGAAACCGATCTTCTCGAGGATCCGCAGCGCCGCCACGGCGGTCTCGTTCGGCTTGCCGATCACCGCCTGAACCGCCTCGGGGAAGAGCGTCGCGTAGACCGGGTCGCGGGGGAAGAGATCCGCGATCCACTGCTTCTTGCGCGAGGAGAGATGGTCCGCCTCCCGGTAGGGCAGCCCGGTGAACTTCGCGCCGAAGGCGTCCCAGAGCAGGTTCGCGCCGGTCTCCTCGAAGGGGGAGAGCATCTCGGCGATGACCTCCCGCTCGAAGCGCTCCGGGTGCAGGGAGATGTAGGCGAAGCGCACGGTCGAGAGGGCCTTGCCGCACTTCTCCTTGTGACGCCGGTAGGAGGGGTCGAGGATCAGGCCGCCGATCTCCGTGGGTCCGTCTTCGGTCGAGCGCAGCTGGAGCTTCGTGTGGACGAAGCGCCGTCCGAGCTCGCTGCTGCGCCGCTCCTCGCTGGTCACGGCCAGCCAGAAGTAGGGGGCGTCGTGGCGGCCCAGCTTGGCGATGATCGTCGAGGTCCCGATGCAGCGCCCGGCGTCGGTGTCCACGAGCACGAAGACGTAGACGCCTTCGCGCCAGTCTTCGAGGGTTCCCGCGAAGGAGCGCTCTGAGCGCGAGATGCGTTCGGCGAGGAAGTCCCGATCTGCGGGCAGGTTCATCGAGTCGAGCTGGTCGGCCAGGGAGACGAGCGCATCGAGGTCGGATGCCTCGACCGGTCGTAGGATCAGCACGGCAGTCCGCAGTCCTCGCCGACGCGGCGCATCGCCTTCTCGAGCATGGTGAAGCCCGTCTCGAGCTCCTCGTCGGTCGTGTTGACCGGAAGGAGGAAGCGGATCTTCGTCGGGTTCGAGCCTGCGCTGTGGGCGAGGAGCCCTTCCTCGAAGGCGGCCTTCAGGATCGTCGTCACGACCTCGGTCGAGCCGTCGAAGGGAACGAAGGCCTGCATGGCACCGACGCCGGAGCGCGGTCCTACGGCTCGGGGCATGCGGCGCCGCAGCGACTCCAGACGTCGCTCGACGCGTCGCCCGAGCACTGCGATCCGACCGTCGCGACCCAGGTAGCCGTCGTTCTCGAGGCGATCGAGGATCGCTGCGCCGACGGCCATCCCGACGGTCGAGCCGGCGAAGGTCCCGGCCACCAGACCGGGCTTCGGGTTGAGCTCGCGCCGGAAGAGCACTGCGCTGCCCTGGAGTGTCTTGCCGAGGGTCACGACGTCGACCAGCTCTTCGAGTCCGAAGGTCTTGAAGGCGAAGAGCTCGCCGGTGCGGGCGAAGGTCTGGACCTCGTCTACCCACACGGAGACGTTCGCCTCGCGACAGCGGTTCATCAGGGCGGCGAAGAACTCGGTGGGCGCGGTGTGGAAGCCCCCCTCTCCCTGGACGAGCTCGAAGAGCATTCCGGCCACCTGGCCCGGGTAGCGGCTGAGGTGGGCGTCGAGAGCCGCGAGGCTCTTCGAGATGCTCTCGGGATCGTTCGGGTCGAAGAAGGGCACGTAGAGGGTGGAGCCGCGCAGGGGGAGGCCCTTGCGGAAGGCCGGCTTGTCGGTGATCTCGGCCATCGCGATCGTGCGACCGGCGAAGGCGCGCTCGAAGGCGATGATCTTCTCCGCCGGAGCGTGCTTCTGGTAGATCATCTTGAGCGCGTTCTCGTTCGCATCCGCGCCGGACACCGAGAGCCAGACGTGCTTCAGGTGGGGGCCGGCGTGGCGCAGGAGTGCGCGCGAGAGGCGGTGGTACTCGACTCCCGGCAGTAGATGTCCCTGGAAGACGGTGTCGCCCGCCGCCGCCACGACCGCCGCCTCGAGCAGCCCCGGATCGCCGTGGCCGAAGCCGTAGGTGCCGATGCCGCTGGCGAAGTCGAGCAGGGTGTGGCCGTTGGCGAGGCGCACGCGCGCGCCCTGGCCGTAGCCGCTGGCGATCGCCGGATGGAAGAGAGGTCGCCCGCGCATTCGCGCAACCTCGCGGAGGGCGCGGTCGTAGGCCTTCGGCGCGAGCTCGCGCTCCTGGGTCTCCTCGTGCACGGCTTCGATCAGGGCACGGGCGGCCTCGCGCACGCGGGGCGAGTCGAGCAGGGTCTTCAGCGGTGTGGGCTTGGAGCGGGCCATCGTTCCTCAAAGCGTATCGGCCCTCTCCGCGTGCGGCTTGTGCTCAAGTTCGCAAAGCCACAGGACGACGCGTGATTGCGCGCGAGGTTGCGCGCCCGCGGGGGGGCTCGGGGGGTTTGGGGGCGCTTCACCCCGGGGATGGAGGCGCCCGCTATGTTAGGGCGACCGGGCGAGCACCGCCCGGAGGGGAGTGACAGGCAATCCGGCATGGCCGTGCGACGAACCACCGAACGCGGTGCGGCTCGCGAGGCGCGCCGCCGCACGAAGGCGGCGGAAAAGCGCGCGTCGCGGGGCGTAACGGGCACGCCTCACCTGTCGCTATTGCGCGCGCCGAGCCAGGCCCGGCCGATGCGCCCCCTGGCGGGCCGCATCGTCGTCGCCACCTACAACGTGCACCGCTGGACCGGGCTCAACGGACGCAGTCGCCCCGACCCGGCTCGCGCGGGCTTCGTGATCTCGGAGCTCGACGCCGATCTGATCGCCCTCCAGGAAGTGTTGCGGCCCTTCGGCGGCCAGGATCCCCTCGAACGCCTCGCCGAGGCGCTCGGTCTCCACGTGACCTTCGCGACGACCCGCGTGCACAAGCGCGGCGAGATCGGCAATGCCATCCTTTCCCGCTGGCCGATCGCGGGCGTGTCGATGCTCGACCTCTCCTTCAGCCGACTCGAGAAGCGCGTCGCCATCGCCGTGCAGCTTCGCGAAGGCTCCGGCGCGCTCGACGTCGTCTCCACCCACCTGGCCCTGGCCGACCGCACGCGTCACCGACAGGTGAGGTCGCTGCTCGAGCATCCCCGTCTGCGCGAGACGCCCACCGTGATCATGGGGGACATGAACGCCTGGCGGAAGTGCCGTGCGACGCGCGCGCTCGACGAGGAGCTGGACACCCACCACAACGAGGCCTGGCCCGCGTCCTTTCCCGCGGCCGGTCCGATGCTGGCCCTTGACCGGATCTACGCCCGGGGCGCCAGCATCTCGGAGATCGACGTCCACGCCAGCCGCGCGGCGAAGCGCGCGTCCGACCACCTCCCGGTGGTGGCCCAGCTCGACCTCGAAGGCGCCGCGCCGGCCGGGGACTGACGAGCCCGGTCTCAGATCCGGACGCTTCGCCAGGCGCCTGAGCGGAAGCGCCCGACCAGCACCGTCGACAGCACGATGACGTAGACGAGTCCGCCGAGCCAGGCTCCCCGCAGCCCCCCGTCGAGGACGACGCCGAGCACGTACGCGAGGGGGACGAAGAAGAACCAGCCGAGGATGCTGTGGGCGACGAAGGGCCAGCGTGTATCGCCCGCGCCGCGCAGGGCGCCCTCGCTGATGATGCCCCCGGCGTCGAAGAGCTGGAATAGCGCGCCGAGAGCCAGCAGCGAGACCCCGAGCTCCACGACCGACGGGTCGTCGGTGAAGATTCGCAGCAACGGCCCCGGAATGGCGACGAAGAGCGCGCCGACGATGCCCGCGAGGATCGCCCCTAGCACGAGGGAGGAGCGGAAGCTGCGCTCGGCGGAGTCCATATCCTCGGCGCCGATATAGCGCCCCACCCGGGTCGCCGCGGCCGCCGAGACACCGACCGCCTGCATGAAGGAGAGGGAGAGGAGCATCACGAAGGCCTGGCTCGCCGCCATCGAAGCGTCGCCCATCCGGGCGACCAGGGTGGTGAACATGGCGAAGGAGGTCATGCCCAGGCACCACTGCCCGCCGATCGGTGCGCCGACGTGCAGGAAGCGACGGATTGCATCGCGGCTCGGAGCCACGGCGTCGGTCTGGAAGCGCTCGCGAACGGCGCGGCGCCGGAAGGCCACGAAGAGCAGGATGCAGCCGAACCACTCGCCCACGGCGGTGGCGGCGCCGGCGCCGGCGACGCCCCAGCGCGGCAACCCGAGCTCGCCGAAGATGAGGCCGTAGTCGAGCACGACGTTCACGCCGTTGGCGGCGAGGGTTGCGTAGAGCGGTGTCCGCGTGTCGCCGTAGCCGCGGAAGAAGGAGGTGAGCAGCATGGTCAGCACCATGCCGAGCTCGCCGGGGAGCCTCATGTCGACGTAGGCGACCGCGTCGGCCTGGAGGTCGGGCGACGGTCCGAGCAGTGCGATGAGGGGACGGGTCGTGAAGAGCAGCAGCAGCACCGCGAGGATCGAGATCGGGGCGATCGCCCAGATGCCCTGCCAGGCCCAGCCGCCACACTCCCCCTGTCGCTCGGCGCCGTCGGCCTGGGCGACGAAGGTCTGGACGCCGCTCGCGGTGCCGAAGAAGAAGGAGAAGACCGTCCAGAGCCACACGCCGGCGAAGCCCACCGCTGCCAGGGGCGTGGGTCCGAGCCTCCCCACCATGGCCGAGTCGACCACACCCATGGCGGTCGCCGACATCTGGGTCAGGACGACGGGATAGGCGAGCTCGAAGACCTCACGCACACCTCCCCGCGGCCGCCGGGACGGCAGGGGGGTGGCCTGGGTGGAGGAGGGCATGTGAGGAGCTCCGTCGCGCTCGGGCCTTGCCCGAGCCATCGCCTGAATGCACCGGAGGCCACGGTCGCGTCTCGCGTCCGTGGCCTCCGGTGGTTCCGAATCGGGCTCGGAATGATCAGTGACGGATGCGAGCTTCCTTCGCCGGGATTACGGCGCTGATCTCGAACTGGGTCACCATCATCGAAGATCCTCGTAGCGAGACGAATACCATGGCGGCTGCGCCGCTTCAATCGGGCCCGCGGGGATCCCCGTCGGTGGGGGGCGGACCGGACGCCGCGTTGCCCGGGTACGGGGCCTCCATTACCGTCGGGCCATGGCGCACGAGGTCGAGCAGCGGGCCCTCGCTCGCTACCTCGAAGAACACAGCCTGAAGCACACGAAGCAGCGCGAGGCCATCCTGGACGTGTTCCTCGAGGCGAAGGGTCACATCACCAGCGAGGATCTGTATCAGGCGGTGCGCTCGCGGCACGCCCAGATCGGGTACACGACCGTCTATCGGACGATGAAGCTCCTGTGCGAGGCGGGCCTCGCCCACGAGCACAACTTCGACGGAACCGCCCGCTACGAGATCGCCCACGAGCACCACGACCACCTGGTCTGCACCCGCTGCGGGAAGATCATCGAGTTCGAGTGCGAGATGATCGAGTCGGCCCAGAACAGGATTGCCGCCTCCTACGGCTTCCGGGTCCTGCGGCACCGCCATGAGCTCTACGGCCACTGCGCCGAGTGCCAGACCAGTCGGCACTCCGACTCCTGAGCTCCCAGCAGCCCCCCGGCGCAAATGTCCCCCCGGGGCAAGCGTCTCGGCCGGGATTCGGGCCCGCCACGAGCCCTACTGCCTCGTTGACACGGACGAGGCGCTCCCGGTAAGCTCCGCCTCACTGAAAATGAATGTGATTTTCAATTTCATTCTCCCCTCCATGACCACTCCTCCTCACTCCATGACCACTCCTCCTCACTCCATGCCTCGGATCCGCTCGTGACGGCGCCCCAGCCGCTGCGCGCCACCGAGCCCGGCGACTGTCGGTGCGTATGCGGGAGCCTGGTGGCACGCGTCGTTCCGGGCGGCGTCGAGCTCAAGTGCCGCCGCTGCAAGCGCACCCTCGTCGTGGCGTTGGAGGAGACCCCCACCCCGCTGCGGAGCGCTCCTGCACGACCGCGGCCGGTGCGGGACACCGGATGAGATCCCCCGAGAACCGAAACAGCTTGAGGCCAGCGGTCCAGAACCCCGAGCCCCGACTTCTCCGCGCGAGTCGCGAGAGGAGAGGGAGTGGGCTCGATGACCTGGAGAGAGACCTGCTGGACCGCCCTGGTGGTGGTGTGCTGCGCGTGGGCGATCCCCGCGGCAGCGGAGACCGACGAGGAGCGAGCGCAGGAGGACCGGATCCGCGCCCTAGAGCGGAAGCTCGATGTGCTCACCGAGGAGCTCGAGCGGACGCGTTCGGACATCGCCGTGCCCGAGGGGTCGGGGGAGCTCGAGAGCGCCTACGGCCTGGGGCCCGCTGCATCGAAGGTCTATGGCCTGGGTCAGGGCCTGTCGATCGGGGGCTACGCCGAAGGCCTCTACACGGCGATCGTGGACGACAAGCGGGACTCCGGTGCGAAGAACCGCGCGGACATGCTCCGCAGCGTTCTCTACGCCGGCTACAAGTTCACGGACCGCATTCTCTACAACATGGAGGTCGAGTTCGAGCACGCCACGACGAGCTCGACCGAGACCTCGGGCGACGGCAGCGTGTCGGTCGAGTTTGCGGCCCTCGACTTCCTGCTGGCGCCGGAGCTCAACACCCGGGTGGGGCTCGTCCTCATCCCCATGGGCTTCCTGAACGAGATTCACGAGCCGCCCTTCTACTACGGGACGCACAGACCCGACGCGGAGCGGCGCATCCTGCCTACGACCTGGCGCGAGAACGGCGTCGGCCTCTTCGGCAACCTCGCGCAGCAGGTCGACTACGAGCTCTTCGTGGTGAACGGCTTCAATGCGAAGGGCTTCACCTCATCGGGCCTGCGCGGCGGACGACAGAAGGGCAATCGCGCCCTCGCCGAGGACCTGGCCTTCGTGGGGCGCCTCGACTGGAATCTCTTCCCGGAGCTCGTCCTGGGGGGCTCCGTGTACGTGGGTAACTCGGGCCAGGACCAGGACTTCACCGTGGGCGGAAGCGACGTCGACCTGCCCGACGCGCTCACCACGATCTGGGAGGTGCACGGTCAGCTGCGTACCCACGGGCTGCACGTGCGCGGGCTCTTCACCATGGCCCATGTCGACGACGCCCGGGAGCTCAGTCTTGCCCTCGGGCCCGAGGCCGCCGGGGGGATCGGCGAGCTCGACCCGGGAGAGGCCGTCGCGAAGGAGATGCTCGGCGTCTACGGAGAGATCGCCTACGAGGTGTTGCAGTGGGTCGCTCCGGAGACCGACCAGACCCTCGAGCCCTTCTTCCGTTACGAGTACGTGGACACGCAGAACAGCATGCCGTCGGGCTTCTCCGCCGACGGCGGCCAGGAGGTGCAGACGATCACGGTCGGGCTCCACTACCAGCCCATCCGGAACGTCGTGCTCAAGCTGGACTACCGCAACCGCCGCCCCGATCGCGGCGCACTGGGTGACGAGGTCAATGCAGGATTCGGTCTGGTCTTCTAGAACCACGGGGTGCGCGCTGCTGCTCGGACTCGCGCTGGCCCTGCCTCCGCTCACCGCGGAGGCGAAGGTCTTCCACAGCCGACGCGAGGCGATCGAGCTCGCCTTCCCGGATGCCGATCGGATCGAGGACGAGACGGTCGTTCTCGACGAGTCCCAGGCGACCCGCATCCAGTCGATGGCGCACAGCGAGCTCGAATCCCGGCTGGTGCGCATCTACCGTGGCTTCAAGGACGACCGGCTGTTGGGCTATGCGTTGATCGACGTGCACAATGTGCGGACGCTTCCGGAGGCCTTCCTGGTCGTGCTCTCGCCCGAGGGGACGGTTCAGCGGCTCCGGGTGCTCGCGTTCCACGAGCCCCTCGAGTACATGCCCTCGGCGCGCTGGTACGACCAGTTCGAGGAGAAGACGCTCTCGCAGCCGATGCGCGTCGGTCGCGACGTCCACGGCATCGTCGGTGCGACGCTCTCGGCACGAGCGACGACGCGCGGCGTACGCCGTGCGCTGGCGCTCTACGAGGTCGTGCTCCAGAACGGGCACTGAGCTTGCGCTTCGTCATTACCGGCGAGTGGAATCGGAATCGTCTGCTCCAGACGATCGTGGCGCTCTATGCGCTCTACGTGGCGGCCCTGTGGCTCACCAACGCGCTGCTCTACTTCCAGAAGATGGGCCTCGACTACGCGTCGGTCGTCGCCTACTACCGCGGAAACGAGGAGCTCTTCCTTTCCCCCCGCAGCTACCAGGGACTGCTCGAGGTCTCCCACTTCCACCTCTTCGCGATGGGCATGCTCCTGCTGGTGCTGACCCATCTCATGCTCTTCGTGCCGCTGCGTCCGACCACGAAGGCCTGGCTCATCGCCGTACCCTTCCTCTCGGGCTTCCTCGATGAGGGAGCGGGCTGGCTCGTTCGCTTCGCCCACCCCGGGTTCGCCTACGCGAAGATCGCCGGATTCCTGCTCCTCCAGGGGAGTCTCGCCACCCTGGTGGGGATCTCGCTCTGGTCGGTGTTCTCCGGCTCACAGCGCAGCTACGCGGAGACCGGCGACCGGCCCGGGACTTGACCTCGCGGCGTCGTCGGGCCCTCGCCGCGATGGCCCTCGCCGCAGCGGGCTGCGCGTCGGCCCCGGCCGCGCCACCGCACGCGCTCCTCGATGGCCGCTACGCAATGGGGACGGTGCTCGAGGTCACCCTCCACGGCCCCGACGCGGCGGCTCTCGATCGCGCCGGCGAGGGCCTCTTCGAGACCGCCGCCCGTCTCGATCGGCTCCTCAGCCGCCACCGTCCGGACAGCGATGTGAGCCGGGTCAACGCGGCCGCCGGGGGTGACCCAGTGGCCGTGGCCCCGGAAGTCGCCGAGCTGGTGAGGAGGTCGCTCGAGTACGCGTCCCGCAGCCGCGGCAGCTTCGACGTCACCGTGGGACCCCTCGTCGCGGTCTGGACCCGCGCCGCCGAGCGCGATTCCCTCCCCACCGACGCCGAGCTCGCCGAGGCGCGGGCCCGTGTCGGGCCTTCCCGGGTGCGCGTCGGTCCGGGGGATCGGGTCGCGCTCGAAGCCGGCGCGTCGATCGACCTCGGTGGGATCGCCAAGGGCTTCGCCCTCGATCGCATGCTGCCGTTGCTGCGCGACGAAGGCGTGTCGAGCGCGCTGCTCTCCTTCGGCCAGAGCAGCGTCTGGGCGATCGGAGCTCCGCCCGACGGCGAGGGCTGGCGATTGCTGGTGCGCTCGCCCGACGGCGGCTTCGCCGGGATCGTCGCGCTGCGTGACCTCGCCCTGTCGGTCTCCGGGAGCCTCGGCCAGTGGTCGGAGATCCGAGGGCGCCGCTTCGGTCATGTCCTCGATCCGCGCAGCGGCTGGCCCCTCACCCGCGCGCGCGAGGCGGTGGTGGTGGCGCGAGATGCCGCCCTCGCCGAGGTGCTCAGCAAGGCGCTGCTGATCCTCGGGGAGGAGGCGGGCATCGCGCTGGTCGCGTCCAGCCCCGACTGCGAGGCGCTGCTCCTCGACGCAGACGGGCGCAGCTGGTCCACACCGGGCTGGCAGCGCGTCACCTCCTTCGAGCCCGCCGCGGGAGCCACGGAGTAAAGGCAGCGCTGCGGACGTCCGAAGCGATCGGAGTGGCGCTTCGAGACCTCAGCTGCCCCGTTTGCAACGCAGACTTCCCCCTCGCCGGCGACGAGAAGAAGGGGGAGGAGGTCTTCTGCTGCTACTGCGGCGCGCCCTG
>CALDCK010000123.1 GCA_937937315.1 uncultured bacterium
GCCAGCTCCGCCGTGCACATGCGCCGATAGAAGTCCTCGCTGAAGGCCTTCAGGTCCACGTTCACCGCGTCCATGTGTCGGAAGAGCTCCTCGCGCGGCTCGGGGCAGACGTAGCCGGCCGTGACGGCGACGGTTCGCACGCCCTCGGCGTGGCAGGCCTTCGCCGTCTCGACGGCGTACTCGAGGAAGATCACCGGGTCGTTGTAGGTGAAGGCCACGCTGCGGCAGCCCAGGGATCGGGCGGCTGCCGCGATGTGCGCCGGCGGCGCCTCGTCGCAGAGCGTGTCGACCTCACGAGACTTGCTGATGTCCCAGTTCTGACAGAAGCGACAGGTCAGATTGCAGCCCGCGGTCCCGAAGGACAGCACCGGCGTGCCGGGCAGGAAGTGATGCAGGGGCTTCTTCTCGATGGGATCGATGCAGTAGCCGCTCGACCGACCGAAGGTCGTGAGCACGACCTCGCCGCCCTCCCGAGCGCGGACGAAGCACAGTCCCCGCTGTCCCTCGTGCAGTCGGCACTTCCGCGGACAGACATCGCACTGAACCGCGTCTCCCACGCGTCGCCAGTACCGGGTCGAAACCACTGATTCCGCAGATACACCCACCATCACCTCAAAGCATGCGGCCCGCGGCGCGCCGGTCAACCCGGCCCGGGCGCCGGGCCTTGACCCGACCCCGATTGCGCCGAGGCTTGTGGGATGGGTCGCGAGGATGTGCGCGCGCCCGCCGTTGCGGGGCAGTTCTATCCCGGAGTGCCGGCCGCACTCGAGGAGAGTGTGCTCCGGTGCCTGGCGGCGGCGGCTCCGCCGGAAGCGGGCAGCCGGCCGAAGGCGCTCATCGCGCCCCATGCCGGCTACGTGTACTCGGGGCCCGTGGCGGGCAGCGCCTATCGCGCCATCGAGGGGCTGCGCGACGCCGTCTCGCGGGTCGTGATCCTGGGGCCTTCCCACCGGGTCTACCTTCGCGGCCTGGCGGCTCCCACTGGGCGCGCCTTTGCCACGCCGCTGGGCGAGGTCCCTCTCGACCGTCGGACCCTCGATGCCCTGCTGCAGCTCCCCCAGGTCGAGGCCAACGATGCGGCCCACGACCGGGAGCACAGCCTCGAGGTGCAGCTGCCCTTCCTCCAGCGCGCGCTCGGGGACTTCTCCCTCGTGCCCCTGACCGTGGGAGACGCCCGCGATACCGAGGTGGCCGAGGTCCTCGAAGCCGTGTGGGGCGGCGACGAGACACTCCTGGTCGTGAGCTCGGACCTGAGCCACTACCTCGACTACGAGAGCGCCCGGGAGATCGACGCCCGCACCTCGCGAGCGATCGAGGCGCTGCGCCCCGAGGCCATCGACACGGATCAGGCCTGCGGGGGCGCCGCGGTGCGGGGACTGCTCGTCGCGGCTCGCCGCCACGGGCTGGGCGCTCGCACCCTCGACCTGCGCAGCTCCGGGGACACCGCCGGATCGCGCGATCGGGTCGTGGGCTATGGGGCCTATGTCCTGGCGTGACACGGGTCCCGGACGAAGGGAGGCGGCGGAAGGCCCGGACGCGCAGCTGCTCGAGGTCGCCCGAGACTCCATCGCCCACGGCGTCGAGCACGGCACGGCCCTGACGGTCGAGCCGCGCGCCTTCGACCCCACCCTGCGCGAGCCCCGCGCCTGCTTCGTCACGCTCCACGCCCGGGAGAAGCTCCGGGGCTGCGTCGGCAGCCTGGAGGCCGGAGCACCCCTGGTCGTGGAGACCGCGCGCAACGCCTACCGGGCAGCCTTCGAGGACCCCCGCTTCCACTTCGTTCGAGCACCGGAGCTGGCGGACCTCGCCGTCTCCGTGTCGATCCTGAGCCCCCTGGAGCCGCTCCGGGTCGACTCCGAGGCCGCACTCCTGGGCGCGATCCGGCCGGGAGTGGACGGGCTCGTGCTCCGCGGGGACGGCCGGAGCGCCACCTTCCTGCCCGCCGTCTGGCGCCAGCTTCCCGATCCGAAGGCCTTCGTCGCCAACCTCCTGCGCAAGGCCGGGCTGCCCGAATCAGCCTGGTCGGAGGACTGGTGCTGGCAGCGCTTCGACGCGCGCGAGGTCGGCTGACCCCTCGGGCGCCGCAGATCGTCGCCCGGGGACCTCCGCCGGGTAGGAACGCCGGATGAGGCCGCCAGCGCGCTCTCGCGGATCGCCCGGGGGCGGCCGATTTGACCGCCCCCGGGGCCACCGGTAGATTGCGCCGCGAGCCCTGGTACGAGCCGCGATCGCAGGGTCCCGACCGAATACGTGCCCCGTGAACTCCGTCAGATCCGGAAGGAAGCAGCGGTAGCAGGGTTTCGATTGCGGACGGGGGTGCCCTGCGATCCCGGGTCGCGGCAGCGGCCGTCGGAGAGGGAAGCGGATCGCGGGCGGCGCCGGGCCGATCGCGGAGCGACCTCGACTCCGGCGTTCTCCGAGGACGGGTCTCCCCCATGACCTACCAGGTACTGGCGCGAAAGTGGCGTCCCCAGGGCTTCGACGACGTCACGGGCCAGGCCCACGTCACGACGCCGCTGCGCAACGCCATACGCGGCGACCGGGTTCCCCACGCCATCCTGCTCACCGGCCCCCGCGGCGTCGGCAAGACCACCCTGGCACGCATCCTCGCGCGCTGCCTGAACTGCGACAAGGGCCCCACGGACGCGCCCTGCGGCGAGTGTCCGCCCTGCCTGGAGATCTCGGGCGGGACCTCGACGGACGTCCAGGAGATCGACGCGGCGAGCCGCACCAGCGTCGACGACGTCCGCGAGCTCATCGCCGCAATCCGCTACGCCGCCGCGCCGGGCAAGTACCGGATCTTCGTCGTCGACGAGGTCCACATGCTCTCGACGGCGGCCTTCAACGCGCTGTTGAAGACCCTGGAGGAGCCGCCTCCCCGGAGCCTCTTCGTATTCGCCACGACGAACCCGGAGAAGATCCCCTTCACCGTGGTGTCCCGCTGCCAGCGCTACGACCTGCGCCGCATCGCCGCCAGCGAGATCGTCGACCGACTGACCACGATCTCGAAGGCCGAGAAGGTGAAGATCTCGCCGGCCAGCCTGCTCGCGATCGCGCGGGAAGCGGACGGATCGATGCGCGACGCCCAGACGCTGCTCGATCAGGTCATCTCCTACGGCGGAGCCAAGATCGACGACGGCACCGTGACCGAGGTTCTCGACCTGATCGATCGGCGCCAGCTGCTGGCGATCCTCGAGGCGGTCGTGGACCGCGACGCAGCAGCCGCCCTGGCCGCCTGCGCCGCGGCCGGCGCCAGCGGCGCCGATGCGAAGCGCCTGGGCGAGCACCTCGTAGGGCTCCTTCGCGACCTGGTCGTCCTGCGCATCGCCCCGGAGCACGACGAGCTGGTGGAGGCCAGCGCGGAGGACGTGGCGGAGCTGCGTGCCCTGGCCGAGCGCAGCGACGCGGCGCGGCTGCGCCGCATGTTCCGCGCGCTGGTCAAGGAGCAGGAGGACCTGGCGTGGGCACCCCAGCCCTTCGCCGTGCTCGAAATGGCGGTGGTGCGCATCGCAACGCTTCCGGACGCGGACGAGGTCGGGCGCCTGATCCAGCGCCTCGAGCAGCTCGAGCAGCATCTCGCGCGGGGGGGCGGACCCGGCGGCCCGGCGGCTGCCGGCGGCGGCCCCCCCTCGAACGGATCGGGGGATCGTCCGAGCCGGCCCCGGAGCGCGCAGAGTGCCGCTCCCGAGGCGCCGAGCGTGCCGACGGCGGCCCCCTCGGCCGCGAAGCACACTCCGAAGCCGGCCGCGCCCCCGGCACCCGACGGGGCCGCACCCCAGGCAGAGGTCGCACCCAACCGAGCCGGACCCCGGGCGGAGGTCGCACCCAACGGAGCCGGACACCGGGCGAAGGTCGCACCCGTCGGGGCTTCACCGCCGCCGGCGATCGCGCCCAACGGCGCGCCCACGGCGGCGGTCTTCGACCGATTGCGCGCCTTCACGCGCGAGGCCAACCGCGGCATCCATGCGGCGCTGGAGGACGGGCGGATCCTCTCCCACGCCGACGACGCCCTACGCATCGGCGTTCCCGCGACCTTCGCGGCGGGGCGGCTGCGGGAGAAGGGCGATGCCCTCGCCGACCTGGCCTCCCGCTTCTTCGACGAGCCGACCCGGGTCGAGATCGTCGACGAGAGCGCGCCCGCTGCGAGCACCCAGCCCTCGGACGGCGAGACCGACCTGCGGCGTCGCCGTCAGGCGGCTCTCAACGACCCGGGCGTCTCCCGCGCCCTGGAGGTTCTGGACGGCGAGATCGTCGAGATCCTCCCCTTCGGAGGAGCGCGATGAGCCAGCCGGATCTGAGCGCCCTGCTCGAGAAAGCCCGCGAGGCCCAGTCGAAGCTGCAGTCGCTTCAGCGGGAGCTCGCGGTCCGACGCGTCGAGGGCAGCGCGGGAGGTGGGATGGTGACGGTGGTCGCGAGCGGCGCGCTGCGCATCCTCGAGATCCGGTTCGAGCCGTCGCTCCTCGAGACGGCGGACCCGTCGATGATCCAGGACCTGACGGCGGCCGCGGTGAACGCGGCCCTGGCGAACGCCCAGCGCATGATCCAGGAGGAGATGCAGCGGGCCTCGACGGGGCTCACCCTCCCGGTCCCCGGATCCGACGAGCCGCGCTGACCCGATGCGAAACGCCTCGGCCGTCGAGCGCCTGGTCACGAGCCTGAAGCGGCTCCCCGGAATCGGCGAGAAGTCGGCGGCGCGCCTCGCCTACCACCTGCTCGGCGCGACCGACGCGCGGGTCGAGGAGCTCGCCGACGCGATCGCCCGGGTCAAGAAGGAGACGGTGCTCTGCGAGGAGTGCTTCGACCTCACCGATCGCTCCCCCTGCGAGGTCTGCCGGGACGAGCGCCGCGACCGCCGACTCATATGTGTCGTCGAGGAGCCCGCCGACCTCGTGGCCATCGAGAAGAGCGGCCGCTACCACGGCGTCTACCACGTACTCGGCGGCGCCTTCGCGCCGATCGACGGCGTCGGCCCGGGCGAGCTCCGGGTCGCCGAGCTCGAAGCACGGGTCCAGGCCGGAGGAATCGAGGAGGTCGTCCTCGCCACGAACCCCAATGCCGAAGGCGACGCAACCGCCCACTTCCTCTCCGACCGGCTGCGTCCGACTGGCGTCCGCCTCACCCGGATCGCCTACGGAATGCCCCTCGGCGGAGACCTCGAGTACGCCGACCACGTGACGGTCGGCATCTGCATCGAGAACCGCCGCGAGATCGATTGACGTCGCCGCCCCAATCCCTCAAGGTCGGGCGCCGGGGCGCCGAATCGTGCAGGAGTCGAGTTGCCGGCCGACGGTGACCGGCAGTAGAATCGAGCCGGATTCCCTTCCGATCCGAGTAGTTACCGAGGCTTTTGCGGATGCGCGACACGCAGCTCGTGATGTACGACGAGGACTTCCGGAAGATCCTCGCCGTCGCCCAGCGACTGGTTCGCGACGCCAACGCGAAGGGCGTCTTCGTCGTGGACCGCAATGGCCAGCTGATCGGAGAGGCGGGCGAGCTGCGTGGGATCGACACGACGAGCCTCGCCTCGCTCACCGCGGGCTGCATCGCCGCCACCGGCGGCCTCGCGAAGCTGGTGGGTGAAGAGGACTTCCCCGTCCACTATCACCAGGGACAGCGGGACAACCTCCACATCACCCTGGTGTCGAACCGCATCATCCTCGTCGTGGTCTTCGACGATCGGAGCTCTCTCGGCCTGGTGCGACTGCGCGTGAAGAAGGCGGGCGCCGAGCTCGCGAAGATCTTCGAGGAGATCCAGAAGAAGACCGAGCAGGAGCACGCGCAGGGTGCGAC